>DVFZ01000097.1 GCA_018712945.1 Candidatus Pullichristensenella stercorigallinarum | reverse complement strand
CGCCCACAAGCAAAACCGACCATCCTACGGCTCCAAGGCCCTGCCCAATGAGCGAGAAACCCGCGATAAGCGATACGATGATTCCTATGATACAGATGATCTTGATCACGGACTTGATGGTTGCACCTATGTTTTTCTCGAACATAGTCCTTTCCCTCTCCTGTGTAAAATTTTCATAACCATTATAAGTCCAGATTCGTAAAATGTCAAACGAATGCGCCCTATGTCAGGGCGCATGATTACTGCGCGTTGAGCCTCCGGCCTTTCAGCGCCACGAAAGTATAGTGCGCCATAGCCGCCAGCGAAAGCCCCATCGCAACGTAGAGCAGAATTATACCAGCGGCACGCAGACCCTCCAGCGCGTGCCATGGGTAGACCAGGCACAAAGACACGACCAGGCAGAGCGTCGCCGCTTTGCCCAGGACGTCGCTTTTTACCACCACGCCGCGGCGGAAGAGCAGGCTGGCGCCAAGGATCATCCATGCCTCGCGGAGCAGGAACACCACCGGCGCCCAAATGGGGATTTCGCCCGTTTTGCACAGGCAGAACAGCATAGAAAGCGTCATCAGCTTGTCCGCCAGCGGGTCAAAGAGCTTGCCAAACCAGGTGATCTGCCCCCATTTGCGCGCCAGATAGCCATCGAGCATATCGGTCAGCGCCGCGGCGATGAATACAATCAGCGCCGCCCAGCGCGCCAGCGGCAATTCAAAATACAAAATCACAAACACCGGCACCAGCAGGATGCGCACAAGCGTCAGCAAATTGGGAATATTGACAAGTTTTACCCTATCCATGCGTTTCCCCCTCCGTTCCCCTCGGGCAGCTTCCCGGAGAGCTGGCAAAACCCGCGCGCAAAGCTTCCTCTTGCCTTCTCATCTTGCGGACTTTCCCCTCGCTCTGCCGGTGAACCCCGCTTTTTGCTTCCCGGGCATTTCGCTCCCTGTTCCCCGCTATTCTAGCACGCGCGGCAGGGCGCGTCCATGCAAAGAGGATTCGGTTTGGATTAGAGGGCGATTAGAACGCCCCTCCGGGAGCAGGCTTTCCTTCCCGGCAGCGTTCCCTGAAAAAACCGAAAAACGCCCGCCGCGCTTCTGTTCGCGGCGGGCGGGAAGATTAAAACGCTCAGCCCATGACGACGTCTTCCACCGTATCCCCCATGACGGCGAGCATATAGGGTTGCCCCTTGCCAGCGCGGGTTTCGATGGCGATTTCTTCGGTACGGAATGTGGTTTGCGTGCCGCTTTTCTGGAACACCGTAAAGGCGCGCTCCTCGCGCACAGGCAGGGCGGCGGCAATGTTTTCGCCGTTCATGCCGTTTTTGAGGAAGGTAATGGCCTTCAGCCCCTTGCCGCCGCGCGCCTGGCGGTCGAAATCAAGCAGCAGGCAGCGCTTCATATAGCCGCGGTCGGTAATCAGCAGCACTTCCCCTTCGCCGCTGTGGGCAAAGCAGGCGGCCACGCGATCGCCCGGGGCGAGCTGCACGGCCTTGACGCCCGCCGCCGTGCGGCCCAGCACGCTGACGTCCGACAGGGCAAAGCGGATGGCCATGCCCTGCCGCGTGACCACCAGCAGGTCGCTCTCCTGCGTAGGCGGCACCACCGTCGCCAGCCTGTCGCCCTCGCGCAGATTTATGGCGGCATAGCGCCCCTTGCGCACATTCAAGTCGGAAACAGCCATGCGCTTGATGAGGCCGCCTTCGGTAATCAGGGCGATTTCTCCCGCCCACTCGCGGTCCGGGGCAAGGGCGCAGATGGGGCGCTCGTCCTTCTCCAGTCCGGCCAACAGGCCTCCGGGCGGCAGGCCGCGGTCCTTGGCCCGGCACTCGGGAATCTGCGAGACGGGAATGGGATAGCAGTTGCCCGTATCGGTGATGAACAGCAGCTTTTCGTCGGTCATCACCTCGAACGTGGCGCGCGGCATTTCCGCGCCCTCCAGCGCCTTTTCGGCGCTTTTGCGGGCGAAGCGCTTGACGAAGCCGGCACGGGTGACGACCACCGTGGCCTCGTCCGCCACCGGCGCTTCTTCTTCGATGACGATTTGCTCGAAGGAGTCTACCAGGCGGGTGCGGCGCGCGTCGGCGTACTTTTCGCCGATTTCGCGCAGTTCAGTCTTGATGACGTTCAAGAGCTTCTTCTCGCTGGCGAGAATGCCTTTCAGGTAGGCCACGCGCTTTTCAATCTCCGCATACTCCTTGCGCAGGGTGAGGATTTCCAAGTTGGTGAGGCGTTGCAGGCGCATGTCCAGAATCGCCTGGGCCTGAATCTCGGTGAGGCCGAAGCGCGCCATCAGCTTGTCCCGGGCCTCGCGGGGGGTTTTGCTGCCGCGAATGAGGCGAATGACCTCGTCGAGGTTGTCCACCGCCACAATCAGGCCCTCGAGGATATGGGCGCGGGCCTCGGCCTGCTCCAGCTCATGGCGCGTGCGGCGGGTGACCACGTCCTTCTGGTGGCGGATATAGTGGCCGATCAAATCCTTGAGGCCGAGCTGCACGGGTTTGCCCTGCGCGATGGCCACCATGTTCACGCCCACCGTCACCTGCAAATCCGAATACTTATACAGGACGTTGAGCACCTTTTCCGGGTCTGTATCGCGCTTTAATTCGATGACTGCGCGCATGCCCTGGCGGTCGGACTCGTCACGGATATCGTTGATGCCGGAAAGCAGCGATTTCTTTTCTTCACTCAGGCGCAATATCTTTTCCAGCATCGCCGACTTGTTGACCTGATAGGGAATCTCGGTGATCACCAGCAGCGTCTTGCCGTTGGCGGCCGGTTCGATTTCCACCTTGGCCCGCAGGCGGAGCTTGCCGCGGCCGGTGCGGTAGGCTTCCAGAAGCTCGCCGTCTTTGGAAAGCACGCCGCCGGTGGGAAAGTCCGGCGCGGGGATATACTGCATCAGTTCTTCGGTGGTGATGTCCGGGTTTTCAATCTGCGCCACCACGCCGGAAATCACCTCGCCGAGGTTGTGCGGCGGGATGTTCGTGGCCAGGCCCACGGCGATGCCGTTTGCGCCGTTGACCAGCAGGTTTGGAAAGCGGCCGGGCAGCACGTCCGGCTCCTTTTGCGTATCGTCGAAGTTGAGGTGGAAGCCGACGGTATCCTTGTCGATGTCCTGCAAGAGCACCTGGGCAAGCTCGGTCATGCGCGCCTCGGTGTATCGCATCGCCGCTGGGCTGTCGCCGTCAATGGAGCCGAAGTTGCCGTGGCCGTCCACCAGCGGCGCGCGCATTACAAAGGGCTGCGCCATGCGCGCCAGGGCGTCGTAGACGCTGATATCGCCATGGGGATGGAATTTACCCAGGCAGTCGCCGACGATGCGGGCGCACTTGCGGTGCGGCTTGTCGGCGGTGTTGCCCAATTCGTGCATGGTGTAAAGGATGCGCCTCTGCACGGGCTTGAGGCCGTCCTCTACGCGCGGCAGGGCGCGCTCGAGGATGACGTATTCCGAGTAGGGCATCATCGAATCGTGCATCACGTCCTCCATGGACTTTTGCACAATCTGCTCGGAGAAGATGATTTTATCGTCCTTTTTCCTTCCCGCCATGCCTTACTCTCCTTCGCCGACCGGCTCGAAATTGTCTTCGTGGTTGAAATTGGCGTAGTACTGGATGTACTCGCGGCGCGGGTCCACCTTGTCGCCCATCAGCACGGTGACGCGGCGGTCGGCCTCGGCCAGATCGTCGATGGTGACCTGCACCATCTTGCGGCCGTTGGGGTTCATGGTGGTTTCCCAGAGCTGCTCGGGGTTCATCTCGCCCAGGCCCTTGTAGCGCTGCACGCTGTAACCGCGGCCGAGCTTCTTCGTGGCCCTGGCCAGCTCCTTATCGTCGAAACAGTAGATGTGTTGCTCGCCCTTTCTGGCGCAATAGAGCGGCGGCATTCCGATATAGACGTGGCCGTCGGTCACCAGTTCGCGCATATAGCGGAAGAAGAAGGTGAGCAATATGGCGCGGATGTGCGCGCCATCCTGGTCGGCGTCCGAAAGGATGATGACACGGTTGTACTTCAGGTGCGAAAGGTCGAAGTCCTCGCCAATGCCTGTGCCCAGCGCAGTGATGATGGAGCGGAATTCCTCGTTGGCCAACACCTGGTCGATGCGCTTTTTCTCGGCGTTGAGGGGCTTGCCGCGCAGGGGCAGTATGGCCTGAAAGCGCCGGTCGCGGCCCTGCTTGGCGCTGCCGCCAGCGGAATCGCCCTCAACGATAAACAGCTCGTTTTCCTTCCAGTTGCGGCCCGTGCAACTGGACAGCTTGCCCACCAGTGGCGCGGCCTCGAGCTGGTTTTTCTGCCGGGCCACGTCGCGCGCCTTGCGCGTAGCCTCGCGCACCTTGGCGGCTTTCACTGCCTTTTCTACGATGTGCTGGGCGACTTCCTGGTTTTTAAGGTCGTCCAGGAAGATGGAAAGCTGCTCCAGACAGATGGCCTCCACAATGGGGCGCACCTCGGTATTGCCCAGCCGTCCCTTGGTCTGGCCCTCGAACTGGGGCTTCTGCACGCCGGCGTAGACTACGGCGGTCATGCCCTCGCGGAAGTCCTCGCCGGAGAGGTTGTTGTCCTTTTCCTTGAGCAGGCCGACGCGGCGGGCGTAGTCGTTGAACGCCTTGGTGACGGCGGCCTTGAAGCCGGTTTCGTGCGTGCCGCCCTCGCCGGTGGGCACGTTGTTGACAAAGGAATAGATGTTTTCAGTGTAGGAATCCGTATACTGGATAGCCACGCGCAGAAGCGTGCCGTCCCTGCGGCCTTCGAAGGTAATCGGCTCGGTAATGGCGTTTTTATCCGTATTCAGGTAGCGCACGAAATCCGCCAAACCGCCCTCATAGCAGTATTCGCGGCGGCGGCGCTCTTCGTCCTTTTCGCGCTCGTCGATGAACACAAAGCGCACACCCTTGTTGAGATAAGCCAATTCACGCACACGGCGGCGCACGATATCGCCGTTGAAATGCGTATCCTCAAACACACGCGGATCGGGCTTAAAGCACACCTGCGTGCCGCGCTTGCGGGTGTTGCCCACCTTCTCCAGCGGCGCGACCGGGCGGCCGGAGATGATTTTGCCGGTCTTTTTGTCCTCCACGGATTCAAAGCGGATCTGATAGTGGCTGTAATCGCGGTACACATCCACCGTCACCCACTCGGAGAGGGCGTTGACCACCGAGGCGCCCACGCCGTGCAGGCCGCCGGAATAGGCGTAGTTTTTGTTGTTGAACTTGCCGCCGGCGTGCAACTGCGTATAGACGACCTCCACCCCCGACACGCCCAACTGCGGGTGGATGTCCACGGGAATGCCGCGGCCGTTGTCCGTTACCTCGCAGGAGCCGTCCTTTTTCAGCGCTACGCTGATTTCCGTGGCGTAGCCGTTGGAAGCCTCGTCGATGGCGTTATCAACGATCTCCCAAATCAGATGGTGCAAACCGCGCGGGCCGGTGGAGCCGATGTACATGCCCGGGCGCATGCGCACCGCGTCCAGGCCCTCAAGCACCTGTATGTCGGTGGCGGAATAGGTCTTTGCCATGATGTCCCTCCCAATTTGTCTCCCACTATTATACAGCATGGACGTTAACTGGATGTGAACCCCTTTCAATACACAACCCCGCGCTATGAAAGCGCGGGGCAGCTTGTCAAAAAAGGATTTTTGACAAGCTGGCGGACGGGGGAGATACTCCCCCGCCGCGACCACCCTCTCCAATTTTCGCTCGCGCCGCTTTGCGGCACAAGCGAAAATTGCAAGGAAGCGATTTTTGCTCTGGGAAATAAAATTTCCCGACGCAAAAATCGCCCCGTTCCCGCCGTACAAGCCGCCGGGAACGATTGAAGCGCGAAAGGGCTTCGGCCCTCTCGCGCTCTCCCTTTGGTTTTTGACAGTCTGCCCCGCGCTATGAAAGCGCGGGGCGTATACGGGGTTGCCGTGCCGCTTAGACGGGCAGCACGTGGTTCTCCTTGTCCAGCAGGGAGTTGTCCAGCTTGAGCTGCTGGGCCTGACGGTACTCGAAGAACTTGGTGGCCACCTGCGGGAACAGGGCGTAGGTGAGCACGTCCTCTTCCTGGGTGATATACTGGCCGATTTCCTTGCGGTATTTCTCCAGCTCCGGCGCAATGTCGTCGGCGGGGCGATGGGTGATAACCTTGGCGTTGCCGATGACCTTGCGGCGCACTTCCTCGTTCACCGGGGCCGGCAGACGGCCGTACTCGCCGCGCATCAGAGCCTGGGACTCCTTGGGGTTGAGCTTGTAGCGCTCGCCGCCCAACACGTTCATCACGGCCTGCGTGCCAACGATCTGGCTGGTGGGCGTGACCAGCGGCGGATAACCGAAGTCCTCGCGCACGCGCGGCACTTCCGCCAGCACCTCGTAGAACTTGTCGGAGGCATTGGCCTGCTTGAGCTGGCTGATGAGGTTGGAGAGCATGCCGCCCGGCACCTGATAAAGCAGCGTGTTGATATCCACGGACAGCACCTTGGGATCGAGGAAGCCCTCTGCCTTGAGCTTGTCGGCGACCTTGCGGAAATGCACCGCCGCCTGGGACATGAGGTTCAAATCCAGGCCGGTATCGTACTCCGTGCCCTGCAGGGTGGCGACCAGCGGCTCGGTGGCCGGCTGGGAGGTGCCGTTGCCCAGCGGGGAAAGGGCGGTATCGACGATATCCACGCCCGCCTCGATGGCCTTAAGCAGGGTCATATCGCCCGTGCCCGAAGTATTGTGCGTGTGCAGGTGGATGGGGATCTTTACGTTCTCCTTGAGGCGCTTGACCAAGCTGTAGGCCTTGTAGGGCAGCAGCAGGTTGGCCATGTCCTTGATGCAGATGGTGTCCGCGCCCAGCTCCTCAATCTCCTTGGCGAGCTTGACGAAATAGTCCTCGGTGTGCACGGGGCTGACGGTGTAGCTCATAGCCACTTCGCAGATGCCGCCGTACTTCTTGGTGGCCTTGATGGCCGTTTCCAGGTTGCGCACGTCGTTGAGGGCGTCGAAAATGCGGATGATATCAATGCCGTTCTTAATCGACAGGCGCACAAACTCCTCCACCACGTCGTCGGCATAGTGCTTGTAGCCGAGGATGTTCTGGCCGCGGAAGAGCATTTGCAGCTTGGTGTTGGGCAGGGCCTTGCGCAGCTTGCGCAGGCGCTCCCACGGGTCTTCGTTCAAAAAGCGCAGGCAGCTGTCAAACGTGGCGCCGCCCCAGCACTCCAGGGAATAATAGCCGATCTTGTCGAGAATCTCGCAGGCGGGCAGCATGTCTTCGGTGCGCATACGGGTTGCGGCCTGAGACTGGTGCGCGTCACGGAGAATCGTATCGGTAACCAAAACCTTCGCCATGGTCTTTTCCTCCTATATAAAATGGATACCCCGGGCGGGGCGGGGCGAATCAGCCAAACAAGGCAATGAATACGCCCGCCGCCACCGCCGAACCGATAACGCCGGCCACGTTCGGGCCCATGGCGTGCATCAGCAGGAAGTTGCCAGGGTTTTCGCGCTGCGCCTCCTTCTGGGAAACGCGCGCCGCCATCGGCACGGCGGACACGCCCGCGGAACCGATGAGGGGATTGATCTTGCCGCCGGTGAGCTTGCACATCAGCTTGCCCAGCAACACGCCGCCGGCAGTGCCGCCCATAAAGGCGATGACGCCCAACAAGAGGATAAACAGCGTGTTGGCGGTGAGGAAGGTGGAGCCCTTCGTGGTCGCGCCGACGGTAAGACCCAGGAAGATGGTGACGATATTCATCAGCTCGTTCTGCGCAGTCTTGGACAGGCGCTCGGTGACGCCGGAAACGCGCAGGAGGTTGCCGAACATCAGCATGCCAATCAGCGGGGCCGCCGAGGGCAGGAGCAGGGACACGATCAGCGTCACGGCAATCGGGAAGATTACCAGCTCACGCTTGCTGACCGGGCGCAGCTGCTGCATGACGATGGAGCGCTCCTTCTTGGTGGTCAACGCGCGCATGATGGGCGGCTGGATGACCGGCACCAACGCCATGTAGCTGTATGCGGCCACGGCGATTGCGCCCAGCAGGTGCGGGGCGAGCTTGGTGGTGACGAAGATGGCCGTGGGGCCGTCCGCGCCGCCGATGATGCCGATGGAACTGGCCTCAGCAGAGGTGAAGCCAAGCAGGCGCGCCAGGATAAAGGCAATGAAGATACCCAATTGCGCCGCCGCGCCCAACAGCAGGGACTTCGGGTTGGCGATCAGGGGGGCAAAGTCGGTCATTGCGCCCACGCCCATGAAGATGAGCGGCGGATAGATGCCCAATTTCACGCCCTGATAGAGATAGTAGAACAGGCCGCCATTGGCATCCGCCACCTGATACAGATCGCGGAAATAGCGGGAACAGGTAGCCAGCGAAGCGTCAAAGCCCGCCGCCAAGGCATCGGCCTCCGTGGTGAACACCTGGCCGCCGACATCCCAGAACATCTTGGAAACCATGGTAACTTCCTTGCCATAAGGAGCCGCGTAATTCTGCGCCTCCTGCAACGTGGCAAAGTACTTGAAGCTGGGATCATCCATCAAACCGCCCAACGGCAGGTTCGCCAGCAGCATGCCAAAAGCAATGGGCAGCAAAAGCAGCGGCTCGAAGCCCTTGACGATGGCCAGATACAAAAGCACGCAGGCAACCACGATCATCACATACTGCTGCCATTCGCCGTTGGCAAGGCCGGTAGATTCCCAAATCGCTGCCAAGCCGCTGAGGAAGTCGATGCTTGCGGTCTCCTCGGCCTCTTGCGTCTCAATCACACGAACCGTGCCGCCCGCAAAATCCGTTTCCCCATTCGCGGCGGCAAGATCACGCTCCAAAGTATCCTCGGCAGGAGCATCCAAGGCGCCGGAAACGTCTTCTTCCGGTGCAGGGGTCTCAACAGAACCATTTTCCGTTACTGTTGGCGTCAGCGCGTCCTCCGCAAATCCCCATGCCACCAACAGAGAGCACATAAGCAGCAAGCACACAAACGCGCGCGTGCGCTTAACCTTCTTAAACATGAAAAAACCTCCTGGTTGCTTGGTTGAACTTTCCATATAGCCGGACATTTAGGCGCGCCGGGGCGGGCAACCGTCCGCCCGGCGCGCCTAAAGCGCATTAGTTCAACGTCAGCAACACATCACCGGAATTGACGGTTGCGCCCTTGGCGACCGCCACGGAAGCAACCACGCCATCACGCGCAGCAAGGATCTCGTTTTCCATCTTCATGGCCTCGAGGATCAGCAACACGTCGCCCTTCTTGACGGCCTGACCGGCGCTGACGCGCACATCAAGGATATTGCCAGGCATCGGGGACTTGACGGGTTCTCCGCCAGCAGCGGCGGGAGCAGCCGGGGCCGGAGCGGGAGCGGGCTTCGCAGCGGGCGCGGGCGCGGCGGCGGCCGGGGCCGGAGCCGGAGCCGGGGCGGGCGCAGCCGCCGGAGCAACGGGGGCAGGCGCGGGCGCGTACGCGGGCGCCGGAGCATATGCAGGCGCAGCCGCATACATGGGCGCGCCGCCGATTTCTTCGACCTCGACCTCGTAGGCCTGACCGTTTACGGTAATAGAGAACTTGCGCATAACTGTTCCTCCTAAAGCATTAATCTCAGGTTCAAATTAAAAGCGGTAGACCTGCTCGGTACGCGCGGCGCGGTTCCAGCCGGGCGCGCGGCGAATCGAACGGATAACCAGCGGCTTGCCGTTTGCATCCATCGCGGCAACCGCCGCGGCAATAACAGCCACAACCTGCGGGTCAATGCCCTGCGCGGCTACCGGCGCGGGCACAGGGACAGGGGCGGGCGCGGGAGCCGCCGGAGCCGAAACCTCAGCGCTGCGCCCGTCATCCTTCTTTTCGCGGCCACCCAGGGCCGCGGCAATCAAATAGACAAAGGCAATGAGGATAATCAGGCCCAGGAATACCATTACCAGGCCGATACCCATCACGGAAAAGGACTCACCCAAAATGCTCATGGAAACCCTCCTCTGCTTACAGCGGCATATTGCCGTGCTTCTTGGCGGGCCTCGAGTCGCGCTTGCCAGAGAGCATTTCAATCGCAGAGCAAAGCATCTGGCGGGTGACGGCAGGCTCAATTACGTCGTCGACGTAGCCCTGCTTGGCGGCGTTGACCGCGTCGGCCACATCGTCCATGTAACGCTGCTCCAACTCAGCGCGCTTGGCATAGGGATCCTCAGCGCCCTGCATCTCGTCGGCGTAGAGGAGCTGCGCGGCGATCTGCGCGCTCACCGGGGAAAACACGCTGCCCGGCCAGGCGTAAACCATATCCGAAACGGCGCGGGAGGCCAGCGACGCATAGCTCATGCCGATGGCCTGGCCAACGACCAGCGCCACGCGCGGCGTGGTGGCTTCGCTCAGGGCAAACAGAAGCTGCGCGCCAGCGCGGGAAAGCTCGCCCTGCGGGGCGGTGGAAATCTTCATGCCCATGGAATCGACCACAGTGATGATCGGGATGGAGAAGCAATCGCAGAAAGCGGCAAAGCGGGCGGCCTTCTTGCAGCCGTATACGGTCAGGCGGCCCTCATCCTTGGCGGCCTGGTTGGCGATAAAGCCGACGGTGGTGCCACCGATTTTGCCCAGCGCCGTCACCATGGAAGGCGCGAATTCCTCGCCCAGTTCCACGATGTCGCCCAAATCGGCCACGCCGCGCAGAAGGTCACGCACGTCGTCGAGCTTTTCGATGGCGTTGAGCGCCGGTAGTTCGCGGTTCATATCATCGCGCGGAAGATCGACCGCTTCGTCCATGTTGTTGGCCGGCAGCATGGCAACAACCTTGCGGGCCATGGCAATGGCTTCCTCGTCCGTCTCGGCGGTGAGCTGGGCCATGCCCGAACGCACGGAAGCGGAAGATCCGCCAATGGCTTCCATATCAAGCTGCTTGCCGGCGACCGCGGAAACCACGCGCGGGCCGTTGACAAACAGGCTGCCGTTTTTGCTCATGACCACAAAATCGCTCATGCCGGCAATGGCGGAGGCGATGCCGCCGCACTGGCCCAGCACCAACGCCACCTGCGGCACAACGCCGGAAAGCGCGCTGACGCGGCCGGCGATCATGGCGTAGGCGTTCATGGCGTCCAGGCCCTCATCCAGCCGTGCGCCGGCAGTATCAAGGATGGCGACCAGGGGCGCGCCGGTCTTTTCGGCAAGCTCCATAACCTTGAGAATCTTCTTGGCGTGCTGCGCGCCGACAGAGCCACCTTTGACGGTGAAATCCTGCGCGTAAACATATACGGGCTTTTCGTCGATCAACCCATAGCCGGTAACGACGCCAGCCTCGGCGTTGAGCACGTCGAGTTCAACAAAACTCGCCGCGTCCAACAGCTGTGCCACGCGCTCCCTGGCCAAGAGCTTTCCGGCTTTTTTCTGCTTGTCGCAAAGCTCCGGGTCGCCCTTCAGGATCGCCAGCTTTCGCTCACGAACGATGGGCAAATTGCGTTCCACACTCATATTTTTCCCTCCAGAACTTTATTGGACTTACATCCACAAACTCAATCACGTCCAACTTCAAAGTTTCTCCATCCAAATCTTTTTTCCTGCCTTAAATTTCGTTAATTTTTCTCCCCTTTCCCTTGAATTCGCCTTTTCGGGCGGCGTCGGATGGTCATCATGTTTCCGTCACAATGTTGTCGTTTGAGTATTTGCGCCGCTTCTGCTATAATAAAGGTAACTGTGATTATTGTGGCGGCGATTCGACATAAATGGCAGGTGAAGTGCATGTTTGGATTCGACCGTATCCGTCTTCAGCTCTTTGCGCGCAGAGGCGGGCGGAATTACATGATGCGCTCGGAAAAGCGCCCCAGTTACAATTATACCCAGCGGCCCCGCAAGCCGAAACGCCGGCGCACGCGCTATGCGTATCTGGTTTTGACGCTGCTGGTTTCCATCCTGCTGTGGCCGGTGGGCCTGTTTTTGATCTGGAACCGCCGTTTGCGCTGCAAGGTTGGGGGGAAAATTTTGTGGAGCGCAGCCACGTTGGCGGTGTTCTGCTGCCTCGTGCTGGCGCTTTTGACCGTACCGACCAACAACGAGCAGTTCCAACGCTTCCAGGATGACGCCAACGATCTGATTGCCACTGTCGGCGCAGATCTGGAAATTGCCTGGCAGACGTTCTCCGAGCGTTCGGGCGACGCCTGGGGCAATATGCGCACGGTGGGCTATTCCGTGGGCAATTTCGCGTTGAGCAAAACCGCTGATGGCCTGGAAGCAGGCGTAGCGCTGGCCGAGAACGTTCGCAACTGGGTGGGCGGCCTGTTCCCCGCCGGAGATGAACAAACGCCCTCGACCGGATTGGAAGCGACCGATGCTCCGGAAGAAACGCCAGGCGCCTCCGCTCCCGCGCAAACAGCGCAGCCCTCCGCGACGCCGGCAACAACCCCCATCACCCGCCTGTTCGCCACCCCGGAACCGTCGGATGCGCCCAGCGCGGCTGAACTGGCCGTTTCCGGACTGGCACTGGCGCGCGCCGGGATGAACGGGGCTGAAAGCGGCGCTCCGGAAGCAAGTTCTACTCCCTACCCCACGCCCACGACGCGCCCGCAGGCCAGCGCAGAGGCTGAACCGAGCGCAGAGCCGTCGGAGCTTCCGCAGGCAACCGGCGAACCGGAGGCAACCGGCACGCCGCAGGCCACCGCTGAAGCGGAAGCGCAGCCTTCGACGGAGCCTGTGTCAACGGTTTCGGCAGAGCCGGCCGTCACCGGCGCGGAAGAAACACAGGCCACGCCCCAACCCGCGCGAGCGATGCCGACGCCCACGCCCGCGGCCGAACTGCCCGAGGGTGAAACCGTGGAAGCCAAGCCCGCCGGGGACTTCATCGTCTACCATACCGAAAACGGCCGCTGGTATCATACCACTGCCACTTGCTCCGGCATGCGCGACGCGCAGGAATACACGTTTGCCCAGTCCGTGGAGGACGGCTTTGAACCCTGCCCGGACTGCGGCGCCCCCGCCGCGGAGCTGTTGGAGTCGGAAAATGTGGTCTGGGTGGATGAGGATTCCGTCTATCACATCAGCGACGAATGTTCTTCCTTTGTAGACACCACCTCCCTGATGACGTTGGAGGACGCCGTGGACGCGCAGTGCGTCCCCTGCGCCGCCTGCGGCGCGAACGCCCTGGCGGACGGCGCGTCCGAGGCGCAAACCTTGGACGAAGAAGCGCTTCTGGAGCTGGCGCGGGACGTCACCGTCTACTTCTACGACGGTTCGGTGGGCTACCACGCTGAAAGTTCCTGCTACGGCATGAGCGGCGCACCCGCGCGCACGCTGTATGAAGCCATCGAAATGGACAAACCCCCGTGCAGCCGCTGCAATCCGCCGACGCTGGAGGATTTGGGCTGAAAAGGGAATATACAACGCGAGCCTGGCCAACCGGCCAGGCTCGCTGATTTGGATTCCGCCGCGCTTTTCGCCGGATAACGGCCTGATGGGCGGCGTTCGGGACGCTACGCTTCTTCGTTCAGTTCATGCCTGCTTATCTGATTAAGTATCAAAGCGCGCTTTGAGCGCAAAATGGGCGATGGGATGGAGACACGCTTGTCCTCAACGCAAACGCCATCCTCCAGCTTCCGCATGCGAAATTCAAAGTACATCCAGTTCTGTCCCTTGTAGGGCGCGTGGCGAATGACGACGCCCGTCATGTCTTTCCAGGGGATAAAGTCCGTGGTTTTCCTGTCGCGGACAATCTGTATTCCCGCCTCGTCCAGCCGGTAGTGGTCGTCGCCCATCCGCTTTTCAAACCTGATCCCGGCGATAAACACCACCATGCCGACCACCGTGAAAGCGGCCGTCACAAACTCTCCCCACAGCGCGTACAGCACCGTCAAAACCAGGCAGGCGCAGGCCCCCGCACCCAGGAAGGAAAAGACAAAGACCTTGGCCGCGATTGAAGGGATTCTTATGCCCTCTTTTTTCATTTTGTGCACCTCTTCGCTCTGGGCGCAAGGCTCTTTTGTGCGCCGTTCTTACAGTACCAGGATTCCCAAATGCTCCAGCAGGATTTTCACCCCGATGAGGATCAGTACAACGCCGCCGACGATCTCAGCCTTTTTCTTGTAGCGCGCGCCGAAGCGGTTGCCTACGCAAACGCCCGCGAAGGAAAGGATGAACGTCGTCACGCCAATCAACGCCGCCGAAGAAAGGATGTCCACCTTCAGGAAGGCGAATGTGATGCCCACGGCCAGGGCGTCGATGCTCGTAGCCACGGCCATCATCAAAAGCATTTTCAAATTTAATGCCTCGGCGTGCTCTTCCCCGCCCTCGTGCAAAGCTTCCCAGATCATCTTGCCACCGATGAAAGCCAGCAGCACAAAGGCGATCCAGTGGTCAAAATTGTTTATGTACTGCGCAAAACCGGCGCCGAGCAAGTAGCCCACCGCCGGCATCAAGGCCTGGAAACCGCCGAAAAACAGGGCTATCAGCAGGGCTTGCCGGTAGTTGATCTTCCGCATTTCCAGCCCGCGGCAGACCGCGACCGCAAACGCGTCCATCGAAAGGCCTACGGCAATGAGCAATAGCTCCACAAACGACATGCGCATCCGTCCCTTTCAAAAGATTGGGTATCCATTATATCACGGCTTTCGCCGGCCTGTCAATCCGGCCCACCCAAGGTTGATGGGGCGGCAATACCGTTCCAAAAAATGAATTACCCTTGCCAAATAATACATTTTCGGCAAAGAATCTGCGCAGTTTCCGAACTTATATGCTTAATTTTCAATTTCCCCTTGCAAATCTGCGCAAAAAAGGGTATACTCTGTGTGTATTGTCACGGAAAGGCGTGAAGGGGAGGGTATTGACCTTGGAAAACGCGCAGGAATTGATCCAACGCCTCAACCACAGCGGCAAGAAGCTTTCGAAAAGCCATCGACGTATTGCCGAATGTATTGTATCGCATTATGACAAAGTCGTGTTTATGACGGCCTCCAAGCTCGGCGAATACGTCGGCGTTTCGGAGTCCACCGTCGTCCGCTTTGCGGCAGCGCTTGGGTATTCGGGCTATCCGCAGCTGCAAAAGGCCCTGCAGGAGCTGATTCGCCATCGCCTTACCGCGTCGCAACGCTTTGAAATGACCTCGGATATGGACCATGCCCAGGTGCTCAACAAAGTGCTCAAGGCGGATATCATGAACATACGCTCCACATTGGACGAGCTGGACTTAAACGCCTTTGAAAAGGCCATCGACCGCATCATACAGGCGCGTTCCATCTACGTAATGGGCCTGCGTGCCTCCGCGCCGATCGCGGAATTTTTCGTGCATTATCTGAACTTCATCTTCTCCAATGTCAACGAAGTCACTTCCGGCATCAGCGACGTTTTCGAGCAGCTCTCGCGCATTGGGGAGGGCGACCTGCTTATCGGCATTTCCTTCCCCCGCTACACCGCGCGCACCATCGAGGCGATGGAATTCGCCCATTCGCGCGGCGCCTCGCTCATCGCCATTACCGATGGCCCGCTCTCGCCGCTGCATTCCACGGCAGATGTGTGCCTGATGGCCAAGAGCGATATGGCCTCGTTTGTGGATTCGCTCGCCGCGCCTCTCTCGCTCATCAACGCGCTGATTGTGGCCCTGAGCCAGCGGCGGCGCCAGGAGGTTTCCGAACACTTCGCGGAACTGGAAAAGATCTGGAGCAACTACGACGTGTATCTTGCCAAGAGCGGGGAATAAAATGCAGGCATCTGTTTTGATTGTTGGAGGCGGCGCGGCCGGTTTGATGGCCGCGCTGTTTGCCGCGCGTGGCGGCGCGCGCGTAACGCTGCTGGAGCGCAATGAAAAACTGGGGAAAAAGATTTACATCACCGGCAAGGGTCGTTGCAACCTCACCAACGCCTGCGACGCCGAAGCGTTCATGCGCCATATACTGCGCAACCCGCGCTTTTTGTACGCCTCGCTGGCGGCGCTTGACAACATGGGGCTGATGTCCCTGATGGAAAGCCTGGGGCTGCCGCTCAAGACCGAGCGCGGCGAGCGCGTATTTCCCGCTTCGGACAAGGCCAGCGACGTGACCAGTACGCTTGCCCGGGAACTTGAGCGCCTGGGCGTGGAAGTAAAGCTGAACGCGCGCGTTTCGCGCCTGTTGTGCGAAGGCGGGCGTGCGCGCGGCGTGGAGCTGGAGGGCGGCGCGCGCCTGACGGCGGACGCGGTGGTGCTCGCCACCGGCGGGCTGAGCTATCCATCCACCGGCTCTACGGGCGACGGTTTGCGCATGGCCGAAGAAACAGGGCACGCCCTGAGCGCGCCTTTGCCTGCGCTGGTGCCCATTGAAACGGTTGAAACGTGGCCGGGGGCGCTTTCGGGGCTCTCTTTGCGCAATGTAAAGCTGTTTGCCTACGTTGCCGGGGGCAAAAAGGAAAGGCGCATCTTTGCCGAACAGGGCGAAATGCTCTTTACGCACTTTGGCATTTCCGGGCCGCTGGTACTGACGCTTTCCAGCCTGCTGCCGGAGGACTTGTCCGGCGTGCGGCTGGCCATCGACTTAAAACCGGCGCTGGACGACGGCACGTTGGACGCGCGCATGGTGCGCGATTTGCGCGAGCTTTCCCGCAAGCAGCTCATCACCGTAATGGACGGATTGGCCCCGCACAACCTGGCGCTGACAATCCTGGAACTGGCCGGCCTCTCCCCCGCCCTGCCCGCCAACGCCCTGACGCACGAGCAGCGCGCGACGCTGCGGGGGCTTCTCAAGGCCTTGCCGCTCACCCCGCTGAAACTGCGCGGCTTCTCCGAGGCCATCATCACCCGGGGCGGCGTGAGCGTGCGCGACGTCAACCCCTCGACCATGGAATCCAAGCGCCTGCCAGGGCTGTATTTCGCTGGGGAAATGCTGGATTTGGACGCGACCACCGGGGGTTTTAATCTGCAAATCGCCTTTTCCACCGGCGCGTTGGCCGGGAAAAGCGCCGCAAAGAGGGAGGCCGGGGCATGAAAATACGCATTGCCGGATTGGTGAATGATTCCATTGTAGACGGCCCGGGCTTCCGCTTCGCTATTTTTACGCAAGGTTGCCCGCACGCCTGTCCCGGCTGCCACAACCCGCAAACGCACGCTTTTGACGGCGGGCAGGACGCGGATACGGACGGCATCATCGCCCAATTCCGCGCAAATCCCCTGCTGGACGGCATTACTCTAACCGGCGGCGACCCCTTCTGCCAGCCGGAACCCTGCGCCGTGCTCGCCCGCGCCGCGCATGAAAGCGGCCTGAACGTATGGGCATACACGGGCTATCTCTATGAGGAAACCCTGAAAGATCCAGCCATGCGCGCCTTGCTTGACGAGCTGGACGTGCTCATCGACGGCCCCTTCCTGCTCGCCGAGCGCACGCTGGATATGCGCTTTCGCGGCTCGAAAAACCAGCGCGCCATCGACGTGCCTGCCTCGCTGCAAAGCGGAGAAGTTGTCGAAAAGGAAATCTGAGTCTATAAACCGCGCCGCCCCCGTTGTTTCGAGGGCGGCGTTTTTTACGTTCCGCGGATGATTTTGACGAGGTTGTAGACCTGATATGGCAGATAGACGCAAAAAACCATGAAAACGAAGCAGCTCACGGTCACTGGCCACGCCACAACTGCCACAACCTTGAAGCGCCGGGGCTTGCCCGCCATGAAGCGCACAATGAGTATGCCCGCGCCGGCCATGGCACTGCACACAAGCCCGCCAAGCAGCCCTGCCCAGAGCGGAAAAGCGTCGCTTTGCACCAACCAGTCGGTTCCGCGCACCGCCTCCCGGGGCGTTATTGCGAAAATGACGCCATACAGGACGAACATCACAACAAACACCGTCAGCGTTGCTTTCAGAAACCCGACTCGTTTTTCCCTGCTCACCATTGCTATTCTCTCCCGCGCGTAAGCCTGTGCTTTCATTATATCACGAGGAGGCAGGGAATCGTCAATCCCCCAGAGAACGCTTTACCGGCACGGTTACTTTGGTTTCGTAGCAGGCGAAGGCACCGTCGGTCAATTCCCTCTCCGGCTTCGGGGTAACGAGGCTCACCAGCGGCACCAGCACCAGCCCCGCCACCATGGCGAACGCGCCGCAGTTGATGGGCGACTGCAAAAGCGGCGGGAAGATAGACGGGCAGAGCAGGTTGAGCGTCATCACGCCCGCGCCAAAGATAAAGCTGACCCACACCGCCGCGCGCGTGGTGCACTTCCAGTAAAGGCCATAGAGGAACGGGGCCAGGAACGCGCCCGCCAGCGCGCCCCAGGAGACACCCATGAGCTGGGCAATGAACGTGATGTTGCTGGTGTGCTGCACAATGGCAATGACCACGGAGATGGCGATGAACACCACAATCAGGGCGCGCATGACCAGCACTTGCTTTTTCTCGTTCAGGTCCTTGATGATATTGTCCTTGAGCAAATCCAGCGTCAGCGTGGAGCTGGAGGCCATGACCAGGCTGGAGAGCGTGGACATGGAAGCCGAGAGCACCAGAATGACCACGATGCCAATCAGCAGCGGGGAAAGGTTTTCCAGCATGGCCGGGATAATGGCGTCGTAGCCGTCCACAGCCACATTCACGCGGTCGCCATAGAGCCGTCCAAAGCCGCCCAGGAAGTAACAGCCGCCCGCCACCACGATGGCAAACAGCGTGGAAATGATCGTGCCTTTGTGAATGGCCTTTTCCGAGCGGATGGCGTAGAACTTCTGCACCATCTGCGGCAGGCCCCATGTGCCCAGCGAGGTGAGAATGACCACGCCGAGCAGCTCCAGCGGCTTGGGGCCGAAGAAGGATGTAAACGCGCCCGGGGTGGTGGTGACAGAGGCGTCCTCCACGCGGGCAAGCGCGTCCATGGCCGCCATAAAGCCGCCGTTTTCATTGAGCACTGCCAGCACCACCACCACAATGCCGCCCAGCATGATGATGCCCTGGATAAAATCATTGATGGCCGTGGCCATATAACCGCCTGCGACCACATACACGCAAGTAAGCGCGGCCATGAGGATGATGCATACGGTATAGTCGATGTTAAACGCCATGCCAAACAGGCGGGAAAGGCCGTTGTACAGCGAGGCCGTATAGGGGATCAGAAAGATAAAGACGATGATCGAAGCGCCGATCTTCAGCCCTTTGGAACCGAAGCGCTTGCCGAAAAACTCCGGCATGGTGGCGCTGTCCAAATGCTGGCTCATCAGCCGCGTGCGCCGTCCCAGCACCACCCAGGCAAGCAGCGAACCCAAAAAGGCGTTGCCCAGGCCAATCCACGTGGATGCCACGCCAAAGCGCCAGCCAAACTGCCCCGCGTAACCGACGAAGATGACCGCCGAAAAATACGATGTGCCGTAGGCAAAGGCCGTCAGCCACGCGCCTACCGAGCGTCCGCCCAGCACGAAGCCGTTTACGTCGGTCGCGTGCCGCCTGCAGCGGATACCCACCGCCAGCATGATCGCAAAGAACACCACCAACAGAGCCAGTTTGATCGCCATGCGATCTCCTCCTTTGTGGCGGAGGCATGCAGAAAGCCCGTCCTCCGCAAATCGAATTGCTGAGGACGGGCTTAAACCCGCGGTACCACCTCAATTCGGCGCCGCCTCACGGCAAACACCCTCGTCGGGTACAAACATACCCTATCGCGTTCACGGGCGAACCCGTCGCAGCCTACTCGGGGGACCCCTTTCAGTGCGCCGCTCTCGGAATGTATTCCCTGCCTGGCTGCCTGCCGCCTCGCACCACCCGGCGGCTCTCTGAAGGCCACGCCCTGCCGTACTTGTTTCCGGTCGTCGCGTTTTTCTCAGAATACCATGGCCAGACGGTTTTGTCAAGGGGTTCAGTGAATTTTGGATAAAACGCGCAAAAATGAAATGTCAAAATCGCAATCATCCAAAATCAGCTGGTTCTCATGAAAAATGCCCCGATTCCCGGTCAGGAATCAGGGGCATCCTGCACAAGCGCGCACACTTCCCTACAAACAAAGCGGCGCGGGCGCAGCACAGCGCCGAACCAAAGCGGCGTTTCCTCTACCGCGCAGCAGGGATAGGCAATCCTTCCGGGTTTGCCTTAATCCAGCAGGCTGGCGTCGCCCGTATTCTGATATCCCTGTTGCAAGAGCTGGGAAACGCTCTGCGGGCGCGAGGCCGGGTCGGGATAGAGTTGCTTCAGCGTCGTGTAAGGGGCAATATCGTAAGGGTCGATGGCAATCAGGTATTCCAACGCCGTGGCCGCGCGGCCGGAATTACCGGCGCGGATATAGGCGTTGGCGGCATTGATCGCCGTTGTACGGTCAGAGGGGTCGAGTTCCAGCGCCCGCAGGTAATACGCGCCCGCCTCTTCGTAGTTGCCTGCCGCGTCCGCTTCCCCACCCAGCTCAACATATGTGGCGGGATTTCCGCTGATATAGAGCTGGCCCAACACGCGCTGGCCGCTGCCAAACAGCAACCAGTATCCAACGATCAGCGTCACGATCGCCAGCAGAATCAGGCAAACGAAGCCGCGGATATGACGCACAAAGAAATTGCCGCGCTCTGTTTCCTCATAGCGGTAATCATCGAGATATTCGCGCGCGAAATCGGCCAAATCGTCCTCGGCCTCATCTTCCAAAAACATGTCCTCCGGGTCAGGCGCGCGCGGCGGCACCACCGTATTGACGCGGCGCGCTCCCGTAGCCGCGCGCGGCTTTACCGGCGTGGAGGTGCGCGTGAGTTGGGGCGGATGCTTGACGCGCAGCTCTACCGGCTTATCCAGCAGCGGCCGGGCCAGCGGGTCGTCCATCATGCCGTCGTCCGCAAAATCGGGAGCTTCCTCCGGCAAGGGGATATCCACCTCTTCCCCATATTCCCCGTCATCTGTGTCCAGTGGCAATTCGTCCCGAAATTGAGGGCGCGGTGGGATTGGCGGCTGGATAACGATCTTCTCAGGGCCGTCCGCTTCTTCCTCTGAATCAGAGGCTTCTTCAGACCGCGGCGGCTCCTTCTTGGCGTGGCGCGGGGCACGCCGCGGCACGGGTTCTTCCGCTTCTACGGCCTGCGGCTTTGGTTCCTGCGGCGGGCCGTAAAGCCTGCGCTCTTCATCTTTTTCGGACGTAGGCTGCTCCGGCGTATTCAGGGGGCTGCCGCAAAAGCCGCAAAACAGGCTGTCGTCCGCATTTTTCTTTCCGCATTTTGTGCAGTTCACCTTGGCCCCTCCCCTCGGGTCATTCCAGATTGCGTAAGTATTCGTAATCGGGATCGCCGTAAAATTCCCGCTCGGTTTCGATCTCCCCGCCGAGCGCTTCCACGGCATTGCGGATCTCCATATACTCGAAGTACGTAAGGTCGCTTTGCCCCAGCATGGCCTTGAGCGGCTCCACCGCGCGCGCGTCGCCGTAGCGTCCCAGCAGCTTGGCGGCAAAGGCGCGGTTTTCAGGGCGGTTTTTGAGCATATCCATCATATTTGTATAGATGCGTTCATCGCCGGGAAAGTTGCATAGAATCTCCAGCATCAACATTTTGGCAAATTCCGGAGCCTGCGCATAACCGGCAAGCAGCACATCGCGGATTTCCTCGCCAGACTGTTCCTGCAAAAGTTCGCCTGCAAGCTCGTTGAGCGGGTCGCTTTCCCCGGCGTGCAACACCGTCTCCACCGCCAGGCGCACCGCCAGGGCTTCGTCTATGCCGGGCAGAAGCCCCAGGGCCTGCGCGCGGGCCTGTATGTTTTCCCCCGCCGCGCCTACAAGCGCCTCCAGGGGCTGAGCGCAGGCCGCTCCCAAATTCTCGAAGCGTTCCAGCAACAGGTCGGGCGCGTCCAAATCCGCGCGCGCGTAGGCAATCAGCAGTTCCGTTAACTCCTGCGGGGACGTAAACCGTGCAAACCAGCCGCGCGGCGAAAGGCCATCCAGCGCGGTATTGGGCGTATCCGCCCACTCCTCGTAAAGCTGTTCGGCCATTTCCTCCGCGGCGTCCTCGTCGATCTCCCCCGCCTCGCGCAGCCTGCCGGCAACGTAGTGATGAAACATGTGTTCAAAATCAATCGGCTTTGTCATCCGGTTTTTCCTCCAACGCCTCCGCAATGCGGGCGGCGTAAAACACAGTTGTGCGGAAGGGGCTACCAAACTGCCGGCACAGGGCACGGAAGGAAGGCTTTTCCCCGCGCATGGATAGATAGCAGTAAGAGAGCGCCGCCGCGTAAGCCGGAATGCGCCGCCGCGTGCAAGGCACCAATGTACGGCAGCCGTGCGCCCGCAGCATGGTCAGCGCCAGCGCCGGCAACACGCTCAGGCCATAGTCGTCCTCCAGCACCTCAGCGGCATAACGGCATGCCTGGCGCAGGCCGATGGGCAGGGCGGGCAGCAACGTGTCCGCATCCGGCAGCAGGCCGTCGCACTCGTCGATGCTCGGCGGCAGGGCATGCGCCAGATCCACGCCGCGCAGGCGCAAAAGCACCATGGCGTTGAACTTCATTTCGTAGGAGATCTCCGGCCGGGTAAACACTTCGCGCAGCGTGGACTCGGCCTCGGGATCGTCCAGCGCCGCCAGCGCCGTCACCGCCGCCCGGCGGAACTGGACATTTTCCACCGTCAGGCACCACTGAAGCATGGCGCGGAATCTGGCGTCCTCCCTCCAGGGCGTTTCCAGATCGCCATTGCAGCGGGCAAGTACGTCCGCCACATAGCCAAGGCGGGCGACAGCCTCCTGCCGGGGCACCTGATAGGCGTATCCAATCTCCTCCCCGTGCAGGCGGCCTTCGGAAGCAGCCTGCACGTAGTAGGCGGCAACGGTGTCCTCCGGGTCGATGCGGGCAATGCGCTCCCAGAAGCGCGCGGCCTGCCCCTCCGAGCCGCCCGTGCGCAGAAGCGATACGGCGCGAATGTGCAAAAGTTGCCGGTCATAGGGCGTTTCCTGCATGGCAAGGCGCGCGCACTCCCCCGCCTCGCGGTGCAATCCCAGTTCGCCCAGCGTATGGATGAGCATGCGCATTTCCAGGCCGTCAGGGTGCAGGCGCACGGCCCGCAGCGCCGCCTGGCGGCTTTTGCGCGGCATACGAACCATCTGGTAAAACTGCGCGGCAATGCACAGCGTACGCACGCCGGCCCGTTCCGGTTCGGCGGCAGCGCGCATTTCCTTCAGCGCGGCGCGGCGGCGGCCGCACAATTCCAGCGCCGTGGCGTACAGGGCGCGGACTTCATCGCGGTCTTCAATTTCCAGGCTGCGCTTGAACAGGCGCGCGGCGCGGGTATACTCCTCCTCCTTCATGCGCGTGCAGGCCAAGTCGTCCAGGCAGGCGGCGCGGCGGCTCTTGCGGCCGACGGGGAGGGAAAACATTTCATAAAGCTGCAATTCGTCATAGATGCGGCGCGCGTCCATAGCGTAGGTACCGCGCGGATCCGCGCCATGATAGCGCCTGAGCGCCTGCCGCGCCCCGGAAATATCGCTGGCGGAGAGCAGATTCAGCGCCAACCCATAATAGCATTCGCTTGGCCCCTTGCCCTCGGACAGCATGTCCAGCAACAGGCGGTTGGACTGCGAAAGGCAGCCCATTTCGCTCAAAAGCCCGGCCAGATCAAGCTTATATTCATCATTGTCAGGCGAGTGCTCCACGGCGCGGCGCAAAAGTTCCAGCGCGTCCACGACGTTGTTATCGCGGCGGTTTTTCATCGCCCGGTGGTGTACATACGCCGCGCTCCGGTCAAAGGGCACGACCTTGGGGTCAAAATTCATTCGCTCCTCCGATTTGTCGCTCTTTCGAGCAGATCGCGCAAATCCGCCTCAGAAAGGCGGTAGCGCTTGTTGCAGAAGTGACAGTCTACCTCCGCGCCGTGCTGCTCACGGATCATATCCTCCAATTCCTCGCGTCCCAGCGACACCAGCGCCCGTTCCACGCGCTCGCGCGAACAATCGCAGCGGTAGGCGGGCACGGAGTGGGAAAGGATTTCCGGCTCCAGGTGCAGAAGCAGTTGCGTCACCGCGCCTTTGAGATGATACTCGCGCATCGTGCCGGAGATGTCCATGAACATGCCGGCGCTTGACTCGACAGACTGTATGGCGGCCTCGCTGGCGCCGGGCATCATCTGGATGATAAGCCCGCCCGCGGCCTCCACGCGTTCGCCCACCAGCACGCCCAGGGATACCAGCGAGGGCACCTGTTCGGAGGCGGTGAAATACATGGCAAAATCCTCGGCGATCTCGCCGGAAACCAGGTTGACCATGCCGATATACGGCTCGCGCAGGCCGAGATCCTTCACCACGGTGAGGCGGCCATCCTTGCCGACTGCCGCGCCCACGGGCAGCTTGCCGTTGGCGGCGCGGGGCAGCTCAATATCCGGGTTGCCCACATAGCCCTTGACCGAGCCGTCGCTCTTGCCCACGGTCAAAACCGTACCGATGGGGCCGCCGCCCTTGATGGTGACGGTGAGGCTTTCATTTTCTCCCTTGAGCATGCTGCCCATCATGGAAGTTGCCATCAGCGTGCGCCCCAGCGCCGCCGTAGCGGTTCTTGAAAGCTTATGCGTCTGGCGGGCGCGTTCTACCATCTGCGTGCCCTCAATCAAAATCGCCCGGGCCTGGCCGCCCAATAACGATATATTGTACATTCCGTCCATTTGCAAAACGTCCATTTACGGTCTCCTTGCCAAAAAATGTATGCGCATATCCTCCGCTGCGGGAAAATCGAAGGTCTGATCGCCAAAAATCTCCACGCCTTCAAAGCCTTCCGCGCTCAGCCAGGCGGCGATCTCCTTCGCGCTGTGGGCGCGCTGCTCGTGCGTTTCCTGAAAGCGCCGGTAACGCCCGTCGGCCTCGCGCACGAAAAACGTGATGTCCATGCGCACGATATGCCTTTGCGCGTCGAGACGGTTTTCCCACAGATAGGCGGCTTCGTCGCGTTCCTCGCCAAAAAAAGCGTTGCCAAGCTGCGTTTCCAGCTTGTAGCGGGAGGAAATGTCGAACGCCAGCGCCCCGCCGGGGCGGATCGCGGCATACGCGGCGCGGAAAAAGGCGCGCACCCGCTCGGCGGAAAGGAGATAGTTGACCCCATCGCAGGCACAGATCACCGCGTCTACCGGCCGGGGCGTGGACAGATGGCACATATCCTGTTTGGCCAGCGTCGCCCGCACGCCCTCGCGCCGCAGCTTTTCCGCCGCCGCGCGCAGCATGCCTTCGGACACATCCACGCCCACCACGCGCGCGCCTTCGCGGGCCAGTTCCACGGTCATCAGCCCGGTACCGCAGCCCGCGTCCACCAGGCTTTGCGCCTCAACACCCGCGCGGCGCAGAAGCGCCCGGTAATACTCTGCCCATTTTGGATAATCAAAGTCGTCTGCGAACAGGTCGTATACCTCGCAAAGCGCGTCGTAACTGCGCATAAATATACCACCCCATTTCAATATTTTACCACATACGCGCGCGCAATGCAACACTCGGCGCGATAACCGAAAGCTAACCCAAACCCCGCGCAGAATTTGCGCGCATGCGCTATACTCGCTATGGAACGATCAATGGAGGATATTGCCATGAAATATACCTGTGCAATCTTTGATTTGGACGGCACGCTGCTCAATACGCTGGACGATTTGAAAAACGCCGTCAACGCGGCGCTGGCAAAGCGCGGGTATCCGGCGCGCACGCTGGATGAGGTGCGCCTGTTTGTGGGCAACGGCGTGGCCCGGCTCATAGAACGCGCTGTTCCCGAAGGCACAAGCGCGGCCGAAACCGCCGCCATCCTCGCGGATTTCCGCGATTACTATAACGCCCACATCAATGTGGAAACGCACCCCTATGCCGGCGTCGCCGCGCTGCTGGGCAAACTACGGGCCGCAGGCGTAAAAATCGGCGTCAATTCCAACAAGTATGACGCCGCCGTGCAGCTTCTGATGAACGACCATTTCCCAGGCCTGTTTGACAAGGCCGTGGGCGAAAGCGAAACCGTGCCGAAGAAGCCCTCGCCCATCGGCGTGGAGACGCTCTTGAAGGCGCTGGACGCGGACGCGGAAAGCGCGGTTTACATTGGCGACAGCGGCGTGGACGAACAAACCGCCAAAAACGCCGGTCTTCCCTTTATCTGGGTTTCGTGGGGATTCCGCCGCAAGGAAGAGTTGCCCGATCTGCCCGAAGTGCGCGCTGACGACGCATCGGAGCTGGAAACGCTGCTGCTGGGCTAAAGGCGCGAAACAAAGCCCACCCGCAAAAATCGGGTGGGCTTTTCGTTGGAAGCAACCGTGCGTCAGGCAATCAGCCCCGGCAACGTGGGCAGAAAATCCGGCGCGCACAGACCGGCGTGGACGTTAAAAGCAACATCAGAATCAGCGAATCCACTTTATTCCACGCATTCGCCATTCCAAAATTCCCTTGCCTGCCCTATTCCTTCGCGCCCGTTTCTTCCCCAAAAGCAGCGATTTCCGCCAGCAAGTCCCGGATTTCCGGCGTACATACGCAGCCCTGGGCGCTTACAAACTCCTGGCCAGCCACGCTTTCACGCCGCATGCCCACCGCGAAGGCGGCCGTGCCGAAATCATAGACCACCACACAGTTTTCAAATCCCTCGGGAAGGGCATAAAAGCCGCTCACGCGCAGGAGATTTGCCGCCGCCAGGTAGGCAGCGCCTTGTTGGGCGTTGGCCTGCGCGCAAAGCAGCTGGGCTGTCATCGGCTCAAAGTATGCGCTCGCCGCATCGGAAAGCTCCGGCGTTTCCATGCCGTCGTTCATATAGGCAAGCGTTTTATCCAATTCCGGATAGGGATAGACGCGCGTATAGAGCGGCTGGCCCTGCATCTCCTCTGCCCAGGTTTCAATCTGCTCCGCAATTTCGCCGCTTGCGCCGGAAGTTGAGAGGAAGGTTTCATCACGCATCAGCGTGCGAATTTGTTCCAGCAGTTCCCCGCCCGCGGCGGCTAAAGCCTCGCCGTCCGTTCGATCGCTTATCTCTTCGGCGGTTGCCGTTCCCGCCGCCAGCAGCGCCATCGCCATCAACAGCGCCAGCAGCCTTTTCATCCTTCGCTTCATTCCCTGTCTCCCCTTCCTGTTCCCTCTTTTTCAGCGTGAAGTAGAATTCCGAGCCTTCCCCCACCTTGGTATTGACGCCAATCTCGCCGCCCATCAGCTCTACCACCAGCTTGGCCACCGCCAGCCCAAGGCCGGTGCCGGATGTGCGCATGCGGCTCTTGTCGGCCTTGTAGAAGCGCTCCCAGATAAAGGGCAGGTCCTTCGGTTCGATGCCCACGCCCGTGTCGATTACGCCCACGCGCACGCAGTTCCTTTCCTCGCGGGCATAAACCGTTACCTGGCCGCCTGAGGGCGTAAAGCTCAGGGCATTGTCTATGAAGATGATGAGCACCTGCAAAATGCGGTCCTCATTGCCAAGGCAACGCAGGCGTTCGCCCCCGGTATCGGCCACGAGCGCTACTTGCGCTTCGTCGGCCATATTCTTCATGCGCCGCAGCGCCGCGTCGATGATGCCGGGCAGCTCCAATTCCTCCATTTCCAGCGTGACCCGGCCGTCTTGCAGCCGCGACATATCCAGCATTTCCCGCACCAGCTTTTCCAGCCGCAGCGTTTCCTGGTAGATAATGCGGTAGCAATCCGCCTTTTCTTCTTCGGTGTCGATATAGCCGTCCATGAGCGGCTCCACCATGCCACGGATGCCGGTGAGCGGCGTGCGCAACTCATGGGAGATGTTCGCCACGTAATCGCGGCGTAGCTGTTCCAGGCGCTCGGCCTCGCTGACATCCTGAATCAGGCACACGGCGCCGATGTTTTCGCCGCGCTCGCCAAACAGAGGCGAGGCAGCGGCGGCGATTTTGCGCTGCGAGGGATTGTCCCAGCTCGCCTTGCAGCGCGCGCCGGTGCGCATGCACTCCTCCATCAGGGCATGCAAGGCCGAAAGCGCCTCGGTGCCCTCCAGCGGGGCCAACTCCTCGTCGCTCAGTTCCATCAATTCCAGGAATGCCTGGTTTTTGTGGGTAACTTCAAAGTTGCCATTCACGGCGATGATGCCTTCGCCAATGGAGCCGATGATCAGTTCCAGCTTGTCGCGCTCCTCGCGCAGGCGCTCAATGACATTGGAAAGCCGCGCCGAGAGCGTATTGAGCGTGTTGCCCAGTTCTCCCAGCTCATCCTGTGTGCCCAGGGATATGCGCGCCCCATACTCGCCCTCGGAAATGCGCCGCGCCACCTGCGTAAGGCGGCGGATGGGGTTGATGAGCACCTGCGTCATCTTCATGGCCATTACCACGGCCAACAGCACCGTCACCGCGGCGGTCATGATCATCAGCATTTGCAGATAGCCGGTGAGCCGGCGCAGCTGCGCCACCGGCTGGGCGAGAATTACGCCGCCGACCACCTTACCCGCCGCGTTGCGCACCGGCGCGCCGGCAAAAATGATCACGCCGGAGGCAAATTCAAAGCGGCGGATATCGCCTACGCTCTCGCCCTCAAAGATGCGGGCCACGAATTGCCGGTCGATGGAGCTGATGATCTCCATGCGCGCGAATTCCGGGCCGCCGGGGGCGGCGTCGCCGTCGGCGCCGATGTGCGTGGCCAGATAGTCGCGGTTTACATACAACACCATCGAATTGGTGATATTTTGATACAGTTCAAGCGTCTGTTCATCGGGGATGACCAGTTCGTCGCTCTCCCCGGTATCGCGGGAGGCGATGTATTCAGCCTGGGCGACCAGTTCCTCCATGGCCTGATCCTGCACATAGCGGAAGGAGAGCGCATAAGCCACCACGCAGGCGAAAACAATGGCAAAAAGCGCCAGCAGCGCATGGCTGACCAGCGTTTTTGCCCCAATTGTCCACGAACGGTAGCGAAGCCTCTCCCTCATAAACTATTCCCCGATTTCAAAGCGGTAGCCCACGCCCCACACGGTCTTGATATCCCAGCCGTTGCCCTCCTTGCAGAGCTTGGCGCGGATGCGCTTGATATGGCTATCCACGGCGCGCGTGTCGCCAAGGAAATCGTAGCCCCAGATGCTTTGCAGCAGATGTTCGCGCGAAAAGACCATGCCGGGGTTATTGGCCAGCGTCCAGAGGATCTCAATTTCCTTGGGCGTACAGGGCATGAGCTTGCCATCCAGTTTGACTGTAAAGGCGCTCATGTCGATATCCAGATTTTCCACCACCAAATGCGAAGCCTTGCCGGAGTCCTTCAGCTCGTGCATGCGGCGCAGAACCGCCTTCACGCGCGCCAGCACCTCGCGGGGGCTGAAAGGCTTGGTGATGTAGTCGTCCGCGCCCAGTTCCAGGCCGAGCAGCTTGTCAAACTCCTCTCCCTTGGCGGTGAGCATGATGATGGGCAAATTGGTCTCCTTGCGGATTTCGCGGCAGACCATCAGGCCGTCCATTTTCGGCATCATGATGTCCAGCAGCACGATGTCCGGGCGCGATTTGCGCACATGGTCGATGGCCTCCTGCCCGTCGTAAGCGGAAATCATCTGATAGCCTTCGCGGCGAAAATATGTGTTGAGCGACTGGTGGACGTTGATATCGTCGTCTGCCACCAGGATTCTGTATCCAGCCCGATAGTCTTCCATTCGAGCGTCCTCCTTCGATAAATCGTTCTTCAAAATTATACCGTTTATGTTTGGCAAATTCGTGTCAAAACGCTGTATTGATGCGTGCGCATAGCTCCGCATGATGTATTATACCACACAACCGGGCCGGGCGCAATTTTTCCCATCATATTTTGCGCGTTCATACGCAAAATACGCTCGACGGATTTTCAGCCGGAGCGTGATGACGATGGAAAAAACCCTGCGCTCTTTAAACGGCCTGCCGGTCGTCTGCGCGGGCAAGCGCATCGGCCGCGTCGCGCAGGCGGCGCTGTCGGACGACCTTACGCGCATGGACGGCCTGTGGGTGGACGCGGGCCTGGGCGGGGCGCGCTTCGTGCCCGCCGAGGCAATCGAAGTGCTTGGCGAGGTCTCCGTAACGGTAGACATGCCCGGAAAACGGCAAAAGATGCAAAAAACGCCCCTGTTCCGCCGTGCGGTCGGCACGGACGGCACGCGATTGGGGGCTGTGGTGGGGGCGAATGTGGATTGCGTGACCTTTCAGGTCACGAGCCTCACCGTCTCCACCGGTTACTGGGACGACCTGCTTTACGGACGGCTGAACATCCGTCGCTTTGCGGCCACGGGCGACGGCGAGGTGGTCGCAGACACGCGGACAAGGGAGGAGGATGGCGATGAAGAGCGGAACGGTTAAAGGCATGGTTGCCGGCGCCCTGCTGGGCGGCGCGGCGGCGACGCTGTTTGGCGTGATGAACTGGAGGACCGAGCGCAAATGGTGCATGCAGGCCCAGCGCATGGGCGACAAGATGGCCCGCAAGGCCGGCGAGATGTTCGGAAAGTAATGGACGGACGGACGCGGACGGCAAACTGGAAAGTCGCGCTTGCCCTTGTGGCAGGCGCGGCGCTTGTCGTACTTTTGTGGCGCTTCATCGCCCCGGCGCTCTCGCTTACGGCGGGCGCGGCGGCGCTGGCATTTCTGCTCTCCCCTCTCTGCCGCCGCCTGGAAAACGTCATGGGCGCGGGCGCGGCGGCTGTGCTCAGCCTCTTGGGAACGCTGGTCATCCTGGCGGGAATCCTGTGGTTGCTGGTGCCCTCGCTCATTGCGCAGGTCACCGATCTTATTTCCGCCCTGCCCGCGGCGCTGGAAACGCTGCGCGGCCTCGCCGGGCGCTTAAGCGCGTGGACCAGCGAAATCGGATTGGGCGAAATTTCCCTGCCGGGCATTGATTTAAGCCGCGCAGGCGACGGCATTTTGCGCTTTGCTGCCGGTACGGTGACGTTTGCCAGCGGCGTGGCCAATACGGTTTCGCAGATTACAATGGCCGCGGTGCTGGGCGTATTTTTGCTCATTGACCGCCGCCGTCTGCTTTTGCGGCTGGAATTGCTGATCCCCCTGCGCCTACGCGGCATGGCGGTGCGCATGGGCGCGGCAGCCCAGCGCGAAGTACGCCTCTACCTGCGCGCGCAGGCCACCGTATCGCTGGCGGTGGGCGCTTTGAGCGCATTTGGGCTGTGGCTGGCGGGCGTGCGTTCGGCGCTGGCGCTGGGGCTTTTGACCGGCATTTTCAACCTCATCCCCTATTTGGGTCCCGTGTTGGGGGCGGTGCCCACGATGATCGCGGCCCTGACTTCCGGCTGGCAGACGGCGTTGTTCGCCGCCATTGTGCTCATCATCGTGCAGCAGCTTGACGGCATGCTGATCTCCCCGCGCGTAATGGGCACGCTGACCGGCCTCAGCCCCGCCGCGGTGCTGGTGGCGGTATTTGCGGGCGGATGCGCGTTGGGGGTGGCCGGCATGTTGCTGGCCCTGCCCGTGCTCATGGTTATACGGACATGCGTCAGGGTGTTTGTACAACGCGAGGCGGCGTAAACAGCGCGCCGCGGATATAAACTGCCCGTCCCGCAGCAGGAAGAAGCCATGATCTTCAAGTTTTTGCCCGTCGCGGCAAAAACATTTGATATTTAGCCGAAGTTGTGTTATAATAAGAGTGTATGCGGCTTTGCGCCGCGCAAAGGGAATTGCCTGCTGGGAAAGGCGGTGCACTATGAACAACAAAATGGGTGAGACGAGGCATTTCAGCCTCTCCTCCGATGCCCCCGAGTCTGCTGAGGACATCATCCATGTCGTCTATCAGGCGCTCAAGGCCAAGGGGCACGACCCGATTATGCAAATGGTGGGCTACATCATTTCCGGTGACCCCACCTACATAACCAGCTACAACAACGCCCGTTCGCTGATCCGGCGTCTGGAGCGCGACGAAATCCTCGAGGAGTTCGTGCGCTTCTACATCAACGAGCACGAGCGCTGATTGCCATGCAATCGGTTCGTTTGGGAGCCTCCGGCCTGACGGTTTCGAGGCTGTGTTTCGGTACCCTTACCATGTCGCCGTTGCAGATGGATATGCCGGTGGAGCAGGGCGCGGAATTGCTTATTTATGCCTATACGCGCGGCGTCCGCTTCCTGGACACGGCCGACCTGTACGGCACCTATCCCCACATCCGGCGCGCCCTGATGGAAGCGCCGGATTATGTCGTCAGCACGAAGGCATACTGTTACGATGAAAAAACAGCCTCGGAAGCGTTGGAGCGCGCCTTTCGCGGGCTGGGGCGGGAGTATGTAGACCTTTTCATGTTGCATGAACAGGAATCCCTTTACACGTTGCGCGGGCATCAGGAAGCGCTGGCGTATTTGAGCAAGCAAAAGCAGCTCGGCCGCATTGGGGCGGTGGGCATGAGCACGCATCATGTGGCGGCGGTCAAGGCCGCTTGGCGGTTCCCGGAAATTCAGGTGATCCACCCGCTCATCAACGCCGGCGGTGTGGGCATACAGGGCGGCACGCTTTACGATATGGAGGGCGCGGTCGCCAGCGCGCACAATCAGGGCGCGGGCATTTTTGCGATGAAGGCGCTGGGCGGCGGCCATCTGATCGGCGGTTCGCGGGCTGCGTTTTCGTATATACTTTCCAAGCCGTGGATCGACGCGGTGGCGGTGGGCATGCAGTCCTTTGCCGAAATTGACGCCAATGTGCGCGCTTTCGAAGGGGATTTCAGCCTGCTAAAGCCGCTTTCGACGCGCGAGCGGCATTTGATGGTGCACGACTGGTGCGAGGGTTGCGGGCGGTGCGAGGCGCGCTGCCGGCAGGGGGCCATCCGCGTGATCGAGGGACGCGCACGGGTGGATATGGAAAAATGCGTCCTGTGCGGATATTGCGCGGGCGTATGCCCGCAGGTATGTATAAAGGTGGTATGAGAACATGCGCGTGTTGTGTTTGGATGTGGGAGAAAAACGCATTGGCGTGGCCGTGTCCGACCCGCTTTCCATCACCGCGCAGGGCGTGGAAACCATCTTTACCAAAGGGCCGGAACGGGACGCCATGCGCGTGCGCGAGCTGTGCGGGCAATACCTGACCGACCGCGTGCTTATCGGCCTGCCCCGCACATTGGACGGCGTGGAAGGCTATCAGGCGCAGCGCGTGCGGGAATTCGCCCGCCGTCTGCTTTTGTTTGACCTCAAGGTGCGCTTTCAGGACGAGCGCCTCACCACGCGCTCGGCCACGCGCGCGCTCATCGAGGGCCACATGCGCCGTGAAAAGCGCAAGGAAGTTGTGGACATGCTGGCCGCGACACTGATCTTGCAGACGTTCCTGGACGCGGGCGGCTGGCCCGAGGAAAACACGGAAATTCCCAGAAAGAAGGTCTACACCATGAGCGAGGGCAAGGAATTCAACATGGAGCAGGACGACATCGTGGAGCTGATCGACGAAGACGGCAAGGAAGTCAGCTTTGAACACCTGATGACGCTTGAACACAAGGGCAATACCTATGTCTGCCTGGCCCCGGTGGAGCCGGATGACGAAATCGGCGAGGACGAGCTGGTGATCCTGCGCATCGACACCGACGAGGACGGCAACGACGCCTATGTGACCATCGACGACGAGGAAGAACTGGACGACGTGTTTGAAAAGTACCTCGAAATCGCCGAGGCGGACGAGGACTAGGCGCGCATGGGCGGACAAAAGAAAACAGAGTTTACGCTTGAACAGATACAGCAGCGCGAATTTGCGCTGCTGGAGGCGTTCGACGCCTACTGCAAGCGGCATGGCCTTACCTATTGCCTGTGCGGAGGGTCGCTTTTGGGCGCGGTGCGCCACAAGGGGTTTATCCCCTGGGATGACGACATCGACCTGATGATGCCCCGCGACGATTACGAGCGCCTGCGCGATTTGGCGCGCAAGGAGCCGGTGGCGGATTTTCTTGTGCATCGCTATCCCGGCGACGCGCATTACCCTTATGGCTTTGCCAAAATCGTGGACACAAAAACCGTCATCTACGAGCGCAACATCACAGACGACGGGCAGCGCGATGGGCTGGCGCTGGACATCTTCCCTTTGGACAGGATGTACACCGTGGCCTGGAAAAACCGCCTGCTGCTTACGCGCATCAAGTTCTGGATTCAGGTGGGCAAGGTGGGCGCCGGTATGATCCGTCCGGAGCGCGACAGCCTGAAAAAGCGCCTGCGCAACCTGGTCATGTTGCTGCTTCGGCCCATTGCCGCCTGCACGCGCTATGAAAAGGTAATGGCGAAGGTGGACCGCATCGCCGCCGGGCGGCGGAATTTGACGCCTTATATCGTCGGCAACCTCGGCTGGCCAAACCAGTGGAAAGATATGTTTCCCAAAGAAGTTTTTGATTCGTATGTCGATCTGGACTTTGAAACGGGCCGCTTTCCCTGTCCCGTGGGATACGACGCCTACCTGACCCAGCTGTACGGAAACTACATGCGCATCCCCAAGGAGGGCGAGCGGGTGGCGCACAGCTTCCGGGCCTATTGGAGGGATGAAGAAGCATGAACGTTGCCCTGATCCTCTGCGGCGGCGTGGGCAACCGTTTTGGCGGCGGCCTGCCCAAGCAATACCTGCCCGTGGCCGGGCATATGTGCGTGGAATACGTCATCCGCGCCTGTTGCGAGGCGGAAAGCGTGGAAAAAGTGGTGGTATGCGCCGCGCCGCCGTATGAATACCTTTTGCCGCTGCGGGAAAAGTACGATTTCGACCTCACCCCCTCGGGTGCGGAGCGCAACGGCACCATTCATTTGGGGCTTGAATACATCCATGCGCATTACGCCTGTGAAAAGCTGGCGGTGATCGACTCGGCCCGGCCGTTGACGACGGCGGCGCTGATTGATACGCTGATGGAAAAGCTGGACGGCTATGACGCGGCCATACAGTGCCGCCACCTGTGCGACGCCCTTGGCCACTACGGCGAACAGGACGTGGACCGCAGCCAGTATTTTTCCATCCAGACGCCCGAATGCTTCCGCTTTGATGTGTTTTACCGCTACTTCCGCGAGGAATTCCCGGCCACGTGCCTGCTGAACCACCTGCCGCTGGAAGCGAGCCGCTATCTGTACTTCGATTTTATCAACAACCTGAAGATGACCTATCCCGAGGACATTGATTTTCTCACCTATGTGCTGGAAAAGCGGCGGCGGGAAGGGAAAGAATAGAGAGGGCTTGAGGCCCTTTCGGGACTTTCAGAAAAGGGATGGCGCGGAAACTTCGCGTCCATCCCTTTTCTGTGCCTCGCAGATTGAAACAAGCGGAGGAGAAAAACGGCTCAGGGCTCATCCTTGATCTTGTCGGGGTTATCCGCCTTTGCTATGCACGTCAACAGGAACAGGACCAGGGCAGGAAGGAACAGATCCCGCCAGGTGATGTATGCGATCGGGTAACGGTACTCCACCTCACCACTTCCATAGGAATGGTCAATATAGATCCGCACCGCGGCGATCAGAACCATGGCGAGCACCCCGGCAATCAACAACACTTTGTTGACCCAGGAATCATTCCGGGCCTTGAACACCCGCAACAGATACCAGAGGGGAAGATTGCAAAGCGTGGCCGCCGTACTGATGTTGATAAAACACCATAACGGATCCCGCCGACCGCGGCCGCTTTCCTCCAGTTGGCTTGTGTATTCGACCGCGCCCACCAGCATCGCATCCGCCTCTTCGTCCCACACGCCGTCGAAGCTTTCAAACTGCGCCATATTGAGCACCGGCAGAACCCTGAATTCGCCGTAAACCGCCTTTTCCAGACCGCTCCAAGCGAAAAGGCAAACACAGCAGGATATCAATACCAGCGAGCATACGGCGTATATCTTCAGGACCTTTTTTGCCGCCTTTTTCTTCAAAGCATATTCCCCTCGATCCCCAAAATCCCCTTTTGCCGATACCAGATTTCGCCAGAAGGCAAAACCGCCTTCTGTTTAATCTCTGTTTCTGCGCAAGAACCGCCATTCCCCGCTTCCGTCCTGAAACCAGAAGCCGTTCATTTCCTGTATGCAGCCAGGTAAAATCATACGCTTCTTTCGTTTGATTTTACCATATGTATGCAAAAACAGCAAGCCTCCGGCCGCCGTAATGCTGAATTCCTTTTTATCGCCTGCGCACAGGACGGATGTATTTGAAATACTGCTCTGGGTTGTAGTAAAAGTACATGACCCTGCCGGGCGCGGTATCGAGGCAATAATCCGTTTGCGCATAGTCGAACGCCGCCATCGCCCGCTCGATTTTTTCTTCTACGAAGCAGTTTTCCTGTTCATAATCAAACGGCCCGTGTTCAAAGACGATGTATTCGCCTGCGGGCACGTCCCGGCAAAGCATCTGCGCGGGGAGTTCACCGGCATAGTCTGCCGCAAGGCGCGCGCCCCAGCACTCCGTGCGGGGGATTCCCCAATCGCATAGCCTGCCGCTGGGGTCGTTTATGTAGGCCATAATCTGGCCTCCCGCGCAGTTCGGCTCGCCGCCGCCGCAGTCGTCCAACTTGCCCGGCACGCTGTCGAGCAAGCCGCAAATCGTTTCATAATCCTGGCCGGGAATGGCGCTCTGCTTTTGCCAGAAATCCCAGTAGCCGTTGCTTTCCCGGTTCTCAATATACAAGAATTTGTGGGCGGGAATCGTGACGAAATAGACCTTTATATCTTCTTCCGGCTTCAGCATGCCGATCTCCCCCAGTCCCAGAAAGTAGCGGTCAAATGGGTGAATTTTGGTGCGCAGCACGACCGGCCGGGGATGTTTGCGGTATGCGCCGGGCGTCAGGCCATAGGCGGCCCTGAACGCCCGGGTAAAGGCCTCGTGAGAAGAAAAGCCGTAATCGAGGGCGATTTCCAGCAGGGGCCTTTCGCTGTCGCGCACTTCCTTCAGGGCGAAAGCCAGACGGCGGCGGCGCAGGTAATCCCGCAGCCGCAGGCCGGAAACTTCCCGGAATTTCCGGGTGGTGTAAAACTCGGAATAGCCCAGCTTCTGCGCAAGGCTGCGCAGCGTCAAAGTCTCGCCGTCGCCTTTGAGAATACATTCGTCAATTTCATCCACGATTTCCTGAATCAGCTTCCGCCATATTGTCTCCATCGCTTTGCCCCCGCTTTCAACGCTTTTTTGCATTGTAGCACATCCGCGCGGGCTGCGCTTGATTTTTCCTGCGCTTTGCGCCCAAGCGGGACTTCGTCTCCCCTATCCCTCCCATGGCTCGGCGAGCACGGTGGTCTGGTTGGTGTATATGACAAAGCCCGGCTTCGCGCCCGAAGGCTTTTTGACATAGCGGCGGCGGGTCATGTCCACGGGCACCTTGCCCGCGCTCGCGCCCTTGGAATAGCGGGCGGCCAGGCGCGCGGCCATGTGCAGCGTTTCCTCGTCCGGATGGTCGCTGGCGACGATGACGTGGGAACCGGGCATGTCCTTGGCGTGCAGCCACCATTCGTTTGGCTCGGCGGTGAAGGTCAGTTTGTCGTTTTGCAAATTGTTCTTGCCCACCAGGATGGGAATGCCCGTGGGCGAATCAAAGCGCATCGGCTTGGAAGGTTCCAGCTTTTTCATCTGGCGGCGATTGTGGTTTTTGCGCACATAGCCGTACTTCTCCAGCTCCTCGCGCAGCTCGGCCAGCTCGCTTTCCTCCTCGCAGGCGGAGAGGTTGAGCATCTGCCCTTCGAGGTAGTTCAATTCCTCGGTGGTCTTTTCCACCTGCTCGGCGGCCAGCCTCTTGGCCGAGCGCGCCTTTTGATAGAGCTTGAAATAGCGCTGGGCGTTCTGGCCTGGGGAGAGCTTTTCATCCAGCTGCACTTCCAGGTCGGGCGTGCCTTCCTCATAGTAGTTGGGGATGGTCACGCTCTTCATGCCCCGCCTGGCCAGGTGCAGGCTGGCGGTGAGCAGTTCGCCCTTGATGCGGTATTCTTCCATGCGCTCGCTGCCCAGAAGCGCTTCCTGTTGCAAGGCCAGCTTGCGCTCGCAGCGCTCAATGTTATTTTTGAGCACACGATGCAGCGCCGCGGACTTCTGCTTGACGCGGTCGGCAAGGTCGCGGGCACGGTAGAAGGCGTCCATGGCCTCGGAGATGGTGGCAAAGCGCTCTGCGCGCAGGGCGGAGCGGCTCTCGTAGCGAAAGGCCACCACGTCCACCGGCTCGCCGTCCGCGCCGAGGAGCAGCGCCGGTTCCATCTGGCTTTGCACTTCTTGCAGGGCGCGGGCCACGGCGGCGGACACGGCGCGCATGTCCACTTCCTGCGTGTGCGCGTCCTCGTTGCCGGCGGCGCGGAAGGCCAGCTCGCGCGCTGTCTGCACAGACAAACCGCTGATGGCGGCGGCAATGGCCTTGTGAAGCGGCCCGCTCGCGCCCTCCAGAGCGCGGATGATGTCCTCCTCCGGCGCGTCGAAGGGCGTTTTGCCGTGCTCGGGCGGACGCTCGTAACGCAGACCCGGCAGCACCTCGCGCACCGAGGACATGTTTTCCGTCACCCGCCGCGCGCATTCGAGGATGCGGCCCTGCGCGTCCACAAAGATGAGGTTGGAATGCCGGCCCATAAATTCGCAAATCAGCGTCTTGCGGGCGCTGTCGCCCAATTCGTCCAGATGCTCAAATTCAATTTCCAATATGCGGTCGCCGTTGATTTGGCGCACAGCGCGCACCCGGCCGCCAGAGATGTGCTTGCGCAAGAGCATGCACAGCATCGGCGGTTCCAGGGGGCTGACCTTCTTTTCCTGCGTGATGTGCGCCCGCGCGCACCCGGCGCTGGCCGAGAGCAGCAAAAGCTGGTTGCGGCCGTGGTTGCGCACCAGTATATTCAGTTCATCGCGCTCTGGCTGGGCGATTTTATCCACACGCCCGCCCACCAGCGCTTCTGAAAGCTCCTGCGTTATAAACGAGAGCGTCAATCCGTCCATCGGCATAAAGACATCCTCCAGTCGTTGATATTATATCGGAAAAAGCGGGATTGCGCAAGGCGCGGCTTTGTGATAAAATGGCGAGGAATAGCCCTTCCCGCGCCGGAATACATTGAATCGAAAAGGACTTGCGTGAGGAGGGTGCTTGATGAAATTCACCGGAAAAGAGCGAAAGATGTACGTGCTGGCGCTGGTGCTGCTGGTGGCGGCGGTAGCGCTGGCGTGTACGTGGACATTGTGGGAACGGCCTTCGAGCCAGACCTCGCAAAGCGCCGAGACGCCCACGCCGGCGCCCTCGGAAACGCCCGCGCCGGAAACGACGCCCGCTTTGGAGGACGCCGGAACCCCTGAGGGCAGCGCCGCGCCGGACGCCTCGCCTGCGGCCACAGCGCAAAGCGCCGCCGCAGGCACGGTCAATACCGTGGTGTACTATCAGGACAATTACGGCTATCTGGTACCGGTCATGTGCAGCGTGCCCGCCGAGGACGGCATCGCCAAGGCCACGCTGTCGCTGATGGTGAAATCCACCGCCAACGACATGCAGGCGGCGCGGCTGGGCCTGCGCACGGTGTTGCCGGAAAACATGTCCATCGACCTGGACATCACCGGCGGCCTGGCGCGCATCGACCTGGGCGAAGAAGCGCTCTCCATGGCCGACGCCGCGGCGGAAAGCAACATGATCACCGCCATTGTACAGGCGCTGACGGAGTTCCCCACCGTGGAAAAGGTGGAATTCCTCATCGACGGCCAGCAGATGGAGACGTTGCCGCACGGCACGAACGTATCCGGCCAGTTTACCCGCGCCGACCTGAATCCGGAAATGGCCTCGGCGAACATCGCCCTGGAAGACGCGGAGCCGGTGACGCTCTACTTCCCCGGCGACGCCAGCAGCGTGTTGGTACCGGTGACGCGCATGGTCTATTCCGAGCCGGATATCAACACGGCGGTGGTTGAGCTGTGCAAAGGCCCCAGCGCTTCCAGCCCGCTGGAAAACGCCCTGCCCGCCGGGTGCGGCGTGATCGACGTGACTGTGGAGGACGGCATCGCCAAAATCAACTTCACCGGCGAGTTTATCGAGCTGGCCGAAAACAGCGATGGCGGACGGCTGGCGCTCAAGGCCCTGGTGCTCACCTGCACGCAGTTCGAGGGCATCGAAGGCGTGGAAATCTACGTGGATGGCGAACTGTACGACCCCGGCGCGGATACGCTGGCCCTGCCCGCCTGCGCCAACGTCGCCGACGAAATCGTCAACAACTACATTCAGACGCAGTCATCCCTGATCTTTGAATTTGAATAAACGGAGGCATCTTTGATGAACGAAAGAGCGGCAAACGAACTGAGAAAACTGGAAATTTATCCCGGTTTTACCGAGATGGCGGCGGGAAGCGCGCTGATCTGCGCGGGCAGAACGCGCGTGCTGTGCACGGCCTCCGTACAGGAGGGCGTGCCGCCGTTTTTGCGGGACACGGGGCGCGGCTGGTTGACCGCCGAATACGCCATGCTGCCCGGCTCCACGCCCCAGCGCAAGGCGCGTGACGGCGTGAAGCGCGATGGGCGCGGCGTGGAAATCGGCCGGTTAATCGGCCGTTCCCTGCGCGCCGCCTGCGACCTTTCCCGTTTGGGCGAGCGCACCATTTATATCGACTGCGACGTTTTGCAGGCGGACGGCGGCACGCGCACCGCGGCGGTGACGGGCGGATTCGTGGCCCTGTGCCTGGCGGTCAAAAAGCTAATGGATGCGGGCAAACTCGTCGATTCCCCCATCGTGCGCCAGGTGGCGGCGGTGTCTGTAGGCATTGTGGGCGGCACGCCCACGCTCGATTTGGACTACGCCTTTGACAGCCGCGCCGACGCGGATATGAACGTGGTCATGACCCGTCAGGGCGGCAAGATGGCCTATGCGGAGATTCAGGGTACCGGCGAGGGCCGGCCCTACGACCGTGCGGAATTAAACGCCCTGCTCGACCTTGCCCAGGAGGGCGTTTCCCGCCTGATGGACGCGCAGCTTCAGGCGCTGGGCAGCGCGGCGGACGTAATCGGCCGCAAGCCCGTGCTGGTGCTGGCTACGGGCAACTTCGGCAAAATCAAGGAACTGCGCGCCATGCTCGGCGGCCGCTTCGACGTGCGCTCTATGCGCGAAATGGGCGTGGAAATGGACGTGGAGGAAACCGGCGAGACCTTTGAGGAAAACGCCCTGCTCAAGGCCGAAGCCCTGATGCGCGCCACCGGATGCGCGGCGCTGGCAGACGATTCCGGGCTGCTGGTGGACGCGCTGGGCGGCCGTCCCGGCGTATATTCGGCGCGTTACGCGGGCGTACACGGCGACGACGAGGCCAACAATCAGCTTTTGCTCAAGGAGCTTGCAGATACGCCCGAGCCGCGCACAGCGCGCTATGCCGCCGCCGTGGCCCTCTGCCGCCCTGGACGCGAACCGCTGGTGGCCTTCGGCACCTGTGAAGGTTCGATTCTGCGCGAATACCGCGGCGACGGCGGTTTCGGCTATGACCCTCTGTTTTATTCCGACGATCTGCAAATGACGTTGGCCGAAGCTTCGCCCGAGGCCAAAAACGCCATTTCCCACCGCGCCCGCGCCGTGCAAAAGCTGCTGAAGATGCTGGAGGATGAAGATGCCTAAGCTGATGGTCCTTTCAGACAGCCACCGCGCGTCGGAAAAGATCGCCCGCGCCGCGGAGATATACAAACAGGGCGGGTTTGACGCCGCCGTCCATCTGGGAGACGTGTTCCCCGATGCGCGCAAGTTTGCCGCCCTGACCGGTTGCACGCCCCTGTGCGTGCGCGGCAACTGCGACGGCCCGTTTGCGGACGCGCCGGACGAGCGCATAGAAACGTTGGACGGAGCAAAGCTCCTGCTTGCGCACGGCGACCGCTACGGGGTGAAATCCTCCCTGACGCGCCTGAGCTATCGCGCTGAAGAACTTGGCTGTCTGCTGGCGTTGTTTGGCCATACGCACCGCGCCTTCTGCGGCTATGTGGGCGCAGTGCTGCTCGTCAACCCCGGCGCGCTGCGCGATGGCAACTATGCCGAAATAGCGCTGGAGGCGGGCAAGATCGTCCCCCGCCTGCTATGTCTGGAACATTAGTTGTATCTTACGAAATGTTTTTAACATGTCCTATATGTTTCTGTGCAATTAGGTGATATTTTCACTTGACAACTATACCCATTTTTCGTATAATTTACCGTGAAGGCTGCGCATGCGGAAGCGTAGCCCGCCTGCGGGGGACGGCCCCGGGGCAAACGAAGAAAGGGAGTTGTCATTATGAAGAAGATCATGGCACTCGTTCTCACCCTGTTGCTGGCGTTGGGCTGCGCAAGCGCGCTGGCGGAAGGAACCACCGAGATTTACTTCCTCAACTTCAAGCCGGAGATCGCCGAAGTCTACGAGGAGATCGCCGCGACCTACGAAGCGGAGACGGGCGTACATGTCAACGTCGTCACCGCCGCCGCCGGCACCTACGAGCAGACGCTGCGCTCGGAGATCGCCAAGGCCGACGCCCCCACCATCTTCCAGATCAACGGCCCGGTCGGTCTGCAAAGCTGGAAGGATTACTGCCTGGATCTGTCCGGCACCGAATTCTATGAGATGCTTTCGGACAAGACCCTGGCCGTGAGCGAGGGCGACGCCGTATACGGCATTCCCTACGTGGTCGAGGGCTACGGCATCATTTACAACGACGCCATCATGGAGGCCTACTTCGCCTCGGAAAACAAGTCCACTGAGTATACCTCCATGGATGAAATCAAGAACTTTGAAGCGCTGAAGGCCGTCGTCGAGGATATGACCGCCCTCAAGGACGAATTGGGCATTCAGGGCGTGTTCGCCTCCACCTCCATGGCCGCGGGCGAGCAGTGGCGTTGGCAGACCCACCTGCTCAACATGCCCATCTACTATGAGTTCCGCGACCTGGGCGGCGAGAACACCATTCTCACCGGCCTGGACGCTGCGGAGATCACCTTCTCCTACGGCGAAAACTTCAAAAACCTCTTTGACCTCTACACCAACAACAGCGTCACCGCCAAGGGCCTTTTGAGCAACAAGACCACCAACGATTCCATGGCCGAGTTCGCCCTGGGCCAGTGCGCGATGGTGCAGAACGGCAACTGGGGCGCCAGCCAGATTCTCGGCGTGGAGGGCAACGTCGTTGCCGACGAGGACATCAAGTTCCTGCCCCTCTACACCGGCGTTGAGGGCGAAGAATCCCAGGGCCTGTGCATCGGCACGGAGAACTACCTGTGCATCAACTCCCAGGTGTCCGAGGAGAAGCAGCAGGCTTCCATTGATTTCCTGGTATGGCTGTTCAGTTCGGAAACGGGCAAGGCTTACGTCAAAAACGACTTGATGTTCCTCTCCCCGTTCAACACCTTTGATGATGACGAAATGCCGGAAGACCCGCTCTCTAGGGAAGTGCTGCGCTGGATGGACATGGAAGGCGTGACCAGCGTGCCGTGGACGTTCGCTTCCTTCCCGTCGGAGCAGTTCAAGAACTACGTTGGCGACGCTCTGCTTGAGTACCTGCAGGGCTCCATGGACTGGGAGGGCGTGACGCAGGTGGTCATTGATTCCTGGCAGTCCGAGCGCGCGCTGGGCGCATAGGCGCATCGTGCTCCAAAGCGAAGCGCCCTCACCGGGCGCTTCGCTTTGGGTATCATTGAGAAAGAGGGGGATAGTATGCAACGGACGCTTCGGAAATTCTTCCCGCTGTTTGTCCTGCCGACCCTCATCGCGTTTGTCATTGTGTTCCTTATTCCGTTCGTGATGGGCATATACCTGTCGTTTACGGAGTTTACGACCGTGACCAACTCCCAGTGGGTGGGTTTGAAGAATTACATCACCGCCTTCACCGCCAATCAGGAGTTTGTAAACGCGCTGTGGTTTACGGTGAAGTTCGCGGTGGTCAGCGTTATTTCCATCAACATCCTCGGCTTTGCGATGGCTTCGCTGCTCACGCGCGGCATCCGCGGCACAAACCTGTTCCGCACGGTGCTGTTTATGCCCAACCTCATCGGCGGCATTGTGCTGGGCTGGATTTGGCAGATGATCTTCAATGGCATCCTCTACCACTACGAGATGACCTTGACCTATGACGCGAGATTCGGCTTCTGGGGCCTGGTGATCCTCATGAACTGGCAGATGATCGGCTATATGATGATCATCTACATCGCGGGCATACAGTCCATCCCCGGCGAATTGTACGACGCGGCGGATGTGGACGGCGCCAGCGGATGGCAGAAGCTGACGCATGTGACGCTGCCGATGTGCATGCCGTCGATCACGATCTGTACGTTCCTGACGCTGACCAATTCCTTCAAACTCTTTGACCAGAACCTGGCCCTCACCGCCGGCGCGCCCTCCAAAAAGACGACGATGCTGGCGCTGGATATCTACAACACCTTCTACGGCCGCGTCGGTTGGGAAGGCGTTGGTCAGGCCAAGGCGGTCATCTTCTTCATTCTGGTCGCGGGCATTGCCTTCCTTCAGCTCTGGCTGACGCGCAGGAAGGAGGTCAACCAATGAACGCTTCCTCTCTTTCCAAAAAGCGCAACCGCAAATCGTGGGCGCTGACGGTGGTCATGGCTCTGATTTGCCTGGCGTTTTTGATGCCCATCCTCATCGTGGTGATGAATTCGTTCAAAGGCAAGCTGTTTATCAGCACGGCGCCGTTTGACTTTCCCAGCGCCGAGGCCGGCACGTTTGTGGGCTGGACGAATTACAGCGAGGGCATTCGCCTGACGGGATTTTTCCAGGCGTTTGGCTATTCGCTGTTTATCACCGTGTTTTCCGTGGCATTCATCGTGCTGCTCACGGCCATGACGGGATGGTTTTTGGCCCGCGTAGAAACCAAGGCCACCAAGGCGATTTACCTTTTGCTGGTATTTTCGATGGTTGTGCCCTTCCAGATGGTCATGTTTACCATGTCAAAGCTGGCGAACATGTTGCATCTGGACAACCCGGTGGGCATCATCTTCGTATATGTGGGCTTCGGAGCGGGGCTTTCCACGTTCATGTTCACGGGCTTTGCCCGCTATGTGCCCCGTGAAATTGAAGAAGCTGCCTGCATTGATGGCTGCGGCCCGGTGCGCACATTCTTCTCAGTAGTGTTCCCGGTGCTTAAGCCGACCGCCATTACGGTAGCCATTTTGAACGCCATGTGGATTTGGAACGACTACCTGCTGCCCTACCTGCTGCTCGGCTCGCGCTATAAGACCATCCCCATCGCCGTGCAGTACCTGAAGGGCGGCTACGGTTCGGTGGACATGGGCGCCATGATGGCCGTGCTGGTGTTGTCAATCCTACCGATCATCATCTTCTATCTGGCCTGCCAGAAGCACATCATCAAGGGTGTAATCGCGGGCGCGGTAAAGGGATAAAATTGCGATTGACAGAAAATTCCCCGTCACAAATGTGGCGGGGAATTTTTATGAAGGCGCTACACGGTTCCATGCAGCACGCCATACAGATCTTCCAACAACGCATTCTTTTGCAGCGGCTCATCATGGCTGAGAAGGCAATAAACGCAATCCTTTTGTTCAATCATATCCATCAGTTTTCGCAGCTTTTCCTTATCCATATAGCCATTATGGAATACATCTTCGCAGACCGAATCTCCCAGGAACAGTATTTTTTCTTCCGGCACGTAAACGCAGACCGAATCTTCCGAATGCGGCGCCTCGGTATGAAATATTTGCGCCGTTATTCCACCGAGGTCCAACACGAGTTGTCCCTGAAACTGAAGATCCGCCTGGACAATCTTCAGCGTTGTCTCCTGAATGTATTCCCGCGCAAAATAGGGGTCGCTGTTTTTCAAAACGTCGATATACGAGGCATCGCAGACTTTCGCCTGCTGTTGCTTTAAAAACCGATTGGTTTCCTGGCAGGCGATACTCACCCCATGGATGTGGAACATCCCAAAGGTATGGTCGTAATGCCAGTGCGTAATCGCCGTAAAATCCGGCCTCTTCAAGCCTGCTTCATCCAGAAGCCGGTAAAAGTCGTCTACATGCTTTGCGGAATAGCCGGCATCAATGGCCAATGAAAAGCGGTCGCCCCGCAAATAGGCAAGCATTGGGCGGTCCACTTCCGCCTGGTGCGGAAAATAACATACCCTGTCGGTCAATCTTTCCAATCCCATTTTCGTCTTTCCTCCGTCAATGCCAGTGTACCATTTTATCACAATTCCAAAGCTATGGAAAGTGCTGCATCCACAAAAATGCCCGCGTTTTGACGCGGGCACATAAGGCATCGCTATTCTCCCAGCACAGCCTCCATTTCGCAATCCGTTCCGGCGATATAGTCCGCCAGCGTGCGCTCTACTTTGATGTCCGGCTCAAGCGAACCTGCGGGGTAGCCAGGCAGCATTTCAAAGTATTTGGTAGAGTAATAGACCGTCAGGGGCAGATGTTCCAGCTCAAAAGACTGCAATTCGCCATAGTGGTTGGCGCTGCCGCCGGTGGGGCGGCCGACGAGGATGGCCCCAGCACGGGTTTTGAGCTGGGCAGCGTTCATCACTGCCGAGGAAAAGGTGCTTTCGCCAATCAGGGCGTAGAGGTCAAAACCTTTTTCCTCCCGCAGCGCCGCCAGGCTGTCGATGAGCGGCTCCAGCACCGCGGAATTGCCGCCGCCATTGTAGCGCAGGTCGACGCAGACCTTTGTGTAGCTCCCGTCCGCGATGGCCTGTTCCACTTCCTGAACAAAGTCCGCCATCGGGTGCTCTGGGTCTTCGGCGCAGGAATAATAGCCAATCCACAAAGCGTCGCCATAGCCGGCATGTTCATAGATAGCGCTTGGCTGCTCGGCGGCGGGCACGGCCTGACGCTCCAAGAAGGCGAATTGCGCCGTGTACATCTCCTCCCCTACCAGCGCTTCGATTGTGGCCGTGTGTTCCGCGCCCTCCGCGTCTGTAAAGGTCACTTCCGCCTGGGAAGCGTCGTCCAGGATGCCCACGTAGCGCAGCGCGTCAGCGTCAGCGATGTTGGCGGCGAGCTGGGTTTGCAGGCGCGTTTCGTTGTCATAGCTGATGACCGG
>DVFZ01000096.1 GCA_018712945.1 Candidatus Pullichristensenella stercorigallinarum | reverse complement strand
CCAAGGCCCAGCCCGCCCGGACTGGGCCTTCCCCTTAGCTGGATGAACCAATGAACCGGAAAGGAGGAACTCAAATGGCAAACGCCACTTATGATCTCGGCCGCGTAGGCACCAGCCTGCGTGGAAACTTCAGCTACGATATTGCCTATGAGCCGCTGGACATTGTAACTTGGAGGAATGGCTGCTACATCGCCAACGCTGCCAGCACTGGCCAGTACCCCGACATCTCGGAGGAATGGACGCGGCTGGCACAGGGCGAGATGGACTACGCGGTGGCGGATGAGCTTACGGGAGAACGCTGGATCGACGGCAGGCCCATCTATCGCCGCATCCTCACGGGCACACACCTGAACAACGCGGGCTCAACCACCATCGGCAACATTGGCCCCGTTGACGGCATCATCCGCCTGGACGGCTTTGTGCGCCGGCCCACGGGCGGACTGCAAACCTTCAGCTTTGCCTATTACAACAACCCGCAGCAGATGGTGACAGCCAATGTCACCAAGGAAGGCGACGTGGTGGTTTACAAGGGCAATTCGTGGGACACCGAATACTATGCGATGATCATTTACTACTGCCCGGTTGCAGATGGCTGATCATCCCAACCAACCGACCTAACCAACAACCCAATCAATCAACATCAAGGAGGAAATTCAAAATGGCTAACAACACTTACGCCCTCGGTCGCGTGGGCTTGAACCTGCGTGGGGAATACAACCAGGCTGCGGCATATGAGCCGCTCGACGTGGTACTCTGGCACGGATGCAGCTATGCAGCAAAGGTCGCCACGACCGGCGCCGCGCCCTCTGACACGGACAAATGGGAAATGCTTGTACAGGGCCCCGCCGCGCACAGCACTGGCGAGCAGGCGACCGGCGCCCGCTGGATCGACGGGAAGGAGATTTACGCGAGGACGATCAGATATTCTGCGCCTGCGACGGCAAAGGCTTCCATAGAGCACAGCTTTGATTTCAGCGGCATGGATTCTGTGTGGGTGGACGCATCCTCGACCTTCCTGGTTCTCAACGACGGAACGTCGATTCCGCAGGGGTATGTGGCAAGCAACACCGACCGGCAGTTCATGGTGCAGCCGAGGCCGCAGAGCAACACCATTCTGGTGGTAACAGACGGCGCGGGCCTGGCGCACATCCGCCTTTTGTATACCAAAACGAGCGAGTCGCCGGCCTATTACCACTTGCCCTTCCTGACCGCGAACAGCGATCAGGACTGCGTGGCCAGCGCGAGCAGCGAGTACAACACCGGCAACCAGCGCGCCTGGAACGGCTTCAGCGGCGATCCGCAGACGGAATGGTGCTCCACCACCGCGGATACCAACCGCTGGTTGCAGATTCGGATGCCGTATGGCGTCGCGCAACCCTTGGAAGTCCTCCGGCGTCTCGGCTTGATCCTGCAAAAAGGCAGAACAGCGGAAGGCGCTGGACTTGATTGCCGGCAGCATGCTGAAGAAATCCGCATCGAACTGTATGGCTACCAGCAGGTTGTCATCATCTGTCTTGTTGATGGAATGCAGCTGATCGCCAACGATGTAGAGCATTTCGCCTTCGCGCAATATGTAGGTCTCACCCTCAATGTGGACGCAAATGGAGCCGCGCGCCACGTAGATCAGTTCTTCCTGGGGATGCCAGTGAAGCTTGTAGGTGCTCAAACGCTGAACGAGCACTTTGACGGGGATGGTGTTGTCAAAAAAGACCTGCTCAAAGTCCTGCCTCAACGCCATAGAAAGTTCCTCCATTCTGCGATACTCTTGATAATGGTATAGTTTATCCCATCAAGACGCAAAAGACAAGACGCCCGTTTCGCCCCGTCAGGGGAAGGAATGTGCAGATAGGGGGTTACGTTTCGCAACTCTCTGCATTTGGAAAACATGTGCATATATTTTGCTCCATGGGTTAGAAATTTATGTGTATTCCGTCAGAAATATACAAAAATTGCTTAATGATACATGCTAAGCAAAGGAAATATTTTGCGTTTTCAACCATATGCGTTGCTGCTGGCTGAAAACACGAGTGCTGTCCTTTCCTGCAACGTTTGTGTGGGAGAAGGAATGCGGATGGGAACAGAGAGACGTAAATTGAGCACGATCAGGTGTGGGTTGAAATCGCAAAACACATTACAAAATTCCGCAAAAATCAGCATTTATTCTAAAAAATTGCACTGATATAATAAAAGTGTCACCGCTTCGGATGACCATGGCATTCGGGCTGGTCACGTGTGCCAACCCTGCGCTGGTGCGCTGCAGAGCACTCGCGGAGCAATGGCACAGCGGACAAAGTGAAAGGAGAAAGTCATCCATCATGAAGAAAAGAATCATCACCTTGCTTCTGGCGCTGGTCCTCGTGCTCTCCTGTGGCACTGCCGCGCTGGCCGAAGGCGTCACGCCCGTCCTTACGGAAGTCGAGGGCGGCCGCATCATGGGTTACAAGATGGGCGACGTGAATATTTTCAAAGGCATCCCCTATGCGCAGGCCGAGCGCTTCGAAATGCCTGAACCTGCTTCCTGGGAAGACATCCGCGCCTGCCTGGTGTTCAGCGAAGTCTGCCCGCAGGGCCAGTACTCCAACAACGCCAACGACTTCGCCTCCGTCTCTAACTACTTTGTTGAGGACCGCGAGGAGAACGAGTTCCTGAGCGTGAACGTCTGGACCACGGACATGGATCCTGAGGCCGCCAAGCCCGTTATCTTCTGGATCCATGGCGGCGGCTACGCTTCCGGTTCCTCTGCCGAATTGGAGTACTACGATGGCTACAACATGGCCAATGACGGCGACGTCGTCTTCGTCAGCGTCAACCATCGCCTGAACTACCTTGGCTACATGGACCTCTCCGCCTATGGCGAGGACTACAAGTACACCGGCAACCTTGGCCACGCTGACCTCATCGCGGCGCTGACTTGGGTGCAGAACAACATCAGCATCTTCGGCGGCGACCCGGACAACGTGACCATCATGGGCCAGTCCGGCGGCGGCACCAAGGTCACCCAGCTGATGGGCATGCCCGCGGCGGTGGACCTCTTCGACAAGGCGGTTGCCCTGTCTGGCGGCTCCGTGCAGGTCACCCGCACAACCGAGCAGGCGCAGGCCGAAACCGCGGCGCTGGTCTCCTACCTGGGCCTGGACGGCTACAGCAATGAGTACATCATTTCCTATCTCAAGACCATGCCCTACGACGACCTCTGCGCTGCTGCGCAGGCTGCTGGCTGCTCCTACGGCGCGACCGTGGATGGCGACTTCTATCCCACCGGCACCTATGAGCTTTCTGCGGACAAGCCCGTCATCTTCAGCTCCTGCCTGGGCGAGTTCACCACCAGCGGCGGCTACATGACCGGCAAGACCTGGCCGAAGTACCTCACCGACGAAGATATCGAGACCCATTATCTCTCGGGCATCACCGAGGAAGCCGCCATGGAGCGCATCACCGAGATGTACGGCGACCGTGCGCAGGAAGTCATCGATGCCTACAAGGCTGCCTACCCGACCCACGAGTTCAAGGACCTGCTCTACACCACCAACCGCAACAACAACCTCGCGACGGCCATGGCCGAGTACGGCAATGAGAATGTCTACCAGTGCGTGCAGGCGTACAATGCGCCCTACATGGGCGGCACCACCGCGCAGCACACTGGCGGCGACATCGCCTACTGGTTCCGCAACCTGGGCCTGACGGACGTGCGCTTCATGACCTATGGCGACGAAGAGTGCGGCCAGAAGGTTTCTGACGAAATGTCCGGCGCCATCCTCAGCCTGTGCCACAACGGCACGCCCAGCACCGACACCCTGCCGTGGGTGCCCTTCACCGTTGAGAACGGCGAGACCATGATCTTCGACCGCGAGAGCGAAGTGCGCAACTATCACGACCGCGCCTACATGGAATTGGTCGCTGAAATCAATGCCGAGAAGGCTGCGCAGTAATCCAATATCGTAAACCAACGCAAGGGGGCGGCGCCGCAGGGCCCCGCCCCCACCTCCGCGTATGACCTCTTCCATTGGAAGCTCAAAAGGGTAAATCACGCAAGAAGCAGTCTCTGCTGTCCTGTGCTTCCCTGCAATGCGGTGACATTGCAAAAATAAAGGAGGAATACCCCCATGAAAAAGTTCGTCTGTATGCTCTTGACGCTGGCTCTGTTGGCCGCCTGTGCCGTTGGCGCTGTGGCCGAGGAGGAGAAGATCACCGTGGGCCTTTCCCTGAACCTGCAGGATGAAATCAACGTCAAGTTCCAGGAAGTCTATGAGCAGCTCATCAACGAGAAGTACACCAATGTGGATTTGATCGTTACCAATGCCCTGGGCGATACTTCCCGTCAGCTCAGCGATATTGAGAGCCTCATCATGCAGGATTGCGACGTCATCATCCTGCGTGCCATTGACGCTGACTCCGGCGTTGTCTGCGCCGAGGCCGTCAAGAATGCTGGCATCTACCTGGTGCTGCACGATTCTTCCATCAATGCGGACATCTTCGATGTACGTGTCATGGGCGACCAGGGCGACCACGGTCGCGCTATCGGCCAAGCTATCAAGGCGTATCTGGACGAGGACGAGAGCCGCGTCATCAACATGGGCTACATCAACGGTGGTACCACCGCCAACCTGCAGAAGCGCGAGACGGGCATCTACGAAGTCTGCGCTGAGTACGTGGAGAACGGCCGTCTTAATACGCTGATCACCGGCGTTGCCGACTGGTCTGCCGACACGGCTATGGCTATGGCTGAGGACTGGCTCAACACTTATCCCGAGATGAACTGCATCGCCGCTGCTTCTGACGAGATGGCCATTGGCGTCATCCAGGCGCTGGAAGGCGCGGGCGTGGACATGGATGAGTTCCTCGTCTACGGCGTGGATGGCACGGAAGCCGGCCAGTCCTACATTCGCTCCGGCGAACTGGACGCCACCTCTTATCAGGACATCCCCGTGGCGGTCGATATGATCCTCGAAGTGTGCGTGGGACTTGTCAACGGCGAGACCTTTGACAAGGAGATCAATCCCCATAACTACTACGCCATGAACAGCGAAAACATCGATGCCCTGCTCGCTGGCGAATTTACCGAGTAAAAGCTGATTTCGGAAACGAACCATGAGATCCGCGTTGATCAGGAGGGCTTGGTCTCTATGAGAAGCGCGGATCCTTTTTTAAGGGGGCAAGCGATATACGATGTCGAGCGTTCAACCAATTTTGTCCATCAACAAAGTCTGTAAGAACTTTCCCGGCGTCAGGGCGCTCAAGGATGTAGACTTCTACGTCAATCCCGGCGAGGTTCATGCTCTGGTCGGGGAAAACGGCGCAGGCAAGTCCACTCTAATGAAGATCATTCTCGGCTCTTACTCCATGACCAGCGGCTCCATGACCTTCAAGGGCAAGCCCTACTCGCCGTCATCTCCGCACGATGCCCTGTTGCAGGGCATTTCCATGATCCATCAGGAGATCAGCCTTATTCCCACCTTCACTGTGTCTGACAACGTCTGGATCGGCCGCGAGGGCAAGTTTTCCAACTTCCGGGGTGTATACAACCGCCGCCGTCAGCGTCAGGCCACGCAGAAGATACTCGACCAGCTCGGTTTGAATAGCATAAGCCCGGACGCCGAAGTCTCCCGCCTCTCCGTCGCCGAGATGCAGATGGTGGAGATCGCCCGCGCCGTTTCCTACGATTCGGACATCGTCATCATGGACGAGCCAACTTCTGCACTCACCAACGATGAGATCGACAAGCTCTATGAGATCATCACGGACATGAAGAAACGCGGCAAGAGTGTCATCTTCATCTCCCACAAGCTGGAAGAAGTGTTCCGTATCTGTGATAGCGTCACTGTCTTCCGCGATGGTCAGTTCATTTCCCGCCACGCCACATCAGATATCACGCAGAGCCAGCTCGTCTCCCTGATGGTGGGCCGCGAGATGAAGGACATCTATCCCAAGCAACAGGTCAAGATCGGTGCGCCGGTGCTGCGCGTGGAGCATTTCAACCAGCCCGGTCGCTTCAAGGACGTCTCCTTTGAAGTGCACAGCGGCGAGATTCTCGGATTTGCCGGCCTGGTCGGGGCAGGGCGCACGGAGATCATGCAGGCGCTGTTTGGCATCGACCCGCACGAGAGCGGTAAGGTATTCCTGCGCGGTCAGGAAGTGCACAATACCAACGCGACTGCCGCCATCCGCAACAAGTTCGCCCTCGTTACCGAGGATCGCCTGCGCCGCGGCGCCATACACTTGCTTTCCGTGCAGAGCAACGCCACCATCGCTTACCTGCGCACCGTTACGCGCCACGGCTTCATCGACAAAAAGCAGGAGCGCAAGGACGCCGAGAACGTCGTGCGCACGCTCGCGGTGAAGACGCCATCGCTGGGTACAGAAATGACACTACTCTCCGGCGGCAACCAGCAGAAAGTCATCTTCGGCAAGTGGCTGCTGACGCAACCGGAAGTGCTGATCCTCGACGAGCCGACCCGCGGCATTGATGTGGGTGCCAAGGCGGAGATCTATCGCCTGATCGGTGACTTGGCCAGCCAGGGCAAGGCGATCATCATGGTCTCGTCCGAGTTGCCGGAGCTGATGGGCATCAGCGACCGCATTTGCGTGGTCAAGGGCGGCCAGATCGTCGCTGAATACCAGCGCGCAGAGTTCGACCAGGAAAAGATCATGATGAGCGCCTTTGGCGTAACGCAGAACGGAGGAAATACCAAATGACGAACCCTGTCCAGAAAAAGCGCGGTGGCGCAAATAAACTGACGCTGTTCCTTCTCAATAACAAGGCCCTGCTGCTGATGCTGCTCATCGCCCTGGTCGCTGCGGTCAGCACGGGCGGTCTTTTTGTGCGCATCAACAATATTGATAACGTCACCCGCCAGGTGGCCGTGCTGGCCATCGTTGGCATCGGCTACACCATCATCGCCTCCGGCGGCCTGCTTGATCTTTCGGTCGGCGACGCCATCACGCTATGCGTCATCACATATGGCTCGCTCACCGGTGTCGTGCCGCTGCCTGTCGCCATGCTGGCCACCATTATCGTCGGCGCGCTCACGGGCTTTTTCAATGGCTTCATGATCCGCCAATTCAACTTGCCCGCCTTTGTGCTCACGCTGGCTACAGGCCAGATTTTCAAGGGCATCGCCCATCTCATCACCAACGGTGCTTCCATCCTCCAGCGTGATGAAGTGGTCAAGTTCTTTGGCCAGGGCCGCATCTTCGGTTTCATTCCCGTGCCCTTCATCATTTCCGTCCTGATGATGGTGCTGGTGGCCATACTGCTCAACAAAACGCTCTTCGGACGTCACCTGCTGGCTGCCGGCGGCAATGCCGAAGCTGCCAATGTCTCCGGCATCCGCGTCAACCTTATCAAAATTGGCGCCCACAGCATTGCCGGCGCCATTTATGGTGTCGCCGCCATCGTGCTGGTCGGTCGCGTGGCTAACGCCATCCCCACTGCCGGCGACGGCTATATGATGGATGCCATTTCTGCCGTGGTCATCGGCGGCACGCCCATGCACGGCGGCAAAGCCAAGGTCATCGGCACGCTGTTCGGCGTGTTGCTGATCGGAATCATGAATAACATGCTCAACCTCTTGCGCGTAGGCACCTTCTATCAGTGGATCTTTAAGGGCATCATTCTCATCGCGGCAATTCTGCTCGATGGCCTGACCGAGCGCGTCCTCGCCAAGCAGCGGGCAAATACCTCTCTGTAAGTAAGGAGCGTCGCGCAGATGATGTTAAAGGAAAAACCATTCTATCTCGACGATGAAGCCATCGCCTGGGTGGAGGAAGCGCTGACAGGCATGACGCTGGAAGAAAAGGTTGGCCAGCTGTTCTGCGTCCTGCTTCGCGGCAGCACACAGGAAGAATGTGATTTCATCCGTGGGATACTCTCCCCGGGCGGGGCGATGTACCGCCCCATGCCGGTGGAGAGTGCCGTGCAGGCCACCAACATGCTCCAGCAAGGCAGCCGCATCCCCCTGCTCATCGCGGCCAACCTGGAAAAGGGCGGCAATGGCATCGTCACGGAAGGCACACTGATGGGTTCCCCCATGGAGGTTGCCGCCACAGACAGCGCCGACATGGCCGCGAAACTGGGTACACTTTGCGGCCGCGAAGGTGCGACGGTGGGTGCAAACTGGGCCTTTGCCCCTATTATCGACATCAACACCAACTTCCGCAACCCCATCACCAACACCCGCACCTTTGGCTCGGACGCCGAACGGGTCAAGGTCATGGGTGTGACCTATGTGGAAGCCATCCAAAAGCTGGGCCTGGCAGCCTGTATCAAGCATTTTCCCGGCGATGGCCAAGATGAGCGCGATCAGCACCTAGTCACCAGCATTAACAGTATGAGCTGCGAAGAATGGGACGCCACCTATGGCAAGGTGTACGGTGCCTGTATTGAGCAGGGTGCGCTCACCTGCATGGTCGGCCACATCATGCAGCCAGCCTACAGTAAGCGCCTTAACCCGGCGCTTGGCGACGGGGACATACTGCCTGCCTCGCTCTCCAGTGAGATTATCAACGGCCTGTTGCGCGGCAAACTGGGCTTCAATGGCCTCGTCGTTACCGATGCCACGACCATGGCGGGCTTTACCACGGCCATGTCGCGCCGCCTTGCCGTGCCCGCGTCTATCGCTGCCGGCTGCGATATGTTCCTCTTCTGCCGCAACACGAAGGAGGACTATGGCTATATGCTCGAGGGTGTGCGCAACGGCATCATCACCCCGCAGCGTCTTGACGAAGCCGTCACGCGCATACTCGCCACCAAGGCAGCGCTGGGGCTGCACAGGCCCAAGCCGTCGCTGTCCGTGGAAGCGGCCCGAAACGTTGTCGGCTGCGAAGAACACTACCGCTGGGCGCGAGAATGCGCCGACCAGGGCATCACACTGGTCAAGGAAGAGCCGGGCGTGTTGCCCATCACGCCGGAGCGCTACAAGCGCATCCTCTGCTATCCCATCGAGGCGGCGGGCGGATTCAGCCAGTACAAGGTCGTCTCCGGCGCCTGCCAGAAGGTCTTCGATGCTTTCAAGGCGCAGGGGATGGAGATTACCATCTTTGAGCCGTCGCCAGAATCCGAGGGCAAAGTGCCGCCCATGTCCGATGTCATTGGCCGCTATGACCTCATCCTCTACGTGGCCAACCTGGCGACCAGGAGCAACCAGACCGTGGTGCGCATTGAGTGGGAACAGCCTATGGGCGCGAACTGCATGCACTTTTTGCACGACGTGCCGACGGTGTTCATCTCCCTGGAGAATCCCTACCATCTCCTGGATGTCCCGCGCGTGCGCACGTATATCAATACCTACAGTTCCAATGACATTGCCATTGAGGCGCTGGTCGAGAAGCTGATGGGCAAGTCGCCCTTCCGGGGCATTAACCCCGTGGACCCGTTCTGCGGCAAATGGGATACGCATCTGTAACAGGGGCATTTACAGCGACGGGAAGCGGCCAAAGCGCCGCTTCCCATTTTTGAAGGAGGAAACAGACATGCAATACAAAGGCATCATCTTTGACTTGGACGGCGTCATCTGCTCCACAGATCAGTATCACTTCGAAGCATGGAAGGCGCTTGCCGATGAACTGGGGATCCCCTTTGACACGCGCGATAACGACCACCTGCGCGGCGTGAGCCGCATGGAGAGTCTGAACATCGTCTTGGAAAAGAGCAAAACGCAGTACAGTCAGAGCGAAAAGGAGTACATGGCTGAAGAAAAGAACCGCATCTACCGTCGCTTGCTGTGTCAAATGGGGCCGCAGGACCTTTCCGAAGAAGTGCGCACGACGCTTGACACTCTGCGTGCCAAGGGGCTGAAGCTGGCCATTGGCTCTTCCAGCAAGAATGCGCCTTTCATTTTAGAACGCATTGGCTTGGGGACGTACTTCGACGCCATCTCGGATGGCAACGGCATTACGCATTCCAAGCCGGATCCAGAGGTCTTTTTGAAGGCGGCGAACATGCTCGGCCTGCGGCCGGAGCTCTGCCTGGTCGTAGAAGATGCTCACGCCGGAGTCGAGGCGGCGAGAGCAGGTGGCTTTAACTGCGCTGGACTGGGTGCGGCAGCGGAGGATGCGCGCACGACTTGGAAATTGAAGACATTCGCCGACCTGCGCGATATCTGCGAAGCAGAATAGAGAACTCATTGCGTGGGTCTTTGTACGTGCTTGCGACGGCAAGTAAGCACAAAGCACGCACGGCAACTCAGCCGTGTGTGCTTTGTACATCCATCCAACCGGAATTCAGCCTTCCGATGCAAGTGCGCCCGTGGTTCACAGATAGTGGTGGAGCATGTATAAGGAAAGGATCGCGGCGCACGAGGCGGCAGGCGTGCGGCTGGACGCCGAGTACTAGGAGCTTTGCTATGACGGCGGAGTCGCCCTGCTGCTCAGGAAGGTACAGGGCACATGGCACATCACGGATGTGATTCGCACAGAAGAACCTGCAGTCCATGAACCGGTATTCTTCTGGACATGCGTTAAGCGTGGATGCAATGAGGTTCTGGCCCGGATACTCGCCGGCTGGCGCAATCTTACAAAAGAGCTGGTGGGTAAGGCAGGGAGAAAGCCGGCGGAGAGGCAGGCGCATGAGCAGAGGAGGACAGAGGCAGACCGGCGCCGGTAACGGGAAGCGCCGGTTATTGGACGAGCTGGACGATCGCCTGCGCTACAAGAACCCGGAGGGCTACGACAACCCCACCTGCTTTTATGCGTTGCTTAATGTGATGCGGGAAGAGAAGCGCCGGAACCGGGCAAGGGATGAACCGAAGAGGAAAGAGCCGCAAGGCAAGGTGGAGAAAAAGCGCTTCAATACACAGGTCATCTACTACGATGAACGGGGGAACATGACATGCATGAAAAAATCACGAGCGAAAGGAGGGCAAGCGAAAAGAGCGCGGGCGGGAACAGCCCAGTCGCGGCGACCCGCCTTGTGACCGCCGAGGCGGTGCGGGCGGGGCATCCGGACAAGTTCTGCGACTAGTTTGTGGACGCATTGCTCGACGAATACCTCAAGGAAGATCCAGAAACACGTGCGGCCATCGAGGTCATGGCGATGGACGGCAGGATTCTGGCGGCGGGCGAGGTCTCTTCCAAAGCCAGCGTGGATGCGGAGCGCATACTGAAGCGGCTCTGCGCGAAGGTGAGCTATATGAATTTCCCAGTTCCTTGTACCGATAGTGTTTTACATGGCTTTTTACGCCGATTGCTTTGCGGCACTTGTGCGCATACAGACCCGACATCTTCTTGCCGGTATCCAGAAATGTCGTTGCATTCATGGAAAGATCGGCGTCAATGCGGCCTGCATCAAAAAGCTACCGAATGTCGATCATGCGCAAATCCTCATCAACCGTGAGAAAAAAATGCTGGCTATCCGCCCTTGTCAGGAAACGGACATTTTCTCCTTTCAGTGGTGTACCTACCGCGCTAGGGACAGTAAGCGCCAGCCACGGCAGGTTACCGGAAGAATGTTCTTCCTAAAGATCTGTACGCTCATGGAGTGGAACCTCGACCATCGGTACAAGATCCTTGGGAAGCTGGTCCGCGCGAACGAAGAGTACCTGTTCATTTTCGACCTGCAGGCGGCCCAAACCTTCATACGGGAGAAAACATCCGAGGGCGAAAAGCCCAGAGCGAGCCGGACCCCCATCTTTCCTGCAGAATGGAAGAATCAATTCGGTATCCCCTTTGAGGATCATCAGAATGCACTGCGAATCAATATGTTCCAGGGTTTTGCCGTGTATTCCATCAAGGATGACACAGCGACTGCGCCAGTACAGCCGAGGTCATCTCTGGAACAGATATGCCCGTCGCAGAAGGGATTTCAAAAGGAGGGTGCTCATACATGACAGAGAACTGCTTACAGCCCGTGGCTATGACCATCGACGCCAAGAAACCCAGGTTGCGCATCCACAAGTCCACGATCCATCGGATGGGCGATCCTAAATACATACAGTTGATGATCGATCCTGAAGGCCGTCGCATTGCTCTGAGAGGTGTAGACCGCCACATACCGGGCCAGCATGAGATCAGGGTCGACCGGATTGCCGCGGGACTGGCGAAAGTTCGTCCTGTACGCCAAGGTCACTGAGGGCTTTTATGATATGACATTTTATGTGAGCGATGGCGCGAGCCGCTGGGCGCAGTGTTTTGCGCTGAAGAAACAAGGTTGTTTTTCTGCCGGTGAGCTGCGACACGCCTTCGACCGTGTTTACGACACTTGCCGACGAGTGCAAAAATATGACAAATTTGGGACGTTCACAATGATTGTATCCCGCAGTGGGCGATTTCACATCGACTTCGCCAGCGCGAAAGCGATGCCGCTTGATGATGTCTGGAAAGGCAAATACTTGGTCTAGCGGGTTTCAGGCGTACAACGAGGATTCACAGCTGAGGCCAATCGCCGTTTGGAGGGCCGCAGAAGTGTCCCCCTCCCCACGCGCGTATTCGCATATATGTTATCATATACATGGAATATCTTAAACCCAGATCGGCAGTGGAAGAAGGGGGAGTACTATGAAAGGCTTTGTTATTGAAGACAGGATCTTGCAGGAGTATCAGGGCGCGCCGATTTGTGTCAGGCTTTGCTGTAGGACGATGCTACGAATGTCTTCGCGTCTGACAAAAACGTAATCCTGAATACTTGTGACGTCCTCGGGAATCACTATATCCCTTTTCCTGTTGCAGCGGCCTACAGTGCATCGTGCTGCCGCAAGTGATGACGGAGATTGGTGAGAAAGCCTTTTCTTTCTCTGATGGCTTGCGTAATGTCACATTGCCGTGTTATGTACAGAGGGCGCGACGCGGGTTTGGAAGGGAGCCTTTTCCGACTGCACTGGTTTGCGCAACGTTACCTTGCCAACGGGTATGATATCCATCGAACAATCAGCCTTTGAAAGTTACAGTGGGTTGCAGTATATCAGGCTGCCTGATGGGCTGACTTGCATCGACGCATGGTCTTTCAAGGGATGTACTGGCCTGCGCGATGTTGCTTTTCCAAAAACATTGACGAAAATCTCTTGGGGGCTTTTAAAAAATGCATTGGGCTGCGGAATATTAACTGTCCGAGGGGTAACGACAGTTTACCCTCATGCCTTCGAGGGTTGTATCAGCTTACAGAGCGTCGCGTTTCTCCAGAGCCTTACCACGGTGAGATTCAGTGCTTTCGAGGGTTGCGCTAGCCTGCAGAGTGTCTCACTCCCTGAAACAGTTACGGTAATCGAATTTAATGCTTTCCAAAAGTGTACTAGCTTGCAGGGCACCACGTTGCCCAAAGGCGTGACGAAGATTGGAGGAAGAGCCTTCGCCGGCTGTGTTTCCTTGCAAAGTATAGTGTTGCCGGAAACTGTGGTACAGGTTGGGGAAGGAGCTTTTGAGGGTTGCCCCGGTATGAATGTCCGAGAGCCAATGCGGGATTGATACAAGCGATACAAGTGTGAAACAGTCGCATTTTATTTAACCCTTGATATCCCGGCTCGCCGGTGTTATATTGCAGGAAAGGCGTCTGCGGACAGGGCCTCTGTCGCCTCGCATAGTTTTGTTCTGTTTTTCCTGCAATTGGGGTGTTTACGCAGAATTTGAGAGGACCGCTTTTGCAGCGAAGGGACGCGGTGGAACAGTGGTTTCGCATAGAGGTTGTGTTTTTTCTGGAAGAAGACGGCGTGCCGGTGGAGTATATCGGCGATGGCGTTTACAACCATATGGACAGCCATATGATCCCATACCTTAATAATAGGAGATGGGAGGCTGAAGCGGAGAAGATCATGCGCGAATACACGCCGGAATTGCTGGGGGATTGAAAGTGCGGGAAGAGCGGCTGTCGCACGATAATTCGATTATCAGTATGCTCTATACATTTTTTCAGGAAGCGTTTGTGTGTACGATGAGGAAAGGAGACGGTACATCGAGAAAGGGATCACGGCGAACACAACTCTGATCGACGTAACGGCAATTGTAGAGGCACCGGGATCGACGGTGAGCGGCGTGGTCATCCATGAGTGCATCCATTACTAGGCGGTGTCAATGGTTGTGGCACAATGAAGACCCAAACGCGAAACCGATCATCTGTCCCGCAGACGCTTCAGGCGAATGGCTGGACGAATTGGAACCGCTGTGGCGGATAGAGATGCAGGCACGCAATATAGGGCATTGCATTCAGCTGTCGCAAAGAATTGTACGCATGAAGACGGAGGAACTGCTACAGCAAATGCGGGAGGACGGCTGGAGGCGAGAACATCGCGCCTATCTGCTGCGGGAAATCATCACGAGGTGGCGGTGTTCCTCGGAGAGGCACCTCATTTTCCGTTCCCGCGCGGTAGACCATACCCACATGCACGCTGTCCACCTCGCTGGCGTTGCTGCGGATGTAGCCTCACAGCGTGAGATTTTGGATATCGTCATTTGCCAGGCCGACTTTCTCCATGATTTCGCGGCAGAGGCAGCCTTCAAAGGTTTCGCCTTCGTCCATGTGCCGCCTAGCCCCAGACCGGCCTGACCGATGAGGCGGTTGCCGCTGCCGGTACGTAGCGTGGCGAACATGTGGCTGGTTGACCACGGGGCTGTCCACCCCGCCGGGCCATTCGTTGTAGGAGCCTGGCTTCAGGGAATCGGGCAGTGGCAGTATGGCGGAGAACCAATTCGTGGATGCGATATAGACACTTTGGCAATATGCGTTGCGCAAGGCGGGGATTGTCAAAATAGTTCCTTTGTGGTATGCTGAAAGCGGATGAATATGCAAGGAGGTATGCTGCCAACTTTGGCAGTATATGGAGGGGAACGACCATGAATTACCTGACGGTAAAGGAGACGGCGCGGCGTTGGGGCGTGTCGGTACGCACGGTCAATATGCACTTGAATGCGGGCCGTGTTCCTGGCGCGGTGCGTAAGGAACACGGTTGGCTTGTTCCCGCAGATGCCAAAAAACCCGTGGATCGCCGCCGCCGGCAGGCAGAGAAGCCCAATGCGCCCGTGCGGCGAAAGAAAAGCTTCATGCCTATACTTTCCATGACCTTCGCTGCCGGCAGCTTTGCCGAGGCTGTGGAGCGATTGGAAGACGAGGAAGAACGCCTCGTTGCCTGGGCGGGGCACTATTACTTTCGTGGTGAGGCGGAAAAGACGATGGAAATAGCAATGCGTTGCCTGGCAAGCGACAGCGCTGAGATTCGTCTTTCCGCGCGTTGGTTGCACGCAATGGCCGCCATCGGTCTTGGCGATGAAGAGAAGTGCCGGGCAGACTTTGCCGAGGTCGCGCGCGAGGGCGAGAGCGCAAACGACGAAGCGGTGCGCGCGGAGAGCGAGTTTATCCTCCTGGTCGCCAAGATTTATTTTCATGAGGAGAACGTCGATATCGCTCAATTGATGCCCCATTTTTCTCATCTTTCCAAGGGCGTACGCTATTTTGCGCTCTATGGGCGCGCCCATGCGCTCTATTTGCGCAAGGAATATCACCAGACCATCGGCGAGGTGGAGGCAGCCTCCGCGCTCATGCAACAAGCCTATCCGGTGGCCGCCATTTACCTGAATATCGTTGGAGCTATGGCCTCCAACAGCCTGGCGCGTCATGAGGACGCCCAGCGTTTTTTTGACCGGGCCTGGGCGCTGGCGCTGCCAGAGGGTTACATAGAGCCATTTGCGGAGCATCATGGCATGTTACAAGGATTGGTGGAGCGCAAGCTGCGCGGCACGCGACCGGAACTTTATCAGAAGTTATCGGATCTTGTTTATCGCTTCAGCCGGGGATGGATGAAGATACACAATCCCACCTCTACACTCAAAGTTACAGACGCGCTCACACCTTATGAGTTCTCCATCGCTATGTTGGCGGCGAAGGGACGAACAAACAAAGAAATTGCCGATTATATGTGTATTTCGGTCAATTCTGTGAAAACATATCTGGCTATTATATATCAAAAAATTGGTATTACGAAGCGTTCAGACTTGGAAAACTATGTGAATTATTAGCCATTTTGTTTCGAAAATGGGTGGTGACATCTTGCTTTGGCAGGCCGTATAATGTAAATAGGCGGCCTGCCTTTTTTGTGCTTCCATGAAACGGGCGGAGCCGTAAGGTGGAGGGGTGTGATGCGCGCATGACGGGCACACGGGGCTTACGCCGGGGACGCCGCATCATCGCCAGCGTGCTGGTGGTGGTATTGTTTGCCGGAGCCATTGTTACCGATCAAATAGGCATAGGCAAGAGGGACGGCCGCTATCAAAGTTCGCCGGCCTATGCCTATCTGGCCGAGACGATAGAGTGCCTGTCCTACGGTTGGCTGCATTGGATCGTCTATCGGCTAGGCGCGCAGTTTAGCAACGAAGATAGCGCTTCCGGCCGGTATCGCCGCGCCTGTGTCAGTGTCGCCAACGAAGATTTTGCAAAAGCAGAGGAATGGATGGATGCGTATATAGAGACAGAGGAGCCCGGACGCGCTGCGGAGGAAAGCGCCTCGCTCTTCATGCAGCTTGCCTGCATACGATCCCTGAACGGCGACGCATATGGCGCGGTGCAGGCAGCCCATGAGGCCGTGACACAGGATGGTGAAAACGCGCATCTTCAACAGCTCTTGTATCAGTTCAGCCTGGAAGCGGGCGATACGCGCGGCGCGGCTAAAGCATTGGGAACCTATGCGGCATTGACAGAAGATGATACATATTATGAAGAGATCGCCGACCTCTATTTGGAAGCGGGAGATTATGAAGAATCCGGTCGGTTTTATGACCTGGCCATAGAAAACGACGGCGAAACCGATAGATTGCTTTACATGCGCGGTACATGCAGCATGCTTTCAGGCCGCTATGCAGAGGCCCTGGAGGACTTTGCCGCCAGCGCGATGCCCGGCAGCCTCTATTCGCAGGGTGTATGCGCAATGGCGCTCAATGATCTTGAACAGGCCGAAGTCTGTTTTTTAAAAACGATAGACCGCGGCGAACAGGCAAACGATGCGCGGCTGATGCTGGCTGTATGCCGCCTGGAAAGCGGCGAGCCTGCGGCGGCAGAGAGCTTGCTTGATCAGTACCTGGCCGCTGGCGGCAGCTATGAGGATATCGCTTATTACCGTGCCAGTGCCCGGGCCATGCAGGAAAATTACATCGGTGCGGCTGAAGATTACGATGCGGCCGTCCAGGCCGGTTCGTTCCGGCCGGAAAGCCTTTTCGCCGCCGCCCAGTGCTACTATTTCGCAGGGAACTACACGCGGGCCATTGAGCGGTTTGAACAGTGTGTGGATGAGGGAATTGAGCTTGCCCAAAGCTGGTATTATCTGGGCCTTTCCCTGATGGCGTCGGGCGAAACGGAACGGGCGGCGGAAGCGCTGGATCACGCGCTGGACGCGGGTGCGACGAATGGATGAGGAGGATGACCGATGAAAACGCTGAAACGCTTTGCCGTGTGCCTGTTGGCGCTGCTTTGCTGCCTGCTGCCGTTTGGAAACGCCAGGGCGCAGTCGCTTGCCGAAGAACAGCAGCTCAATGCCTGCTATACGCTGATGACGCTTTCGCTTTCTGAGGGCAGCTTTGAAGCGGCGCTGGAATACGCCGGTCAGTGCCTGGAAATGGACGCTCTCCTCGACGATACTTTGCGCGCGGATATCTACCTTAAACAGGGATATGCGCTTTTGTATTTGCAGCGCTTTGAAGAGGCGTTGGCGGCGCTGGATACGTGCCTGACCTTCCTGCCTGGCGCGGCGGACGCCATGCTCCTTAAGATGCAAACGTATGCGGCCATGGGAGACGTACAAGCGGCCAGGGATCAGGCCGACGCATATTTGGAAACTTACCCTGAACAGACCGAAGTATATTCTGTGCTCGGCGAGCTTCTCGCGGTCGCAGGCGACTATTCCGGCGCGGTGGAGGCCTACACAAGCTACATAACTTCCATGGAGGAAGCGCCTGCCTCCGCCTACGAGATGCGGGGACAGTGCCTTTTGCAGACGGGCCATTATGCGGAAGCTGTAGCCGACCTTACGCAGGCTGTCGAACTGAATGCGACGACGCAGCCGCGCGCGCATTACCTGAGAGCCATTGCCCGCATGCAATTGGGCGACAATCAGGCCGCCATTGAAGACCTTGATGTATGCGTGGCCTACCTCGAAGAAGAGGAAGCGCATGCGGCCGCAGACGCGCAGTATGTGCCTGAGATTGACGCGGATGTATTGTATAGCCGCTATTACCGCGGCATTGCCCACATGCAGTTGGGCGCTTATGAAGCCGCGATTGCCGATTTCACGGCCTGTGTTGAGGATGACGTGAATGCTGAAACCGCATGCTTTTGGCGAGGCGCCTGCTATTTGGATGCGGGCGACTATGCGCTGGCGCTAAAGGACTTCACGCTCTGCCGGGAAGCAGGCGTCGAGGAGGAAAGTTGCCTCTATTACACGGCTCTGTGCCACATGGGGCTGGAAGATTACGAGACCGCCGTGGCAGAGTTCACCGAATGTCTTGAACAGGGCGTTATGCCTGAGCAAGCTCTCTACAACCGCGGTATGTGTTATATACAGCTGGGCGATACGGAGAAGGGACAGGCCGATCTGGAGGCGTCTCTTACGCAGGGGATAGCGCAGGCCGGATAACGAAGAAAAACGCAAGTCCAAAAGTCTTGAAAACATAAGGCATGGAGATGCAGCCTGTGGGAGGCAAAATAATGAAGAATAAAGCGATGATGAAAAAGTTTAGAATGCGCATAGGCATAGTGCTGTTTATGGTACTCATTATGCTGGTGGGCAGTTGCCTGAGTGAACTGCGTTTTTCTGCGCTGGCCATGGATACGGCTGGTGAAGCGTTGGCGGAAATGGGGCAGGGGGAAGCATCAGGATCATCGAAATCCATGCCGCAGCCAGAACCTGTGGCCATGCCGGAGCAGCAGGATAAAACGCGGGTTGAGTCAGAAACGGCGGAGCCTGAGACCGCGCCGGAAGGAGCGGAGGGAGAAGAGCCTGCCGCTGTGGATGGCGGTGAAGAGGCGAACGCGGAAGAGTCAACGAGCGAAACGGAAACGGCGGAGCCTGAGACCGCGCCGGAAAGTGCGGAGGGAGAAGAGCCTGCCGCTGTGGATGGCGGTGAAGAGGCGAACGCGGAAGGGTCAACGAGCGAAACGGAAACGGCGGAGCCTGAGACCGCGCCGGAAGGAGCGGAGGGAGAAGGGCCTGCCGCTGTGGATGGCGGTGAAGAGGCGAACGCGGAAGGGTCAACGAGCGGAACGGAAACGGCGGA
>DVFZ01000095.1 GCA_018712945.1 Candidatus Pullichristensenella stercorigallinarum | reverse complement strand
CGGTTGAGTTCCCGCAGGGCGCGCCCGACGCGCAGCGAGCCGACCTCGCCCTCGTCGTCGAGGCCGGGGGTGTCGATCATCACCACCGGCCCGAGGGGCAAAAGCTCCATGGACTTGCGCACCGGGTCGGTGGTGGTGCCCGCCACGGGCGAGACGATGGCCACGCTCTGCCCGGTTAGGGCGTTGACGAGGCTGGACTTGCCGGCGTTGCGCCGCCCGAAAAAGGCGATGTGTACGCGCTCGGCGGCGGGGGTAGCGCTGCGGTCTGCCATGGGAAGCCTCCTTTGATGATGGGGGCGCGGGGGTCATGCCGCGCCCCGGTTTTTCTTTTTTCTTCAGAAGCGGAAGTCGCGCGCGCCCTGTTCGATCTTTGTCAGATACTCGCGGGTGATATTGCGCACCTTCTCGTTGGGGATGTTGTCAAGTTCCCGCGCGATCATCGTCTCGCCCACGGCGCGGGTGGCGTCGCTGGCGTAATCCTGCAAAAACTCCTTGAGGGTGATGATAGCGTTGGGGTGGCAGCAGTTCTGGATCTGCCCGCTCTTGCACAGGCTCATGAAGCGGTCGCCCGTGCGCCCCTCGCGGTAGCAGGCGGTGCAGAAGGAGGGGATGTGGCCGTTCTCCATCAGCCAGCGCACCACCTCGTCCAGCGTGCGCTGGTCGGACACGTCGAACTGCTCCGTGTCGGTGGGCCGTTCCTCCTCAGTGTAGCCGCCCACGGACGTGCGCGAACCGCCGCTGATCTGCGAGATGCCCAGTTCCATGGCGCGCTCGCGCACGCTCTGGCTCTCGCGGGTGGAGATGATCATGCCCGTGTAGGGCACGGCCACGCGGATGAGGGCGCAGAGCTTGAGGAAAATTTCATCGCTGATGCCGTTGTCGAACGCCGAGGGGTCGATGTCATCGGCGCGCTTGATGCGCGGCACGGAGATGGTGTGCGGCCCCACGCCGTGTACGGCCTCCAGATGTTCGGCGTGCATCAGCAGCCCGGCGAACTCGTAGCGGTACAGCTCCAGCCCGTAAAGCACGCCCAGCCCCACGTCGTCGATGCCGCCCTCCATGGCGCGGTCCATGGCCTCGGTGTGGTAGGCGTAATTGTGCTTGGGGCCGGTTGGGTGCAGCTTTTCGTAGCTCTCCTTGTGGTAGGTCTCCTGAAAGAGTATATAGGTGCCGATACCGGCTTCCTTTAAGCGGCGGTAGTTTTCCACCGTGGTGGCGGCGATATTGACGTTCACGCGGCGGATGGCGCCGTTTTTGTGCTTGATGGAATAGATGGTGTCGATGCACTCGAGGATGTATTCGATGGGGTTGTTGACCGGGTCCTCGCCCGCCTCGATGGCCAGGCGCTTGTGGCCCATATCCTGCAAAGCGACGACCTCGGCGCGCACTTCCTCCTGCGTGAGCTTTTTGCGGGGGATGTGGCCGTTCTGGCGGTGATAGGGGCAATAGACGCAGCCGTTGACGCAGTAATTGGACAAATACAGCGGCGCAAACATGACGATGCGGTTGCCGTAGAACTTCTTTTTGATCTCTTTGGCCAGGGCGGCGATTTCCGCCTGCACTTCCGGGTCTTCGTTGGCCAGCAACACGGAGGCCTCGCGGTGGGAAAGCCCCTTGCACTGGCGGGCTTTATCGAGGATGGCGCGGATGAGGGGCCGGTCGTCCTTGTGCTGGCCGGCATAGGCGAGGGTCTGCTCAATTTCCTCGTGGTTGATGAATTCCTCGGCCTTCAGGGATTTGGGGTCGTACATGGGTCGTGTTCTCCTTTCTTCCGGGTCAGGATTCCTTCCCCGTCGGTAGATGATCTATGGTCTCCGCAGGCGACGGCCACGCGGTAACCGATGCTTTCCATGCGGCGGCGCAGGTCGGAAAGGGCGTTTGCCGTCTCCCCCGCCGCCGTGGCCTTACCTTCGTACAGGGCGTATTTCTCCCGCGCCTGCGCGGGCGAAAGGTTGGGCATCACCACGTTTGCCCCGGCCAGCATGCCCTTTTCGCAGCCGCGCGCATCGAGCGTGGCCAGCGCCGTGGTGGCGGGCAAGAGCACGTTTGGCAGCAGCAGGCGGATGATGGCGAGCAATTTGAGGGTCAGTTCCACCGTGCCCGCCGCAAACGCGCCCAGCGGCGTATCGCGGTGGGGAATGAAGGGGCCGATGCCCACCATTTGCGGCTGGAAGCGGGCGATGAATTCCAGGTCGGCCAGCAGGTGTTCCGCCGTCTGCCCCGGAGAACCGACCATGAAGCCGCAGCCGGTCTGATAGCCGATGGATTTGAGGCAGGCCAGGCAGGCCATGCGGCGCTCGTAAGACATTTCCGGGGGATGCAGGCGCTCGTAGTGGGCTTTTGTTGCCGTCTCGTGGCGCAGAAGATAGCGGTCGGCCCCGGCGTCAAACAGCGCCTGATAGCTTTCCCGGCTTCTTTCGCCCACCGAGAGCGTCACCGCCCGGTCGGGCCGCGCCGCTTTCAGGGCGCGCACAATGGCGCAGAGGCGTTCGTCGGTGAAATACGCATCTTCCCCGCCCTGCAACACCACCGTGCGAAAGCCCATTTGATAGCCCGCCTCGGCGCAGGCAAGGATTTCCTCCCGCGAAAGCCGGTAGCGCCGCGCCCGGGCGTTGGAGCGGCGGATGCCACAGTACAGGCAGTCGTTTTTGCAGAAGTTGGTAAATTCGATCAGGCCGCGGATGTACACGTCTTTGCCGTACACGGCCTCGCGCGCCTGCCGCGCCCGCGCGAAGAGATGCGCAAGCGTCTGCGCGTCCTCGCAGGCGAGCAGGGCGAGCATGTCCGCGCGGGGCAGGCGGCGCTCCGCCGCCAGGCGGTCAACGAGGCGCTTCATTTTCGCCCCCGCTGACAAAGCCCGAATACGCGGTCTTGATGCTCACGCCGCTCAGGCGGCCAATCTTGCCGGAAAGGGCGCTGATGGCGTCCTGCGGCGCGTCCACGGCCACGCTGATGATGTAGATGCCCTTCTGCCGGTAGGGGATACCCATGCGGCCGATGACGTACTCGTTATAGGCGTGCAAAAGGGCGTTGACCTCGCCGGCGCGCTCGGAATCGTTGAGGATGATGCTCATGACCGCCACTCTGGTCTGCATGGTTGCTCCCTTCCCATACAAAAAACTCCCGGCCCAAAATGCCGGGAGCGCACAACGACGCAGGCCGCATGACAAGCGGCGGCATTTTCGGCTTCTACGCGGGAAATCCCTTGTATGCAGTGCGAAAACTTTCTGTGCGGCGCGCCGCAGGGTTGGCTTTGGCGAACCGTGTGCTTTATTATAGCGGCGAAAGAGGGCGTCTGTCAAGGCGAATGGGGAAAAATACCGCGCAACACGCTCATTCCTTCCCATCCCCGGGGCCGACGAGGGCGTTGGCGTTGAGCATCAGTCCCACCCGCTCGCAGCGCATCTGCGTCCACGGCAGGGGGCAGTATTCGTCGAGGGCTTTGCGCAGGCTCTTGCCGTATTCAAGGCACAGGCTCTGCGTGCCGCCGTGGTGGAAATAGTTGCGCATTGTCTGCACATCGAAACAGGTCACGGGATGTTCCCACGGCTTCTCGAGCGGCGAGATGAGTATAAAGGGGATGCCGCCCCGCGCATAGCGGCAGGTGAAGGAGCCGACGCAGCGCACTTCCTCCCAGTCGAGGTCTATGAACGTCCACAGCTTGTAGAGCCGCACGCCGCGTTTGTCCACCACCACGCGCCCGGCGAACCAGATATCGCAGGCCAGAAACAGGGCGACAACCCCCAGCATCGCCCACGCCCCGTCGCCCTGCCCCAGTATATCCAGGGTGATCCAGATGAGCCCGGCCGTCAGGGGCAGAAAAATCACCAGATATGAACCCATGAACTCCGCATAGCGCCCGCGCCGTTTTCTCATGCGTTCGCCTCCTTTTCCCATATACATCGGGCGTTTCTGGCCCGCAGGCAGAACCAACGGCCGTTGTCCAACAAAACGAGGGCCTCATAGGCGCCATTCTCAACGCCCATCCACAGCGCCAACACCTGCGCAGGCGGATGCCCGCGCCTGCCCTGTATCAGACCGTCTCCGCCCGCCGCCGAAAAATCGCCATGTAGACGCAGATATTCCACGCCGTCAAAGCGCAGCCGGACCCGGTACGGTTTTGGGGCGCAGCGCCCAAAACAGCGCAGGCGCAGAATCAGCGCTTCGCCGCGCAGGGACAGCTCCGCCAGGCCGTAATCGTGAAAATCCCCCGTGCGCTCCAGCGCCGCGCGCACCGTTTCCGGCAGCGTGGCGCGCAGGCGTTCCGCCGCGGCGTACAGCGCCCCGCCGCCTTCCTCCGCCGCGTAATACTGCGCCGCAAGTTTCTCCAGCTCCATGCTTTCCCCCCCTTCCCGATTTTACCATGCCGCAATCTTTCCGTCAACGCGGCGTTCTCCATGAAAAATCCACATTGGCGTGGTATACTCGCGGCGGGGGTGATCTTGTGCGGCGCATACTCGTTGTGGAGGATGAATTGGAAATTCAGGAGCTTTTGCGCGCTTATTTGCAGGAAGAAGGCTATCAGGTGGAGACGGCCGGGGACGGCGTGGAGGCGCTTTCCCTGTTCCGCCGGGGGAAGTTCGACCTGGTGCTTTTGGATATATTGCTTCCCAAAATCGACGGTTTCGGCGTATGCGAAGTGATCCGCCGGGAATCGGACGTGCCGGTACTGATGCTCACGGCGCTGGACGGCGAGGCCGAACAGCTTCGCGGCTTCGACCTCAGGGCCGACGATTACGTGACCAAGCCGTTTTCCATGCCGGTGCTGCTCAAAAAGATCGCCGCCATCCTGCGGCGTTCAGGCGGGCGGGAGGAACGGGAGGTTTTGCGCTGCCGGGACGCAATCCTCTATCCCGAGGAAAGGACGGCCACGCTGGCGGGCGAAACGTTGGAATTGACCGCGCGGGAGTTCGCGCTGCTGGAGGCGTTTTTTGCCCATCCCGGCCGCGTGTATACGCGCGAGGCCCTGCTTTCCCGGGTGTGGGGCTACGACTTTTTCGGCGACGCGCGCGTGGTGGACAGCCACATCAAAAACCTGCGCCGCAAGCTGGGCGTGGGCTACATCGAAACCGTTCGGGGGGTGGGCTACCGTGGCGCGAAGGAAGATCTCTGAAAGTTTGAGCGCGCGGGTATTCGCAATCGCCTTTCTGCTGCTGCTGGCGGTCGGGAGCGTGCTGTTCGGCCTGATTGCCTGGGCGTCGCCCGTGACCTACACGGCGGTGGTCAACGACGACCTTCAGCAAAAGCTGGACGCGCTTGTCCAGGAGCTGGCCGAAACGGATTTCGCGGACAGCGGCGCGGCGCTGGATGCGTTCATCCGCTCCGCCGGCGTGCAGGTGGCGCTGGAAAACGAGCGGGGGGAAATCGTGGAAACGCCCTCGCTGCTGGCGCTGCGCACCGTTTCCGGGGACGGCGTGACCGTCGTATCCGATGGCGAGGCGGAGGACGCTTCGCAAACCACCGTTTCCGTGACCACGGCGGACGTGGCCACCGCCGCGGTGCGCTTTGCCGACGGCGACGATGTATACACGCTCTATGTCACGCCCAACCTGCGCGCGGAAAACATCGCCGTGCGCGCGCTTGCGAAAATGGCGCCGTGGATTTTGCTGGCGCTGCTGGGCTTTTCGTTGGTGTGCGCGCTGGTTTTCGCGCGCCTGGTGGCCCGGCCCATCGTGCGCCTGAGCGCCATCGCCGAAAAAATGGCGGGGCTGGATTTCGGCTGGCGCTGCGCGCTGCGGCGGCGGGATGAAATCGGCTCGCTGGGCCGCAGCCTGGAGCGCCTGGCCCAAAGGCTTTCCGCCGCCCTGGGCGAGCTTTCGCAGGCCAACTGCGCCCTGCGCGGCGAAATGGAGCGCGAGCGGGCGCGGGAACAGGAGCGGCTGGCCTTCTTCTCCGCCGCTTCGCACGAATTGAAAACCCCCGTGACCATCCTCAAGGGACAGATTGGCGGCATGCTGGACGGCGTGGGCGTATACCGCGACCGCGACAAGTACCTCGCCCGCGCCCTGCAAACCACCGCGCGCATGGAAAAACTGGTTGGCGAACTGCTGGCTGTTTCCCGCCTGGAGGGCGCGCCCGCGCCGGCGGAGGCCGTCAGCCTTTCGCAGTTGACGCGGCGGCAGCTTGCGCAGGACGCGGAGCTGTTTTCCCTGCGCGGCCTCAAATTGCGCGCGCAGGTGGCGGACGGCCTTTCCCTGCGCGGCAACGCGGCCATGCTCTCCCGCGCGCTCGGGGCGCTGTTTTCCAACGCCGCCCTCTATTCGCCGGAGGGGGCGGAGGTGTCCGTCCTTCTGGAAATGCGGGAGGAAAGGCCCGTGCTTACCGTCGTCAACGCCGGGGCGCACATCCGCGAGGACGCCCTGCCCCACCTGTTTGAAGCCTTTTTCCGGGCCGAGCCTTCGCGCAGCCGCGATACCGGCGGCAGCGGGCTGGGGCTGTACCTGGCAAAACTGATTTTCGACCGCCACGGCGCGGCCTGCGCCCTGGAAAACGTTCCCGGGGGCGTGCGGGCCACGGTGGTTTTCCCGGGGCCGGGCGGGACTTGACGCTTTGGATGTGCCCCGGCAACGCCGGACCCAGGATGTTGATAAAATCCCCACATTGAATGCGTGTTGGGAAAGCCTGCGAGACAAGGAAACAAAAATTGCCTCTGACCGCTCTTTTATCAGGGCAATTTTTGCGTTTGCGGGGTTTGTCAGCGCTCTGACGCCCGGCAACGCCGGGCCTTTCCATATCTGAAACGGGCCGCCGGACCGCGCGCGGGAGGACGGCCCCGGCTTTGCCTGCCGTCCTGCCGGGCAAAACCGACGGCGGCTCCAGGCTTTCACCGCCCGTCAGGGCAAGCGCCGCCTGCGAAAGCGAACGCGGGCGTTCCCTGTTCCGTCCATCCCGCCCTCTGGCGGTTCTCCACCAAAACTCCACACGCGCCGCACGCCCTCTCCATGCGGCGGCGCTATGCTTTCGTCAAGTCCAAATGAAAGGATGAGACGAATGCACATTGAGATTCAAAACCTGGAAATGACCTATCCCAACGGCAAACGCGCCCTGGACGGCGTAAGCCTTTCCCTGCGCAGCCCCAGCCTGGTGGGGCTGTTGGGGCCGAACGGCGCGGGCAAATCCACGCTGATGAAGCTGCTGGTGGCGGCGCTTTTGCCCACGAAGGGCGCGGTATTTGTAAACGGCAGCCCCATGCCCGGCGCGGAGCGGGCGCTGAAGGCGCAGCTTGGCTATCTGCCGCAGGATTTCGGGCTGTTTGACGAGCTGACGGCAACCCAGTTCCTTTCCTACATGGCCGCGCTCAAGGGGCTGAAGGACAGCCGCGCCGCCGTGCAAGAGGCGATTGCCGCCGTGGGGCTGGAAGAAAAGGCCCGCGCGCGCATCCGCACGCTTTCCGGCGGGCAGCGCCAGCGCGTGGGCATCGCGCAGGCCCTGCTGGGCGACGCGCCGTTCCTGATTCTCGACGAACCGACCGTCGGCCTGGACCCCGAGGAGCGCATCCGCTTCCGCAACCTCTTTTCCCGCGTGGCGCGCGACCGGCTGGTATTGCTCTCCACACACATCATCGACGACGTGCAGTCCGTGTGCGACCACCTGATTGTGCTCCATCAGGGGAAGGTGCGCTTCATGGGCACGCCGTCGGAACTGATTCGATCGGCGCAGGGGCATGTGGGCACCTTCCTTGCCAAAAACGCGGCGCAGGAAAAGGGGCTGCGCGTCACTGCCCGCATAAACACCGCCGAGGGCGTGCTCTGCCGGGTGGTGGCCAAAGCGCTGCCGGATTTCGTGCGCCCGGAGACGCCGGCGCTGGAGGACGCCTACCTTTACCTGATTTCCGGGGAGGCGATGGCATGAGGGCGGCAAGGTTGTTCTCCCTGGAAGCGCGGCGGCTGCTGCGCGGGCGGCTTTCCCTGCTGGCGCTGCTTTTGACGGCGCTTTCGCCGCTGGCGGGGCTGACGTTCTACCGCCCCATCGACCCTGTGACCACGCTGGACGGCTGCCTGGCGAACCCGTCGCTGGCCGGAGGGCTGGCAGGCGGCGTGCTGTTTGGCTTACTGGCCATCCACGAATGCGACCGGGCGCGGCGGGCGCGGGTGGAAACGCTGGTGGACGCGGCGGTTTCTCCCCTTGTTTACGCGCTTGTGCGCCTTTTGGCTCTGCTGGCGTTCGCGGCGCTGGCGCTGGGGCTGACCATGCTCGCCTGGCTGCCCTGGACGGCCTGGACGGCGGGCGGCGTGTTTGATTTGCAGACGTATCTTCTTATGTATCTCGTGTTCATGGGGCTGGCCCTGCCCCTGTGCGTGCTGCTGGGCGGCGCGGCATACCAGTTTACGCGGCGGCAGGATTTGTCCATCGTGCTGTTTGCGGCGCTGTGCGCCCTGAGCCTGACGGTGTGGGCGGAAGAATGGCAGCTCTGTTTTCTCAACCCCTGCGTGTGGGCGGTGTCCGACGATTTTACCAACTTCCGCATTCTCCGCTCCGTGGCCTATGTGCGCCTGACGTGGCTCTTGGGGCTGGCGGGCGTGTGGGGCGTTTCCTGGCTGTGCGTGCGGCGCTACGGCAAGGGGGCGTTGGGCTCGCTTCTGCGCGCGGCGCGGCGGGTTTACCGGCCGGCGGTGGCGCTTTGCCTGCTCGCCGCCTGTGGCTGGGCCTACGCGGCGCAACCCTTTGTGGACCACAGCAACCCCGACCTCACGGCGATGACCTTCTATGAAATTCCCTTCATGGAGGGCGTGACCTGCCTTTCCCGCACCGCCGACGTGCGGCCGGATGTAAACGCGGGGACGGTTTGGGGCCGGGCGACCTACGAATTTGCGAACGCTTCCGGGCGGGAGCAGACGGTGGCCCTCGCCATCAATCCCGGCTATGAAGTAACCTCCGTAAAGGCCAACGGCGCGGACGTGCCCTTCCACATCGGCGATTATCAGGAGAGCAACTGGGCGCTGTTGCAGGCGACGCTGCCTGCGGACGCGCAGATCGAGCTGGAAATTGTCTACGGCGGCTTCCCGCAGGAATGGAACGTATCGGAAACCATGCAGGGCAGCGACGAGATCAGCAGCCGCTATATCTGCCTGGAGCACGCCAGCCTGGCCCCCTACATTCTCAACGCCGAGGCGGAGGGCGGCGTGCTGCCCGCCACCATCGAAGTCACCCTGCCCACGGGCATGACCGCCATCCCCTTCGGCACGGCGGAGGCGGAGGTCGTTTCCGAAAACGGCGACGGCACGGCCACATGGCGCTATGAGGACGAAGGGCCGGGCGGTATCCTCTACGCGGGCGACTATGTGTGCGCGGACGTGGAGGCGGCGGGGCTGACCGTGCGCTTCTACTATGGGCGCAAACATCAGGGCATCATGGAGGAGGCCGGCGCGGCGGACGCCATCCGCGCCGTGGCCGAATACTGCGCCGCGCACTACGGCGCGCCCTCGTTCGTGCCGGACGGAACGCTGAAGCTGATTGAAAGCCGCGTATCCGGCGGCGGTTACGCCACGGCCGGGGCCAGCCTGGCCGACGAACAGGATTTCACCGCCGCGAACCTGAGCGACGCGGCCAAGGGCGGCATGGCCGGCGAGGTGATGATTCACGAGCTGGTGCATCAATGGTGGGGGCTGGGCTGCATGTTCGACGTGGCCGACCCCAGCGGGGCATGGTCGGCGGAGGGGCTGACGGTGTACACCTGCTACCGCATCGTCAAGGAGCTTTACGGCGAGGCGTATGCGCAGGAGCATTATGTGGAGATGTGGCGCGCGGCGGTGGAGGGCTACGCCCGCAACTTCTACGTGCGCAATCCCGAATACCTCGCCGCCCTGCCGGAAGAGGAACAGCTCGCCATTGCCAACAGCCTTTCCCAAATCCGCCAGTACAGCGAAATGCCGCTGAAAATCCTCAAAGCGGAGGAGCTGGTGGGCGGCGAAGCGGCGATGGACGCCATTTTGAGCGGCCTGTTCAACCGCGAACTGGATCCCATGTATCCCTATCTCACCTATGCGGACTTTCTCGCCGCCTGCGGCCTGACGGAGGAGGATTTGAGCCTTGAAACGGATTTATCTCTATGAGCTGAAGCGGCTCTTGTGGAACAAGTTTTTCATCGGCCTTTTGCTGGTGACGCTGTTTTACGGCGGGCAGGTGCTTCAGAATGAAACCCTGCTGGGCGTGGCGGATACGGCGCCGTTTTCGCCGTGGAGCTTCGGGGCCTATCTGGGGCGCATGCTGCCGCTTTTGTGGGTGGGCGCGCTGTTTTTCCTGACGTTTTTTACCGGCGCGGCGCAAAAGCGGGTGGCCGCGCTGACGGACGCCACGCCCGCTCCGCCCCGGCGCTACGACCTGGCGCGCCTGGCGGCGGCGGCCACGGGCGCGGCGCTGCTTTCCCTGGCGGCGGTGGCAGAGGCGCTTTTCTTCTATGCGCGCATGTTCGCCTGGTACGGCTGGGGCGCGCTGCTGCCTGCGGCGCTGCTGGCGCTCGTCCCGGCGCTGGCGTTGGCGCTGGGCGGCGGTTGGCTGCTGGGCCGGGCGCGGCCATGGCTTCTGTGGCTGTGGGCGGCGCTGCCCTTTGTGCTGATGGTGCTGCCGCTGCCGCAGGCGCTGTCCATGCTCAACGGCAGTTTCTTCAGCGCTTATCCCGCTTCGCTTGACGCCCTCGACCCGGCGTTCGCGCTGCCCGGCGGCGTACTGGCGGCGCAAATCCTGCTGCTGGCCACGGGCGCGGCGGCCGCCGTTCTGGGCGCGGGCCGGCGGGACGTCCGCGTCTGAAAAAGAAATATACCGGCGCAAAAACGCCGCCTTCCATCCCTCGGGAAAGAAGGCGGCGTTTCCGCGTTTCAGGGGATAAAGCACAGCCGCGCCTTTGCGGCGCTTTGCCGTTCAGCGCCCGGAAAAGCTCATGAACCACTCCACGGTTTCCGGGTCGTAGTGGGAGAAGAAGGCGCTTTCGCCCTCGTCCAGGGCCGCAAGGCGCTGTTTGTCCTCGCCGTCGAGGGCGAAATCGAACACGTCGAAGTTCTGCTCCATGCGCTCTATGTGCGTGGACTTGGGGATGACCGCCACGCCGCTGTCCATCAGGAAGCGCAGGGCGACCTGCGCGGCGCTCTTGTTGTGCTTTGCGCCAATCTCCACCAGCGTCGGGTTGGTGAACAGCCCCTTGCGCCCCTCGGCAAACGGGCCCCAGGACTGGTGCAGCACGCCGTACTTTGCAAGCACCGCGTGGGCGCGCTTCTGCTGCTGGAATACGTGCGTCTCAATCTGGTTGACGGCGGGCTTTATATCCACGAAGGTATACAGGTCGATCAGGCGGTCGGGGCCGAAGTTGCTCACGCCGATGGCGCGCAGCTTGCCCGCGCGCAGAGCCTCCTCCATGGCGCGGTAGGCACCGTAGTAGTCGCCAAAGGGCTGGTGGATGAGCATCAGGTCGATGTAATCGCAGCCCAGCTTGCGCAGGGATTCGTCGATGGACGCGGCGGCCTTTTCCTGGCCGGCGTTGGCAATCCACACCTTGGAGGTGATGAACACCTCGTCGCGGCGCAGGCCGCTGTCGCGCAGGGCCTGACCCACGCCTTCCTCGTTGCCGTAGGCCTGGGCCGTATCAATCAGGCGATAGCCCACGGAAAGGGCGTCGCGCACGCAGCGGCGCGTCTCCGCCGCGTCCACCTGGTAAACGCCGTAGCCCAGCATGGGCATTTTTACGCCGTTGTTCAGCGTTGCAAATTCCATTGTATTGCCTCCTTTTATTTGTGAATCCAGTTTTCCAGCGCCTTGCGCGCTTCTTTGGCATGGCCGCCCTGGATGGCCAGCCCGGCTTCCACCTTCGCCCCCGGGCACAGGCGGCGGATGTCCTTTTCGCTGTGGCCGAGGCCGCTGCCTTCGTGGGTGCAGAAGGGATGGATTGTCTTGCCGGTGAAGTCGTAGCGCTCCAGGAAGGTGAACACCGCCATCGGCATGGTGCCCCAGTAGTTCGGATAGCCCAAATAAATGGTATCGTAGGCGTCCAGGTTTTCCGGGCAGGCGCGCAGCTCGGGCCGGGCGTCGCGGCGCTGGTCGGCGCGGGCTTCCTCGATGCACTCGTTGTACCCCTGCGCGTAGGGAGCCGCCATTTCAATTTTGAACAGCTCCGCGCCCGTCAGCTCCGCGAGCGTTTTCGCCACCAGCTCGGTGTTGCCCACCTGCACGGTGCGCAGCGCGCCGCTGAAGTAGTTTTCTCCCGCGCGGGAGAAGTACGCGATCAGTGCCGCCATGTTCGCTTCCTCCTTTGACGTTCTGAACGCATTATACCCGTTTTGCGCTTGACAGGGAAGAACAAATCCGCTAATATGTATTTACCATGGGTTAATACCGCGGAGGGTACAATATGATTTCCGAGGGCTTGAAAACGCTGATCTGCGTGGCGGACTGCGGCAGCTTCAACCAGGCGGCGGAGCGGCTGTTCCTTTCGCCGCCGGCGGTGATGAAGCAGGTGAACGCCTTGGAGGCGGAGCTGGGGCTGAAGCTGCTGGAGCGCAGCCGCCGGGGCGTGCGCCTGACGGCGGGCGGGGAAATCCTCTACCGCCACGCCCGGAAAATGCAGCGCGAAGGCGAGGCGGCGCTTGCCGAGGCGCGGCGGGCCATGGAGGCGGAAAAGAGCGTTTTGCGCGTGGGCACGAGCCTGCTCAACCCCTGCAAGCCGTTTATGGATTTATGGCAGCGGCTGGGCGAGCGCGCTTCCGGGTTCAAAATCGAAGTGACGCCCTTTGACGACGACCGCGCGGGCATCCTCTCCGTCGTCGCCCGCGTGGGCGCGGATTTTGATTTCATCGTCGGCGTGTGCGATTCGGCCCAGTGGCTGCGCCTGTGCCGCTTTCTTCCCCTGGGCGCGTACAGTCATTGCGTCGCGGCGCCCATCGGCCATCCTTTGGCGGGCAGGCAACGCCTGCGCATGCGCGACCTGCGCGGGGAAACGCTGGTGATGGTCAAGCGCGGCGATTCGCCCGCCAACGACCGCCTGCGCGACGCCCTGGAGCGCGAACGCCCGCAGGTGCGCATTGAAGACGCCGACCATTTTTACGATATTTCCGTATTCAACCGCTGCGCGCGCGAAGGGAAACTGCTTTTGACCCTGGAGTGCTGGAAGGACGTGCACCCGGGGCTTACCACGCTGCCCGTGGAATGGGACTACGCCATTCCCTACGGCCTGCTATGCGCGCGCGAACCCTCCAGCGAGGCGCGCTCCTTTTTGCGCAAAGCCGGGCTGGCAGCGGGAAAAAGCGACTTCTGACAGGGAGGCATCGGCATGGAAAAGGACTTTTTGAGCGATTTTCTCGACCTTAACGGCGACGGCCACGTTACCCCGCAGGAGGCCTACATCGGCCTGCAATTTCTGGAAACCGCCCTGCATTGGGAGCCGGAGCGCTGGGACGAGGACGGCTTTTTTGACGACGCGGCCGACATGGACGACGGCGAGGGCGGCTTCGGCAACGACCTTTTCGACGACGACGGCGACGGCTTCGACGGCTTTGACGAGGACGACGAGGATGACGAAAGCGACGGGGCATTCGACGGCGGCGAGGGCGACGGTTTCGACGACTTCGACGATTTCGACAGCTTCGACGGCGACGACGATTTTGACGACGAAATCGACCGCGACGGCTTCTGACGCCCTGTGAATTAACCCGCGCAAGACGGCCCGCCCGCAATTTCCTCAAATATGGCCTTTATAATGGAGGCAGGGAGGGAAAGGCGATGGGCAAGGCGCGGCGGGACGGTCGGTGGATAAACATACTGCTGGCGCTTCTGTTGCTGGCGGGCGCGGTGATGACGGTTCATGAAGGCGTCGCCGCCCTGCAAACCAGCGCCGCTCTGGCGCGCGGCGCGGTGGAAACGCGCGGCGTGGTGCTGGAAAAGCGCCGCTCCGCCGCGGGCGATACATCGGATATATTCAGCATCCGCTACGGCTACGAGGCAGGCGGGGAAAGCTACGAGGGCACGGCGCGCATCGCTTCCGAGGACGCATTCCGCGCCCTGCGGGTGGGCGACGCGATCGACGTATATTGTGCCGCCAGCGCGCCGCAAAGCAGCGCCGCTTTCGCGTTGCCCGGCGGTGGGGACGCCTTGCGCTGCGCGCTCAGCTTCGTCCCGGCGGCGGCCCTGCTTGCCCTGGCCGGTACCGGCGGGGCGCAGGCCTTGAAACGGCGGCGGGCGCAAAAGCGGTCAAACACACATCCTTAAAACGGCAAATGCCGGAGGGGGACGGCCCCTCCGGCGTCAAATTTTGGGCGGGCAACGCGAAACGCCCCTAACATCCGTCCGGACATTTTTGGGGCTGCGCCTGTCTGTGCAAAATGTTTGCACGCCCCAGCCATCATTTCAAAAACCGCACGCCTTCCAGCGGGGCGCCCGCGTTGCAAAGCGGGTTTTCACGCGCTGCCGGCGCAGGCCGGCCCGTTTTCGCCGGTTCGTCAGGCCCGCCGCAGCGCCGCGCAGATATCGTCCAGCGCCGCAAAGTCCACCATGTCCACGGCCTTGCCGTAGGTATCCAGGATGGCCCTGTCCTCCGCGCCGCGCTCCGCCTCCGGCATGCGGCGGGCTTTTTCGTATACAAGGCGCATCATGCCCCGGTGCGCCAGGCTCAATTTGGCATAGTCCACGCCGCCGCGCAGGTGGAAAATTTCCGTCCGCGGCAACAGCGCTTTGGGAACCTGCCGCTCCACGGCCTCGCGCAGGTTTTTTTCGTTTTCGGCCTCGCGCGGGTCGGCCAGCCCCACCGTGGCAATCAGCAACCGGCGCGGCATTTCCCCTTCCATGCCCCGCAGCGTCTGCTTCAGGCCCAGCACGCCGCCCGCATACATGCCGCCGAAAAAGACCAGCACATCGCAATCCCGCAGGTCGGGGCCTTCGTCGAACGCGTAGGCCGGGACGCCGATGCGCTCGGAAAATTCCTCTGCGTAGCGGCGCGCCGACCCGTAGCGGCTGCCGTAGATAATCGCGTTTTTCATCGTTCCTCTCCTTCTTCCCCGAAAGCCAGGCACCCCGCCGCCACCGCCAGGACGTCGGTCAGCGTGCGCAAAAGCAAATCGGGAATGTCCGCATCGAATACCAAGGGCATAAAGAAATTAAACAGCAAAAGGTCCGCGCCAAAGAGCAAAAGGCCCAACAGCGCCGCGCGGCGCAGGCGGCCGTGCGCGGCGACGGCGCGCCGCAGCCAAGCCATGGTCAACCCCACGCACGCGCCGGTCAGCGCCGTCCACAAAAGCGTCTGCACGGGCTGCGCCTCAAAAGCGGAATAAATCCCCACCACGCGGTACTGCACAAGCCGCCCGGCCCAGAAGCAGACGGCCACCGCCGCCGCCGGCAACAGGCGCAGGGGCGTTCGCTGCACCGCCGCGCGCGCGGGCAGCAGCGCCCCGCACAGCAGGCCCATCACCAACAGCGCCGCGCCATCCGCCAGCGGATAGGTAATCCTGTCCAGCGGCGCGACGTGCGGCAACGGCTCCCAAAGATATACAACCCACACCGCGCAGCAGGAAAGCCCGTACTTCAGCCCCCGCACCGGCCCACGGCCGGGAATGCCATCGCGCACGAGCAGGAACATGGCGGCAATCAGGCCGTAGGCCAACAGCCCATAAACCGTGAACGCCGCGGGCATGGTTCCGTTCTGCGCAAATATACTGGGCGCAAGCACGCTTTGCCGCCCGGCGGGAATACAGAGCTGCCCGGCAATGCGCACAATCGTGGCCGCCAACGCAATCAGCGCCAGCCGCATAAACGTCCTCATCCGCTTTTCCTCCCATCACAGGCGTTTTCCGCCATCCGCCCATGATAGCATGGAAATGCAAAGAGGACATCCGCCCCGCGTCTGCGCCATGTAAAATCCTCACAGCCGCCGTTTGACAAACACCGGTTCCCCCACGCCACCCATTTCGTACACGCCCGCGAAGCCTTCTTCGCGCAAAAGGGCCACCATTGCGTCGAAGCCGTAATTCAGCAGCGCCCGGTCGTGGCAATCCGAACCGAGGACGACCTCGCCGCCCATCTCCCGCCACAGGCGCAAAATTTCCCGCGCCGGGTAGGGTTCGTCTACATAGCCGCGCGCCATGCCGCCGGTGTTGACCTCCAGAAGCGCGCCGCTCTTTTTAATGGCTTCCAACGCCGCCGCCTGCGCCCGGCGCACGCGCGGGTCGGCGCAATCGTACAGCGCCCCGCCGCCATTGAAGTACTTGACGATATCAAAATGGCCGACGATGGCCGGGCGGATTTCCAGCGCCTGCGCGCCCAATCGCTCAAAATAGGCGGCGGCCATGGCCGCGCCGTCGCCGCCATAGGCCAAATCTCGCACGGCGAACACCTGGTCGCGCCGCGGCCTGCAATCCACCAGCGCCCGCGCGTTGCCGCCGCGCACGTAATGGTTGCTCAGGATAATATAATCGTACTGTTCCAGCCGGGCCAGGCCGAACTCGCTGTCCAGCTCCAGCCCCAGATAGACGCGGATGCGGCCCGCGTATTCCCGGGCCAGGGCGCGCACCTCGCGGCGGTAAGCCTCCTCGCGCTCTTTGGGGATGCCGGTAAAGGCGTCCACCTCCTGCACGGCATGGTCGGAAAAGCCCAGGGCCATAAAGCCCAGCGCCAGGGCGCGCTCGATTTGTTCCCGAGGCGTATCCCGCCCATCGGAAAACGACGTATGCGTGTGCGGGTTGGAGCGTATGCGCATGAAAATCACCGCCTTTGCCCGCCATCATACCACAGAAATTCGTTCAAATCGGGGCACTTTTCGTTAATCTATTGACTGCGCCCGCCCCGGCGTTTTATAATAATAAATCATTAAGACCGTACTGGGAGGCCGGGCCTATGCAAGCCAAAACCAAGAGCAAAATCAAACTGGGCGTCGTGCTCGTGCTGGTCGTTCTGATCGCCATTTTGGGGTTGAGCGGCAGCTTGCGCGTCGGCAAATACAGATTTTATCCCTTCGCCGATTTCCTGAAGCCGGGGCTGGACCTGGGCGGCGGCGTTTCCGCTGAATACGCGGCGGCGGACGCGAGCGCCGAGGATCTTGACAGCCAGCTGGACAGCGCGGCGCAAACGCTGCGCGCCCGTCTGGAGGCGCTGGATTTGAACGAGGCCACCGTCGCCCGCACGGATGCGGGCGTGCGCGTGGAGGTGCCCGACGCCTCGGGCGCGGAGGAAGACCTTGCCGCCATCGGCGCCACGGGCCATGTGGAAATCCGCGACGCGGATGGAAACGCCGTGCTGGAAGGCGCGGACCTTTCCTCTCCCACCGTGGGCGCCGTTTACGACAGCGAGAGCAACCCCTACGGCGCGGTGAACTTCACCCTTTCCGGCGCGGTGGCGGACAGCTTCGCCGAAACCGCGGCGGAAATCGCCGGGCAGACGCTTTCGGTCTACCTGGATGACGAATTGATCTTCTCCTCTACGCTGGAGCAGATGATCTCCGGCAATACGGGCTTTATCGCCCTGACCAATTACGCCGACTATGCCGCCGGTACCCGCGCCGCGCAGCGGTTGGCGGCGATCCTCGCCTCGGGCGAGCTGCCGCTGGAAATGGAAACCGTGCGCGTGGAAAACATCAGCCCCCTGATGGGCGAAAACGCCGGTACGCTGGTGGCCGTGGCCCTGTGCGCGGCGCTGGCGCTCGCCGTCATCGGCCTGATCGCCCGCTACCGCCTGCCGGGCGCGGCGGCGGCGCTGGGCGTGCTGGTCTGGGCGCTGCTTACGGTCATCCTCGTGTGCGAGCTTTCGTTTGTACACCTGTCGCTGGCGGGCGCGCTCGGCCTTCTGCCCGGGCTTTGCATGGTGGCGGGCGGCTTTGCCCTGCTGCTGGAGCGCTATGCCCGCGAGGCAAGCGCGGGCTACGCGCCCCTCACCGCCCTGCGCCGCGCCAAGCGGCCCACGCTGGTGGCCTGCGCCGACATGGGCCTGGTGCTGTTGCTGGCGGTGGCGGCCATGTACTGGCTGGGCGGCGACGCGGTGAAAAACTTCGCCTCCGCGCTGCTGGTATCGGCGGTCTGCGCGCTGGCGGTGCTGCTGGTTCTGGCCTGCTTCCTGGTGGGCAACGCCCTGCGCCTGAGCGATAAGCCCTACGCCGTAAAGGCGTCGGAAAAGAAGTTCTCCCTCTCCCCGCGCGCCTGCGCGGCGATCCCGGCGGCGCTGGTCGTGGTGGCGCTGGTAATGCAGCTGTGCGGCGCTGGCCTGCGCCCCGGCCTTGACCTTGGCGGCGGCGCGGTGGCCCGGTACGCGCTGGGCGAAGAATACGCCCTTGCGGACGTGGCCGGGGCCGTGCGCGAGGCGGGCGTGGACGGCTATCAGATTGTAAAGGCCGAAGCCACGCTGCCCGAAGACGAGAGCGCGGACGAGACCGCCGGTACCACAGACGAGACTGCCGGTACTGAAGCTGCCGGTACTACCGACGAGACTACCGGCACTACGGACGAAGCTGCCGGTACTACGGACGAGGCTGGCACTGAAGCCGCCGGTGCTACCGACGAGGCTGCTGGCACTGAAGCTGCCGATACTACGGACGAGGCTGCTGGCACTGAAGCTGCCGACACTACGGACGAAACTGCCGGTACCACGGATGAGGCTGCCGGTACTGAAGCTGCCGGTACCGAAGCCGCCGACACTACGGACGAAGCCGCCGGTACCACAGATGAGGCTGCTGAAACGGGAACTACCGGCGACGCCGCGGAAACTGCCGCCACCGTCGCGGCGGGAAGCATGACCGACGTGGAGATTCGCGTGCCCGGAGCCGACGCCGCCGCGCTGGAGGCGGCGCAGGAGGCGCTGACCACGGCGCTGACCGCCCGTTACGCGAACGCGCGCCTGGTGTCCATCCAGAACGTATCCGCCGTTGGCGGCGCGATTGGCCCGGCCGTGCTTGCGCTGCTGGCCGCGTGCGTGCTCGCCTGCGTGTACATCGCCATCCGCTTTGGCCTGAGCGGGGCGCTGGCGGCGCTGGCCTCCTGCGTGTGCGACGCGCTGGTGGCCGTGGCTGTGGCCGCCATCTTCGGCTGGGCGCTGCGCGTGGAGCTGGCCTTCACCGCGGCGGTGGCCTTTGCCGCCGTGTGCTCGCTGACGGCCGGGGCGCTGGTGCTGGGCCGCTACCGCGAAACCAGCCGCACCCCGGGCATGGCCCGCGCCTCCCGCGAGGAAATCATCGCGCGCGACGCGCCCATGGCGCTTGGCCGCGCCGCTTCCGTGGCCGTGCCGGCGCTGCTGGCCGCCGTATTGATGCTGGTTCTCGGGCCGTCGCCCGTGCGCGCCGCGGCCGTGCCGGTGCTGGCCGGAGCGCTTTCCAGCCTGCTTTCCGCCACCCAGATTACCGGCCGCCTGTGGGCCTGCCTGGGCGCGCGCCGCAAGCATTCCAAATAATTTCTGACGCAAGGGAATTCGGGATCGGAACGGTTCCGAATTCCTTTTTCACCACTTTTACAAGGGAAAACGGAGGCGCACATGCTGGTCTATCGCAAACGGGAAGCGGAAAGGACGTTCTTCGAGCGGCCGGAGGGCATGCCGCGGCTTCTGCACGCCCTGCTCATCCAGCGGGGCATTGCCTCCGCCGCCGAGGCCGAGGCGTTTTTAAGCCCGGATCCCTCGCTTTTGCGCGACCCCATGCTGCTTTCGGACATGGACAAGGCCGTTTCCCACCTGCGCGCGGCGCTCGAGGCCGGGCGGCGCATCTGCGTGTATGGCGATTACGACGTAGACGGCGTCACCGCCTCGGCCATCCTCTGTTTGCACCTGAAATCCCTGGGCGCGGATGTGCGCGCCTACATTCCCGACCGCCACCGCGAGGGCTATGGCTTAAACGAACAGGCCGTGCGCGCCCTGGCGGCGGATACCGGTCTGCTGGTGACGGTGGACTGCGGCGTGAACGCCGTGGACATGGCGGAACTGGCCCTGTCGCTGGGCATGGACATCGTCATCACCGACCACCACCGCCCCGGCGAAGCGCTGCCCGCCTGCCCCTTGGTCAACCCGCTGCTCAACGGCTATCCCTGCCCGCACCTCTCCGGCGCGGGCGTGGCCTTCAAGCTGGTGGAAGCGCTCTCCGGCCGGGCGGCGGCCATGGAATACATCGACCTGGCGGCGCTTTCCACCGTGGCGGACGTGGTGCCGCTGCTGGATGAAAACCGCTTCATCGTGCGCGCCGGGCTGGAGCGCATGAATAAGCAGCCCCGCGTGGGCATCGCGGCGCTCAAGCGCGCCGCCGCCCTGGAGGGGCGCGCCCTCACCGCCGGGCACCTGGGCTTCCAGATCGGCCCACGCCTGAACGCCGGTGGACGTCTGGGCAGCGCCCGGCGCGGTTTGGAGCTTCTGACGACGGACGACGAGGCGCGCGCCGAAACCCTTGCCGCCGCCCTGGAGGCGGAAAACAGCGAGCGCCGCAACGTGGAGGGCGAAATTCTCAAACAGGCCGAGGCCATGCTGGCCGGTTTCGACTTCCCCGCCCGCCGCGCCATCGTGCTCGCCCGCGCGGGTTGGAACACGGGCGTGCTGGGCCTGGCGGCGGCGCGGCTGGTGGAAAAATACCACTATCCCACCATCCTCCTCAGCGACGAAGACGGCGTGCTCAAAGGCTCCTGCCGCTCCATCCCCGGGGTGGACATCTTCGCCGCGCTCACCGCGGCCGGAGAATGGCTTACCCGCTTCGGCGGCCACAAGCAGGCGGCGGGACTGACGCTTTCGCGCGAAAATCTCGAGCCGTTTTGCCAGGCGCTGGAAAAGCACCTGTGGGAAACCGTGCCTGCGGAAACGTATGTGCCGTCGCTGGAATATGATTTAAGCGTATCGCTTGGCGAACTGGACGCCTACGCCGTGGCGGCGCTGGAAAAGATGCAGCCCACGGGCATGGGCAACCCCGCCCCGGTGCTGCGGGCGAAGGCCACGCTGGAAAACGCGCGGCGCGTGGGGCGCGACGGGGCGCACCTGCGGCTCACCGCCCGCGACGGGGGCGGACAGCTCACCGGGGTGATGTTTTCCGCCGGGGAGCGCGCCGGGGGGCTGCATGGCGAGCACGACCTGCTCTTTTCGCCAAAAATCAACACCTGGCAGGGGCGCTCCAGCGTGGAAATCGAGCTGCGCGCCATGGAACCTTTGGACGCGCGGGCGCGAATTTCCGCGAATCATGCCCGCCGGGACGCGCTCGTGGTTCGTTTCTTAACAGAACTGTTTTATAATAAAGAAATAGACCTTTCCGGCGGCACGCGGTTGGACGCGGCGGCGGTGCGCGCGTATTTTGACGAAGCGCCGCAGGGCACGCTGCTGGCGGCGGCGGATTTTGACGAGGCGGCCTTTTTGCTGGACATACTGGAAAAGGAGCCGCCAACGCGCTTTGATCTGGCCGTGGGCGCGTATCCCGCGGACGAGCGCGCTTTCAACGCCGTGTGCCTGCTGCCTGTGGGCGCGGTTTCGCGCTGTTACCGCCGCGTGATTTGGGCCGGGCAGATCGAGGGCGCGCCCACATGCGCCTGGCGCGCAGAGCTGCCCGATGTGGACGGCATGCGCGGCGCCTATCGCGCCCTGCGCGATATCCTGCGCCGCCCGGCGCGCTATGAAGGGCTGGACGGCCTGTGGCGGCTGGTGGGCGCGGAATGCGGATTGAGCGCTGTGGGCGCAGGCGCGGCGTTCCTGGCGCTCGCGGACATGCGCCTGATTGAAACGGACGAAACCGGCGCGCGCCTTTTGCCCATGGAAAAGCGCGACCCCATGCAAAGCGGCGTGGTAAAGCAGATTCTGCGACTGCGCGCGTAGGGCGGCTTTCGCGGCCACCCGGCGCCCCTCGCGCCGGAAGCCTTGCGGCGCGTTCCCCGGCCCGCCAAAAGCGGCCCCGACAGATGATAAAAGCCCGCCAGACCCGGGCATTTTGGAGAATACAGGCACGCCCCAGGAAGGGAGGTAAGCGGCTGTGAACAACGACAAGGTAAGCAACTGTCCCTATATCTCGGTAGACGAGCTGATTGAGAAGATCCGCCGCTACCATCCCGACGACAACATGGAGCTGGTGCGCAGCGCCTACGCCTTTTCCGAGCAGGCGCACCGCGAGCAGCGGCGCAAGAGCGGCGACCCCTATTTCGTGCATCCCTGCGCGGTGGCGGTGATCCTTGCCGACCTGATGCTGGACGCCACCACCATCGCCGCCGGGCTTCTGCACGACTGCGTGGAAGACGTGGAGGAGATCACCAGCCAGACCATCCGCGAAACCTTCGGGCAGGATGTGGAACTGCTGGTGGACGGCGTGACCAAGCTGTCCAAGCTCAACTTTTCCTCGCGCGAGGAACAGCAGGCCGAAAGCCTGCGCAAGATGTTCCTGGCCATGGCCAAGGACATCCGCGTGGTGCTGATCAAGCTGGCCGACCGTTTGCACAACATGCGCACGCTCAAATATCAGAAGCCGGAGCGGCAGGTGCCCATCGCCCGCGAGACGCTGGATATCTACGCGCCGCTGGCGCACCGGCTGGGCGTGTACACCATCAAATGGGAGCTGGAGGACCTCTCCCTGCGCTATATCGACCCCGACGGCTACTACGACCTGGTGGCCAAGGTGGGCATGCGCCGCGAGGAGCGCGAAAAGCTCATCGCCTCGGTGACCCAGCAATTGCAGGACAGCCTGCGCAAAACCGGCATCAAGGCCGAAATCGAAGGCCGGCCCAAGCACTTCTATTCCATTTACAAGAAGATGAAGTCCCAGAACAAGACCTTCGACCAGATCAACGACTTAATCGCCATCCGCGTGCTGGTGAACACCCAGCAGGACTGCTATTATGTGCTGGGCGTGGTGCACACGCTCTGGCCGCAGGTGCCGGGGCGGTTCAAGGACTATATCTCCCTGCCCAAGGCCAACATGTACCAGTCTTTGCACACCACGGTGGTCAACCAGGGCAGCCCCTTCGAGGTGCAGATTCGCACCTTTGAAATGCACCGCACCGCCGAATACGGCATCGCCGCCCACTGGCGCTACAAGGAAGGCAAGCAGATCGACGAGCTGGATACCAAGCTGAGCTGGCTGCGCCGCATCCTCGACTGGCAGAGCGAGGCGCGCGATTCCTCGGACTTTGGCGAGCTTTTGAAGTTCGATCTGTTTGCCGACGAGGTGTTCGTCTTTACGCCCAAGGGCGACGTGGTGTCCCTGCCGCGCGGGGCCACGCCGCTGGACTTTGCCTACCGCATCCATTCCGCCGTGGGCAACCGCTGCATCGGCGCCAAGGTCAACGGCCGCATCGTGCCCTTGTCCAGCCAGCTCGAAACCGGCGATTTTGTCGAGGTGATGACCTCGCAGGCTTCCCACGGCCCTTCGCGCGACTGGCTGAACATCGTCAAGACCAGCGAGGCCAAGGCCAAAATCCGCGCCTGGCTGAAAAAGGAAGAGCGCGAGGAAAACATCGTCAAGGGCAAGGAAATGCTCGCCGCCGAGGCCAAAAAGCAGGGCTACACCATGTCCCAGCTTACCAAGAACGACATCCTCGAGCCGGTGTTCAAGCGCTACTCCCTTTCCTCGCTGGACGATCTGTACGCCACCATCGGCTTTGGCGGGCTTTCCACGCTGCAACTTCTCAACCGCCTGGCGGAAGAATATAAAAAGCACTACAAGCCCGAACCGGCCCCCCTGCCGCCCCCGGAAAAGCAGGAGGAGGCCAAAAAGCAGGTCGCCTCTTCCTCGTCCAACGGCGTGATTGTCAAGGGCGAAAGCGGCATGCTGGTGCGCTTTGCGCGCTGCTGCAACCCCCTGCCGGGCGACGATATCGTCGGCTACATCACCCGCGGCCGCGGCGTGAGCGTGCACCGCGCCGACTGCATCAACCTGAAGGATTCGGGCGTGGAGCCGGAGCGCATGATCGAAGTGGAATGGGAATCCTCCGGCGCGGGCAGCTATGAGGCCGATATTCAAATGCTCTGCTACGACCATGCCGGCCTGTTCGCGGAAATCAGCCTGATGTTTGCCGCGCAGGATGTGCCCGTCACCGCCGTGACCGCGCACACGGTAAAAAACAAGCAAGGCCTGTGTACGATGAGCATGACCATCGTCATCAAGACCACGCAGCAGCTTGACAAGCTGCTCAAAGATTTACAAAAGCGCCCGGACGTCATCGAAGTGTTCCGGGTGGCGAGGTGATATTATGCGATTGGTGGTTCAGCGGGTCGCGCGCGCCAGCGTGACCGTGGAAGGAGAAATTACCGGCAAAATTGGCAAGGGCTACATGGTGTTGGCCGGGGCCGAAACCGGCGATACGGAGGCCGACGCGCGCCTGTGCGCGGACAAGCTGGCCGGTTTGCGCGTGTTTGAGGACAGCGAGGGCAAGATGAACCTCTCCATCGCCGACGTGGGCGGGGAGATTTTGCTGGTATCGCAGTTCACGCTGCTGGGCGACGCGCGCCACGGCCGCCGCCCCAGCTTCATCGCCGCGGCGCGGCCGGAAGTGGCCGAACCGCTGCTGGAGCAGATGAAGGCCATGCTGGAAGCGCGGGGGCTGCATGTGGAAACCGGCCGTTTCCAAACCCACATGGACGTGGAACTGGTCAACGACGGGCCGGTGACCATCCTCATCGACAGCCGGAAGGTGTTTTAAGATGCTGAAAATCGAAGCCGTCGTGTGCGGCATGTTGGAGGAAAACGCCTATATCGTCTCCGCCGGAACGGGCGAAGGCGTTTTCATCATCGACCCCGGCGACGACTACGCCGCCCTGGTGCGCGCGCTGGCCGGGCGCAGGCTGGAAGGCGTATGCCTGACCCACGCCCATTTCGACCACATGCTCGCCGCCCCCGGCCTGATTGCCGACACGGGCGCGAAGCTCTACGCCGCCAGCGCGGATGTTCCCGCCCTGAACGACGAGCGGCTCAACCTCTACAACCCCGCCGCCTCGCGCCTGCCCGCGCCGCGGGGCTTGAAGGCTGTTCCCTACGCCGGTACGCTGGACATATGCGGCGTAAACCTGGAAATCATCCCCACGCCCGGGCACACCCCCGGCGGCGTCTGCCTGTACGCGCGCGGCGAGGGCGTGCTCTTCAGCGGCGATACGCTGTTTTGCGCCGGTTACGGGCGCGTGGACTTCCCCGGCTCCAACGCCGCGGACATGCGCGCCTCGCTGGTGAGACTGTTTGCGTTGCCGGGCGAAACGCGCGTCTATCCCGGCCACGGCGAGGAAACGACCATCGCGCGCGAAAGGGCGCGCTATCAGCTATGACCATACGCATCTTTACCCCGGAAACGGGTTTTTTACAGGACCTGGCGGACGTCGCGCGCCTGTTTTTCGGCGGCGCGCCCATCTTCTTCAACGAGGAAGGCGAGGCGGACGTGCGCGTGGAGCACTCCGTGAGCCGCCAGAACGGCAACTGGTGCGACCAGGTCAGCGGCGGGCCGGTGAGCGTATTCCGCGTGCAGGGGCGCGACGGCGAGGACGAACTGGAAAAAAAGCGCCTGCGCAAGCGGGCGGTGAAGCTGGCCCTGTACGAAACCCTGAAAAGGCTGACCGGCGTGCGGCCCCCGTGGGGCTCGCTGACCGGCATCCGCCCCTCGCGCCTGTATTACGAGGCGCTGGAAGAAGGGCTGGACCCGGTGCGCACGCTGGTGGACGTGTTCGACGTCACGGAGGGGCGCGCCAAGTTGCTTGACGACATGCACGCCATGCAAAACGGCCTGCGCACGCCGCCCAAAGACAGCTTCGACGCATACATCGGCATCCCCTTCTGCAAGACGCGCTGCGCCTACTGCTCGTTCTCCGCGGGCGAAATTGGCGACGGGCATCTGGTGGCCCCCTATGTGCGGGCGCTGAAGCGCGAAATCGCCCTGAGCGCGCAAATCGTAAACGAAAAGGGCCTGCGCGCGCGCGCCGTGTACTTTGGCGGCGGCACGCCCACGGCCATCCCCCGCGAAGCATTGGAGGAATTGATTTCCGCCGCGCGCGAAGCCTTCCCCGGGGCGGTGGAATGGACGGTAGAGGCCGGCCGGCCGGACACCATCGACATGCCGATGCTGCAAATGCTCAAGCGCTCGGGAACCACGCGCATCTCCGTCAACCCCCAGTCCTTCAACGACGATACGCTCAGGCGCATTGGCCGCGCCCACACCGCGCAGGAGACCATCGCGGCCTACCGCCTCGCCCGCGAGGCTGGGTTTGACGATATCAACATGGACTTGATCGCCGCCTTGCCGGGCGAAACGCTTGCCGACTTCGCCCGCACGCTGGAAACCACCGTTTCCCTGGCCCCGGAGAGCGTCACCGTACACGCGCTGGCCATCAAGCGCTCCAGCCGCCTGCACGAACAGATGCACGTGCAGGGCGGCGGCCACGGCCTCACCCCGGCGGGCGAGGCGGAAAAGATGACGGCGCTGGCCCGGGAAACGCTCATGGGCGGGGGCTGGAAGCCCTATTACCTCTACCGCCAGAAATACATGGCCGGGAACCTGGAAAACGTCGGCTACGCAAAGCCTGGCCTGGCCTGCCTTTACAACATTGGCAACATGGAGGAAACCGCCAGCGTGCTGGCCATGGGCGCGGGGGCGATTACCAAATGGCTGTTTGACCGGGCGCGGCGCATCGAGCGCGCCCCAAACGTGAAAAACATCGAGGCGTACATAGACCGCGTGGACGAAATGGCCGCGCGCAAGCGGGCGCTGATCTTTTCGTGAGGAGGTGCGCCATGAAAAGGCTTCTGGCGGCGCTGGCCGCGCTGCTTCTGTTGCTTTCCCTGACCGGCTGCGGCCGCGAGGAGGAAGAACCGGACCCCTATGCGGACGTGCCCAATCCCGTCGCCACCATTACGTTGAGCAACGGCGGCGAAATGCGCGCCGAGCTGTACCTTTCGCAGGCGCCCAACACCGTGGCCAACTTCATCTCCCTGGCCAATTCCGGCTTTTACGACGGGTTGGAAATCTTCCGCGTGGTGCCGGGGGTATTCGTCCAGACCGGCGACCCCCTCAACGACGGCACCGGCGGGCCGGGATACGCCATCCGCGGGGAGTTTTCCGAAAACGGCTACGAGGGCAATACGCTCTCGCACACGCGCGGCGTGCTCTCCATGTGCCACCGGCTGAATGAGCCGGACTCCGCCGGCAGCCAGTTCTTCATCATGCAGGGCAGCTTCCCCACCGACTATGACGGCCAGTACGCCGCCTTTGGCAAGCTCATGGACGACGAGAGCCTGTCCGTGCTCGACGCGCTGGGCGGCGTGGCCGTGGATGCCAACAACCGCCCTCTGGTCGTGACAAAGATCGACACCATCCGCGTGGACACGCACGGCTATTCCTTCCCCTTCGTCAAGGTTGGCGAGGAGGAGGAAACCGCCCAGCCCACGCCGCAAAACACATAAAGGAGCGTTATCATGAAAAATCCCATCGTCACCTTCACCATGGAAAACGGCTCGGTCATCAAGGCGGAGCTGTACCCCGAAACCGCCCCGAACACAGTGGCCAACTTTGTGCACCTGGTGGAAAGCGGCTTTTATGACGGCCTGATTTTCCACCGCGTCATTCCCGGGTTCATGATTCAGGGCGGCGACCCCACCGGCACCGGCATGGGCGGCCCCGGCTGGCGCATCAAGGGCGAGTTTGCCCGCAACGGCGTGAAGAACGACTTAAAGCACACCCGCGGCGTTTTGTCCATGGCGCGCTCCATGCACCCGGATTCCGCGGGCAGCCAGTTCTTCATCATGCACGAGGACGCCCCGCACCTGGACGGCCAGTACGCCGCCTTCGGCAAGGTCATCGAGGGCATGGACGCCGTGGACGCCATCGCCAACACCGAAACCGGCGCGCAGGACCGCCCCATCCGCGAACAGAAGATCAAATCCGCCACCGTGGAAACTTTTGGCCAGGCCTATACCGTAAACAAGGCTTGACAGACCGGCGCGGGATGTGAATAATAGAAAATAGCCAAACCCTCCCGCGCTTCCCCTCTGGAAGCCCGGGGGTGGGTTTGCAAGGCCGCCCGCAACATCAAACCTGGCGGTATGCGCGTCAGGTTTGGCGTTTTCGGTGGTTTCAACGGTTTGGAAACCGTCCGGATTGGCCGCGCGGCGGCTGGCAGGCCCGAGGGCTTGCCGCCCGGGAGCGGGGCCTGTATCCGGGAAAATACGCATCCCGCCCCAACCGCCGCCGGAACGGCCGCAGGATTGCGCGGCAAGCGGCGTTTTGCCGGGAAGCATGTCCGTTTTCCAAACCCCGAAGGAGGTATGCCACTTCATGCGCAGGTTTGCGGCGCTGCTCGCAGCCTTTGCCCTCGCGTTTTTGTGCGCGGGGGGCTTTGCCATGTCTGAGGCCGCGCCCACGGGCACGCTGCCGCCCCTTCGGCACATACTGGATATCAGCTTTTCCGTCTCCCCCGCCGAGCTGGTGGACCCGGGAGCGGTGACGCTTACCTTTACCATTACCAACACTTCGGATTACGACGCCGAAAACGTCTATATCTCCTCCGCGGACGGGCTGCGCACCGAGCCCATCGGCCAGATCGACGCCGGTGACAGCCGCGTGTTTACCCGCGCCCACGAGGTCAGCGAGGAAGAACTGGAAAACGGGCGCATCGTTTACATCTTCTCCCACGACGGCGTGGCCGGCGACCGCGATACGGTCAATTACACCGTGGATTGCCCCATCGAACGCGCCATCGCCCAGGCGGAGGTGGAGTTTACCCGCCAGTTTACCTCTACATACGCCCGCCCCGGCGATGTGGTGACCATCACCTACCGCGTGCGCAACACCGGCAATGTGCCCATTGAAAACCTGCGCGTGGACGACGCCCCCGGCGAGTATTCCGGTCGCGCCGACGTATTGGAAGTGGGCGCTTCGCGCCTGTTCACCAGCCGCGTCACCATTGACGACGTCACCGTGTCCGCCCCGCGCCTGCGCTACACCGTGCCCGCCGAGGACGGCCAGGAATACGAGGTGACGCTGGATGAGGCGCGCATCCTCCTGGCCGACGAACAGCTCACCGCCACGCTCTCCCTTGACCGCGAAAGCGCCAACGTGGGCGAAACCGTCACCGCCACGCTCACCATCATGAGCCTGGGCAACGTCAATTTTTACGATATCTCCGTTTATGACGAAAGCTACGGCGGCCTGATCGCCGATGCCCTGACCATGAGCGCCGGTACGCAGACGCTCACCATCACCCACGAATATCCCGTGCGCGGCGACGCCAGCTACCAGCTGCGCGTGCGCGCCCTGAGCTCGTCCGGGGCCACCATTGAAACGCTCACCGAGCCGGTTTCCCTGCGCGCCCTGCCCGCCGGGGCCGGGGAAATCGCCGTCTATGCCGAGCCGGTCTATACGCAGATTGCCGCCGCCGGCGACCTGCCCGTGGACATTTATATCGTCAATTCCGGCGACGCCAACGCCCGCGACGCCACCCTTACCGAAACCAGCACCGGCACGGCGCTGCGCGAGTTTTCCTTCCTCGCCGGGCAATTTACCACCTACCGGCGCGTATACGTGCCCGTTTCGCAGACGGGCGAACTGACCTTTTCCCTGCATTACGCCACGGAAAGCGGCATGACGCGCACGGTGGAAAGCGTCCCGGTGATGATTGAAATCACCGCCGGCGGCCAGCGGCTCGACCAGCTGGACGATGAGGACGCGCCGTTTTCGGGGCAGTCGGTCAAGCTGAGCGAAAACTCCTCCTTCCTGTTTTTGATGATCGGCGCGCTGGCGCTTTTGGCCGGCCTGGCGGTGGCGCTGTTTCTTACCTCGCGCAAACAGCGCCGCCAGCGCCGGGAGAAGATCGCCCAACAGCGCCGCCAGCGGCAGGAAGAACTGGGCAAGACCAACCGCTTTACACCCGTCAAGCGCGCCGCGCACCGGCGCGCCGAAAAGAACGAAAAGGACGGCCAGACATGAGCTTTCAGGGTTACAGCGAAGACGCCCGCTCCTTCTTCATGGCCCTTCGCTTCAACAACAACCGGGAATTTTTCCAGGACAACCGCGAATGGTACCTGCGCGACGTGCGCACGCCCAGCCTGGCGCTGGCCGAGGCGCTGGCAAAGGGAATCGAGGCCATCGACCCGGAAATCGACGCCCGCCCCCACCGCGCCCTTTCGCGCATCAACCGCGATACGCGCTTTTCGCGCGACAAATCCCCCTATCGCGACCACGTATGGATTTCCTTCCGCCGCCCATCGGAGGACAAGGGCAAAACGCCCGGCTTTTACGCGGAAATCGAGGCGGAAGGCGTGTTTTTCGGCATGGGCTTTTATGCCGCCAACCGCCCGCTGATGAACGCCCTGCGGCGGCAAATGCGCGCCGCCCCCGAGGAGATCCGCGCCATCTGGGAAGCGCTGGCGGGCGAATTTGCCCTGCACGGGGAGACTTACAAGCGCCTGGCCGTGCCGGAGGAGGTTCCCGAAATCCTGCGCCCATGGTATGCGTGCAAGAGCTTTTATCTGGAAAAAGCCCTGCCCTTCTCCCATGCGAAATCGGCGCATTTGGCAGAGGAGATCGGCGCGGGGTTTGAGCGCCTCGCACCGCTGTATCAATACGTAATTTCCTGCAAACCCGGGGAGGAGGATACCCAATGAACAACGAACGCGCGCAAAGGGCGCAGGACTGCCTGAAGGCCGCGAAGCTGCTTTACAGCCGCTTCATGGTCAACGCCTACGAGGGCAATGTTTCCGTGCGGCTGGGGGATTCGATCCTGGTCACGCCCTCGGCGGTGTGCAAGGAGGAATTGGAGGCAGACGACCTGGTGGAAGTGGACATCGCCACCGGCGAAACGCTTTACGCCAAGAGCGGCCGCGTCCCCTCCAGCGAAACAAAAATGCACTTGTGCATTTACAAAAGCCGCGCGGACGTGATGGGCGTGGCGCACGCCCACCCGCCGTTTGCCACCGCCTACGCCGTGGCCGGCAAGCCCATTGAAACGCGCGCCTACCCGGAAATGCGCGTGCTTTACGACCGCATCCCCCTCTGCCGCTACGGCCGCCCCGGCACCGAGGCGGTCAACGCGGACGTGCCGGACGTATTGCGCACGCACGACGTATTCCTGCTGGCCAACCACGGGCTGGTGGCCGTCGGCCCCAGCGCGCTTGTGGCCGCCTACCGGCTGGAGGGCGTGGAGTCCATCGCCAAGGTGCTCACCCTTTGCCAGCTTCACGGCGGCGAAAACGCCCTGCCCCGCGACGAGCTGGGCGCAATCCAGGAAATCTATTACGAAAAAAGGAGGCAGTTATGACTTCCGACCCATGCACATGGCCACGGCTCAAAAGCGGCAGCTCCATCCGCGGCGACGAGGCCCTGCTGACCGACGAATTTGCCAAAAAGCTCGGCTATGCCTTCGCCGTTTGGCTCGCCGCGCAGAAAAACACCACGCCCGACCGCCTGACCATCGCCGTGGGGCACGATCCGCGCGCCTCCGGCCCCCGCCTGAAGGCAGCGCTGATTGACGGCCTCACCGCCGCGGACAGCGACGTGCTCGATTGCGGCCTTTCCTCCACGCCGGCCGTGTTTTTAACCACGCTGGACGAAGGCGCGAACGCCGACGGCGCGGTGATGATCACCGCCAGCCACCTGCCGCCAAAGATCAACGGCTTTAAGTTCCACACCCGCGAAGGCGGCCTGCGCGGGGAGGATGTGGATAAACTGATCGAGCTGGCCATGGCCGCGCGCGTACCGGTGCGGCTGGTCAAGCCCCACGACGCGCTTTCCGGCTATCAGGAATCGCTGCGCGCGCTGGTAAAGCGCAAGCTGGACGACGACGCCCCCAGGCCCCTGCTGGGGCTGCATGTGGTTGTGGACGCGGGCAACGGCTCCGGCGGTTTTTACGCCGGTTTCCTGGAAAGCCTGGGCGCGTGGGTGGAGGGCAGCCAGTTTTTGGCCCCGGACGGCGGTTTCCCCAACCACGCCCCCAACCCGGAAAGCCCGGAGGCCATGCGCGCCCTTTCCCGGGCGGTGGTGAAAAACGAGGCCGACCTGGGCGTGCTCTTTGACGCGGATTGCGACCGCGCCGCCATCGTTTTAAGCGACGGCCGCTTCGTCAACAAAAACCGCCTCATCGCCCTGACCGCGGCCATGCTGCTTTCCAAACAGCCGGGGCTGACCATCGTCACCGATTCGGTAACCAGCACGGGGCTTACGCGCTTCATCTTCGAATGGGGCGGCACGCACTACCGCTTTAAGCGCGGCTACCGCGAGGTGATCGACGAGGCCATCCGCTTAAACGGCGAGGGCATCGACTGCCCCCTGGCCATTGAAACCAGCGGCCACGCCGCCTTCCGCGACAACCACTTCCTGGACGACGGCATGTACCTTGTGACCATGCTCATCTGCGAGGCCATGGACTTAAAGCGCGAGGGGAAAACCCTCTATTCCCTGCTGGACGGCCTGCAGGAGCCGGTGGAATCGCTGGAATTGCGCCTGGATGTGCTCGCCGGCGACACGCGCGCCGCCGCGCAGGACGCGATTGAAACCATCCTTTCCCACACGCTTGAGGATCCCTCCTGGCGCCTGGCGCCGGACAACCGCGAGGGCGTGCGCATCCTCTTCGACTTCGGCGGCGAGGTGGAAAGCGCCTGGTTCCAGCTCCGCCTGAGCGTACACGACCCGGTGATGGCGCTCAACCTGGAAAGCGACGTGCCCGGGGGCGTAAAATGGATGCTGGAAAAGCTCTCCGCGCTGCTCGCGGACTGCGAAACAATCGACCTTTCCCCCCTGCGCGCCGCGCTTGCGGGTAAAGGAACGTAAATTCTTGCGAAGATTTCCAAAAATCGTGCCCAAACCGGCACGGATATGATACAATAGAGACACCACCGAGGTTTACGTATCTCAACGACACAGATAAAGGAGATGTTCGCCATGAACAAGGAACAGATGGTCGTAAACGCCATCCGCATTCTCAGTGCCGAGGCCGTGCAGAAGGCCAAGTCCGGCCATCCCGGCATGCCGATGGGCGCGGCCGCCATGGCCTACGCCGTATGGGGGCGCGCGATGACCCACAATCCCGCCAACCCCAAGTTCGTCAACCGCGACCGCTTTGTGCTTTCCTCCGGCCACGGCTCGATGCTGATCTATTCGCTTCTGCACCTGTTCGGCTACGGCCTGACGATTGACGACCTCAAGTCTTTCCGTCAGTTCGGCTCCAAGACCCCCGGCCATCCCGAGTACAAGCACACCGTGGGTGTGGAAACCACCACCGGCCCGCTGGGACAGGGCATTGCCAACGCCGTGGGCATGGCCATGGCCGAAAAGCACCTGGCCGCCAAGTTTAACCGCGAAGGCTTCCCGGTGGTCGACCATTACACCTACTGCATCCTCGGCGACGGCTGCATGATGGAGGGCATCTCCCACGAGGCCTGCTCGCTGGCGGGCACCCTCAAGCTGAACAAGCTCATCGCCCTGTATGACGACAACGAGATCTCCATTGAGGGCAATACCGATATCGCCTTCCGCGAGAATGTGCCCGAGCGCTTCCGCGCCTACGGCTGGAACGTCATCGACGTGCACAACGGCAACTGCTACGAAGAAGTCGCCGCCGCGCTGGAAGTGGCCAAGGATTCCGACAAGCCCAACCTGATCGTCTGCCACACGGCCATCGGCTACGGCTCGCCCAAGGCCGGCCAGGCCAGCGCCCACGGCGAACCCCTGGGCGAAGAAAACGTGGCCCTGACCAAGAAGAACCTCGGCTGGCCGGAAACCGAGCCTTTCGCCGTGCCCGCCTGCGTGTACGAGCAGACCGGCGAGGCCGCCCGCCGCGGCGCCGAGGCCGAAAAGGAATGGAACGAGCTGTTCGCCAAGTACGCCAAGAAGTATCCCGAGCTGAAGAAGGAATGGGATATCTGGTTTGCCGACGAAATCCCCGTGGATTTGATGAACGACGAGGAATTCTGGGCCTTCGAGGGCAAGAGCGCTACCCGCAATTCCTCTGGCGTGGTGCTTAACCGCCTGGCCGAGCGCGTGCCCAACCTGTTTGGCGGTTCCGCCGACCTGGCGCCCTCCAACAAGAGCAACATGAAGGGCAAGGGCGATTTCTCCGCCGAAACGCCCGAGGGCAACAACATCCACTTCGGCGTGCGCGAGCATGCCATGGCCGCAATCTGCAACGGCATCCGCCTGCACGGCGGCCTGCGCCCCTACTGCGCCACCTTCTTCGTGTTCAGCGACTACATGAAGAACGCCATGCGCATGTCGGCCATCATGGGCCTGAACGTGCCCTATATCCTCACGCACGATTCCATCGGCGTGGGCGAGGACGGCCCCACCCATCAGCCCGTGGAGCATCTGGCGGGCCTGCGCGCCATCCCGAACCTGACCGTGTTCCGCCCCGCCGACAGCAAGGAAGTGGCGGCTGGCTGGGTGGCGGCCATGACCGGCAACCAGCCGGTGGCGCTGGTGCTCACCCGTCAGGATTTGCCGCTGTATGAAAAGAGCGGCAAGGACGCCCTCAAGGGCGGCTATGTGCTCTCCGATTGCGAAGGCACGCCGGACGTGCTGCTCATGGCCAGCGGCTCCGAAGTGGAGCAGTGCATGGGCGCGCAGGAGCTGCTCAAGGCCGAAGGCGTCAAGGCGCGCGTGATTTCCATGCCGTCGTTTGAGCTGTTCGACGCGCAGAGCGCCGAATACAAGGAGAGCGTCATGCCCTCCGCCGTGCGCGCGCGCGTGGCTGTGGAAGCCGCCGCCACCCTCGGCTGGCACAAGTATGTGGGCCTGGACGGCGCGGTGATCGGCCTGGATCACTTCGGCGCTTCCGCGCCCTATAAGCTCCTGTTCCAGGAGTATGGCTTCACCGCCGAAAACGTGGCCGCGACCGCCAAGAAGGTCATTGGCTGAGCCTGATTCCGGCAGTATTAACGGCACGCTCCCCCGCATGTCGCGGGGGAGTCATCTTGTCAAAAAAGATTTTTGACAAGATGGCGGACGGGGGAGCAAGCTCCCCCGCCGCTACCACCCCTACCAATTTTCGCTCGCGTCGCTTTGCGGCACAAGCGAAAATTGCAAGGAAGCGATTTTTGCTCTGGGAAATAGGATTTCCCGACGCAAAAATCGCCCCGTCCCCGCCGCACACGAGGCGATTTTGCCGATTTTTCAAATCGTCAAAATCGGTCGGCCTTGGCCGACTTGAAAACCCTATGGGTTTTCAACCTGCCGCCGGAGACGATTGAAAGCGCGAAAGGGCTTCAGCCCTCTCGCGCTCTCCGGGGGTTTTGACAGTCTGGCTCCCCCGCATGTCGCGGGGGAGTTTTTTGCGGCCTGTACAATGTTGAGAGAGGGGAAACAAACCATGAAAAAGCTGTTTCTGACGCTGCTGATTTTCGGCATGGCGCTGTTGCTGAGCGCCTGCGGCTGCCAGCACGGCAACACCGAAGTGACCGGCGCTGTGGAAGCCACCTGCGCGCAGGAAGGCTATACCGGCGACACCGTCTGCCTGGACTGCGGCGAAACCGTCGCGGAGGGCGAAGCCACCGCCATGCTGCCCCACACCGAGGTGGTCGAAGGCGCGCTCGAGGCCACCTGCACGCTCGACGGCTACACGGGCGATACTGTCTGCTCCGTGTGCGGGGCAACCATCGGCACGGGCGAGGCCATTCCCGCCACCGGGCACGGCGAAACGCAGCTGGTTGGCTACCGCGAGCCGACCTGCGAACGGGAGGGCTACACCGGCGACGAGGTGTGCGTAGACTGCAACCTGGTGCTGAAGGCTGGCGAGCCAATCGACAAATTACCGCATACGCCCGGCGAGCCGCAGTACGCGGCCGAAGCCACCTGCACGGAGGAGGGCTATACCGGCAACATCTACTGCTCGGTCTGCGGCGAATGGCTCGAAAACGGCGAGGACATCCCCCGCCTCCCGCACACGCTGGAAAATGTGACCGGCGCGGCGGAGGCCTCCTGCACCCGCGAGGGCTACACCGGCACGGGCACCTGCTCCGTGTGCGGCGAGGTGGTGGAGGGCGAAACCAGCCCCCGCCTCGAGCATACGTGGGTGGACGGCGTGTGCTCCGTGTGCGGCTGGGCGCAGCCCGGTCTCTATGTGGAGGGCGCATTGGAGATGACCTGGGACGAACTGGCCGAGGGCGGGTACCTCACTTTCAGCGACGAGGGCGCGACGCTCACGGGCGTACACGAGGGTCTTTACGGCCGGCTGGTGGTCAGCGAGGACGTCACCGCCTACGGCGGCACCGCCTTCCTCAGCTCGAGCCTTGAGGAAGTCTGGTCGCCCTGCACCATCCCCGAGATCAACGGCGCCTTCGGCGGCGCGCCGGAGCTGAAGACGGTGCGCTTCTTCGGCGATGTGACGGACCTCGGCTATGCCTGCTTCCGCGGCGCGGAGAAGCTGGAGAGCATCGTCATCCCCGACAGCGTGCGCGTGATTCCGGAACAGTGCTTCTCGGGCTGCGCTTCCCTTGCATCGGTGACGCTGCCCGCCAGTCTGGAAACAATCGACGGCGACGCTTTCAGCGGAACGGCGGCGCTTACCCATATCGAATTTCCCGAGGGGCTGAAAGCCATTGGCGGCGGGGCCTTTTACGGCAGCGGCCTCACCGAAGCGGCGCTGCCCGCGAGCGTGGAGGAAATCGGCATGGGCGCGTTCAGCGGCTGCAATTCCCTCGCGCGCCTCGACCTTTCCCAGACGGCCGTCACCTCCATGTACGACCCCGTCTCCTACCTGCCGGCGCTGACGGAGCTTCTTTTGCCCCACGGCCTTGAATCCGGCGACGGCGTGCTGCCCTATGATTCACAGGTGGAAGCGCTGGTCATCCCCGACGGCGTGACCGAGTTCTCCATCCATGGCAACGACAGCTTCTATCCAAACGAGGCCCTCAAAAGCATCGTCTGGCCCGTGAGCCTGAAAAGCGCCTCGGGCTTCAACGCCGCCGTGGCCCTGGAAACCGTCTATTACCGCGGCAGTGAGCTGGAATGGAGCCTTATAGACTTCGGGGACGAAGCCGAACATTTCGCCGCCGTAGACGTCGTTTACAACTACGAGGGCGAATAAACCCGCCCACCCCTGAACCCGCGCCCTGCGGCGCGGGTTCAGGATGTTGACAAAGTTAACAGACTGCCAGAGGGATGAGAAAGCCTGCAAGACAAGGAAGCAAACTTGCAGGCAAGGGAGCTTACATAGACGTAAGTGACCGCAGGCTGCATGTGCAGCTGACGCAGGAAGCAAAAATTGCCTCTGATTTCTCTTTGTTCAGGGCAATTTTTGCGTTTGCAGGCTTTGTCAGCGCTCTGGCCCCGCGCCCTGCGGCGCGGGGTTTTTCGCGGCCGCGTTGACGGAAAAAGGGCAAGCTGCTATAATAGTGCTCATGTTTTTCAGGGAGGGAACGCAAATGGAACAAAGCAGGGCGTTGGTGCTCTCCATCGACGCGATGACGGGCGAAGACTTGCGCGCGGCGGCGGCACTGCCCAACTTTTCACGCCTTCTGGAGCGCTGCGCGCTGGCCACGGGGGTCCGCTCCGTGTTTCCCTCGCTGACCTATCCCTGCCATGTGGCCATGGCCACCGGCTGCTGGCCGATGCACACGCACATATACAACAACGAGCGCTTCCTGCCGCAAACCCGCAAGCGCCCCTGGTATTTCTATACGGATGAAATCGCCCGGCCGACCATCTTTGCCGCCGCGCGGAAGGCCGGCGTGAGCACGGGCTGCGTGATGTGGCCCTGCATGGGCCGCGGCCCTATTGATACGCTGGTGCCGGAAATCTGGGGCGAAACGCCGGATTCCCCCTTCCTGGAGCCTTTTTGCCGCGCGGGCAGCGCGGACTTTATCCGCGAAATCTGGCCAAAGGCCGGCGAGATCCCGCAGGGGTTCCGCCAGCCGATGTTCGATAGGTTCGTAACGGCCATCGCCGGGGAAGTCATCCGCCGCCGCGCGCCGCGCCTTCTCTACGTCCACATCTGCCAGGTGGACAACGCCAAGCACTACCATGGCCTGCACAGCCCTGAAGTTGCCACGGCGCTGGAAAACACCGACCGGCTGCTGGGACAGCTTCTCAAAGCCTTGCAGGAAGAGCGCCTTCTCGCGCAGACCAATATCGTCCTCTGTTCAGACCACGGGCAGCTCCCGGTGACGCGGATCTCCTGGCCCAACCGTTTTTTGCGGGAACGCGGCCTGCTCGTGCCCACGGCGGACGGCGTATCGGCCTGGCGCATGCAGGCGCACTCCGCCTGCCTGAGCGCCTTTGTCTATACCGCCGCCGGACAGGACGGCGACGCGGCGGTCCGCCTGTTCAGCGCGCCGGACGTCATGCGCGGCCTGGGCATTTCCGAAGTCGTGCCGCGGGCGCAGGCTGTGGAGCGCTTCCATTTGGACGGCGATTTTGCCGCCGTGCTGCTTGGCGGCGACGGCGTTTACTTCTGCGACGGCATGGATGAAGGGCCCTGGCTGGCCCCGGCCGCGCAGAGCGGCGTCCGCTACATGGCCAACCATGGGCACGACCCTGCCCGGGGCGAAAAGCCCTTCTTCCTGGTGCACGGGCCGCAGGCGCGCAACGGCGCCCGCTTGCAGGGCGTCCGGCTGATCGACGAGCCTTTGACCGTGGCCGCCATGATGGGGTTTGCAATGCCCTGGGCCGACGGCCGCGTCCTTGAAGAGATGATTTTGCCCCGCTGAGCCTTGCGCGTGCCTGTCAGGCGGCAAAATCCATTGGGAATTTATGGCGCGCGCAAACGCGGCGCCATTTGGCACGCTTTCTGCAAAACACACGGGCTGGAGCGCCTTTTCGCGTCTTCCAGCCTTCGTTTTCCGCGCGCCCTGCCTGGTTTTTTTCGCAGCTTTCCCGCAAATATCCCCAAAAGTTTTTCTTTCGCATATTTACAAACACCGTATGGCATGTTATAATTAGACCCGCAAAATATACAATATACTGTATATTGAACAAAAGCGACGTTTTGACAAGTGAGGGCTGTACATGATCAGTTCCATCAATAAGCAGCAGCTTGTGCGCGAGCGTTTGGCGCGGGAACTGCTGGTTTTGTATCTGAATGGAATGAACCACCTACGGCCGGTACAGCAATATGCCGAAGGCTTTGGCGTCGGGCGCGGCACCGTGCAAAGCGCGTTTCAGGAGCTCAAGGCCATGGGTGCGATCACGCTCAATGCCTGCGGCGCGCGCGGGACGTTTCTGGCCAAAGTAGACCGGCGCAAGTTGTTTGACGCCTGCGGGTACGGCGAACTGATCTGCCTGATGCCCCTGGACGCCAACCACCACTACCGCAGCCTGGCAACGGGCATTTATGAATCCATTTCCGCAAGAGAGCTTCCCATCCACATCCTGTTTGCCCGCGGTTCCCGCAACCGCACAAAAATACTGGCGCGACAAAAGTGCGATTTTGCCATCATGAGCCTGCTTGCCTATGAAACCGCGGTCAATGTGCGCAAAGACGCGATAGAATCCGTCGGCAGGATTGGCGAATATCCCGGGGATCTTGGCGTGGTTACCCGCGAGGGGCGCCCCTACGTGCCCGGCGAAACGAAAGTCGCCTTTGACGACCATTCCTACGACCAGTGCGCGCTACACGCGCTGTTTTCCATGCGCGATGAGGAACCGGCTGAATATCTGAACGTACAGTTGGCGGACATGGTGCGCCAGGGCAGGGTGGAGGCCGCCATATGCGACCGTTCTTCCCTCGGCAGCCACGCCGGGCTATGCTTTCATCCCCTGGAACTTTCCGAGGCGGCGCGCGTCAAATTGCGTACAGCGGTCGCCGTCGTCCGGCAGGGCGACGCCTCCATGCGCGAACTGCTTTTGAGCGTATTGGAGCCGGATGCGGTTTCCCAAGTGCAAAAACAAGTCCTGGCGGGGGAACGCCTGGTAAAATACTGAGCGCGGCCTTTATGCGCGCACAGGGGAGTATTTTATGCGCAAATACATCGGAACGCTTGAGGAATTTGTCGAACATCCCGAGCAGGAATATACGGAATCTTTCTGGGCCGACTATCAGGTTCTTGGCCCAATGTTCTCCGCCCTGCGCATGTTCATGACCATGGAGGACGTGCTGGCGGTGATTGTGGGCGCCAAGGGCTGCGCCTATCATTTGAACTTCACCATCGTCGCCTGGGGCGAAATTGATTTCGACCTGGGCAAGCGCCCGCTCCCCGTGCTCGAATTTACGCAATCGCAAATCGTGCTGGGGGATTTTACGCCGCGCCAGGCGTGGCTCGAAAGCCTTGGTAAGCTGGCGCGCAAGCGCGGCGCAAAGCGCATCGTCCTTTTGCCGACCGACGCAATGTCGGTCTGCGGCGCGGACATGGCCGCCATCGCCCGCACCATCGCCGCGGCCACGGGCGTGGAGACGACGGAGCTCAACGTTTCCGGCATCTCCGGCGCAAACCAATGGGCGGGCTACAACGCGGCGCTGGAGGCTTTGTACCGCCCGCTGCTTGAAAAGCCGCGCACGCCGGAAAAATCGGTGAACCTTGTGGGGTGGATGTGGCCGTCGCGCCAGCGCAACCATGAAATCGGCTGCTGCATGGCGATGCTCAAGGAGCTGGGCATTCCCGTGAACACAGTCGTCTCCGGCGGCAGCACCCTTGCGGACATCGAGCGCAGCATGAACGCCTCGGTCAACGCGGTGGTCTGTTCCTCGCTGATGGGGGAAATGCTCGACACGTTGGACAAGCACGGCCTGCGCCTGGCGGGCAACCGCGCCCCCTACGGCTTCAGCGGCACGACGGAATGGCTGGAAAACATCGCCGCGGCCCTGGAATTGGACGTATCTTCCCAAATCGCCGCCATGCGCGCCCGCTACGAGCCAAAGTTCCTGGAAAACAAGGCCCGGCTCAAGGGAAAGCGCGTATTTGTAAGCGGCGGCCCGGGGCGGGTGATCGGCCTTTTGCACGCCCTGAACGACTATGAGATGGACATCCAGGTGGCCTGCATGTTCTGGCCGCACTTCTGGAGCCGCAAGGACCTGGCGCACCTGATGCGCGACCACGGCCTCAAGGTGGGCACGTTTATCCTCTCGCCGGGCCTGGACGATTTGGAGTGGGCGGCGACGCATTTTGATTTCGACGTGTGGATGGGCGGCTATCAGGAGCAGCACACCTGCAAGCGCCACGGCATTCCCTTCGTCCCCATCACGGTGTATACCGTGACGCACGTCGGCTATGAAGGCGCGGTCAACCTGGGCAACAAAATGCTGATGGCCATGGATGGGCATTCGTTCGTGGAGAACTGCTTTACCGCCAACGAGATCGAGGGATATGTATGCACCTAGAACGTTTGGAACCGCTGACGGGCTGCGGCATCCTCGGGGCGCTGAAATGCGTCGCGGGAATGCCGGGCGTCCTGCCGATGATTCACGGCCCGGTGAGCTGCTCGTCGGGCCACCGCCTGGCCATGCTCTATGCGGGCGTGGAGCCGCTTTTGCCCACCACCTGCGTGGAGCAGACCCAGGTGGTCATGGGCGCGAACGAGCGCCTGGCGGACGCGCTGAAAAAAGCCTGGGAAATCTATCACCCCGAATTGCTTTTCGTCATTCTCACCTGCGCCACGGCCATGACCGGCGAGGATGCCGCCGCGCCGCTGCGCGAATATGAGCGCTATACCGGCAAGAGCGCCCTGCTCTTTGACGGCAGCGCCCTGGCCGGGGACGAGGTGGACGCCTGCGCGCGCGTATACGCCCTGTTCCAGGAAAAGTTCGCCCTGGACGGGGGCGGCAAAGACGCTCTGGCCCTGGACGGGCTGGCGCTGACGGATTATGCCTTTGAAAAAAACTATGCCGCGCTGGAAGCGCTGTTTGCCACGGCGATGGACGCGCGCTTTGTGCGGGGCCTGTTTGCCGGGAGCGATCTTCTGACGGGCGGGGACGAATACCGCCGCGCCCGCAAGATTTCCACCGGCCTGCTGTGGGACCGCGCCAGCCTGGATTCCGCCGCGCCCATCGGCGTGGCCGGAAGCTGGCGCTACCTGCGCCATGTCTCCGCGGCTGCGGGCCTGCCCCTCAAGCCCGCGGCGGCGGCGGAGCGCGACGCCTGGGCCGCCAAACTGCGCCCCTACGCTGAAGCCCTGCGCGGGGCGGACGTGCGCGTGGGCGTGGAAGGCGCGGGCTGGTATGCCTACGCGCTGGCGGATTTCCTCAAAAACGAGCTAGGCGCGCGCGTGTGCATGAGCGTGGATCGCGCCGCCGGCGGCGTCGAATGGCAGCGCGTATGCGATGAATTCCACGAAGATCTGGGCCGCTTTGAACTGGTGGAACGCTTCCGGGATTTCGGGGCGAAGCTGGTGTTTGCTTCTTCCAATGTGCAGCTGGACGAGGCCTGGCGCTATGTGCCCTTTTATCAGCCGGTCTGGCGCGTGGTAGAACCGGTGGAAACGCTCGGCTACGCGGCGGCCGCCGCCCTGGCGCGGCTTCTGGCGGAGGAGGTGCTTTCATGAGCGGGCGGCGAATCGCCATTTACGGCAAGGGCGGCATTGGCAAGACCACCATTGCGGTGAATCTGGCCGTCCTCCTGGCGCGGCGCGGCCTGCGCACGCTGCTGGTGGGCTGCGACCCCAAGAAGGACACGGCGCGGCTGCTGACTTCCCGGCTCCTTCCCTCGCTGATGGAGCGCTACGACGCGCTGGCAAGCGGCGCGGCGGCGCCGGAGGAAGTGCTCTTGCCGGTGCGCGAAAACCTGCTGGTATGCGAATCCGGCGGCCCGCGCCCCGGGGTGGGCTGCGCGGGGCGCGGCATTCTCATCGCCCTGGAATGGCTGCAAAAAAGCGGCGCTTACGAGCGGGCGGACGTGGTGCTCTACGACGTATTGGGCGATGTGGTGTGCGGCGGCTTTGCCACGCCGGTGACGCGCGGCTTTACCGATACGATTTGCGTGGTCACTTCCGGCGAACAGGCTTCCCTGCTGGCGGCAAACAACATACTGCGCGGCATGGAGGCGGTCGGCGGAAAGGTGGGCGGGCTGATTTTCAACGCGCGCGGCTTCGATGGCGAGGAACGCCTGGCGCATGCGTTTGCGCAGATGGCCAACACGCCGCTGTTGGGGGAAATCCCCTGTTCGCAGCGCATCAAGCGCGAGGAACTGCGGCGGCACGTGGTCTGTGAAGCGGAGGGGGCGGAGGCCGAAAAGCGCGCCCTGACCGCCCTGGCGGAGCGCCTGTTGGCGCTGGAGCACGCCGCCAGCCCCCGGCCGTTGGATCCCGAAGTTCTCTATGCAGCGATTGAGCAGATGGAAAGGTGTGATCCGGATGACTGAAGCGCCCTTGCTGAACATCAAAGGGCTGACAACGTCCTTTTATACCGACGGGGGCCTGGTCCCGGCCGTGGAGGACGTCAATCTCGCCGTGGGCCGGCGTGAAATCGTGGCGGTGGTCGGCGAGTCCGGTTCCGGCAAAACCGTCACCTGCCTGTCCATCATCCAGCTGGTTGCCGCGCGCAAATCCTTCAAATCCGAAGGCAGCATCCTCTTTGAGGGGCGCGAAATAATCGGCGCAAGCGAAAGCGAAATGCGCCGCCTGCGCGGCAAGGATATCGGCATGGTATTCCAGGAGCCGATGACCTCTCTGGACCCCGTTTTGACCATCGGCAAACAGCTGGACGAAACGCTCAGGGCCCACCTGCAGCTTTCCGCCGCGCAGCGGCGGGCGCGCTGCATCGAGCTTTTGCACCTGGTGGGCATCCCGGAGCCGGAAAAGCGCCTGAAGTGCTATCCCTTTGAGATTTCCGGCGGCATGAAGCAGCGCGTGATGATCGCCATGGCCCTTTGCTGCGACCCCAAGCTGCTCATTGCCGACGAGCCGACCACCGCCCTGGACGTGACGATTCAGGCGCAAATCCTGCTGCTGTTGCGCGAATTGCGCGAAAAGCTGGATATGTCGATCATCCTGGTCAGCCACGATCTTGGCGTGGTGGCCAACTTTGCCGAGCGCGTGGTGGTCATGTACGCGGGCAAGGTGGTGGAAGAAGGGCCGACCGCGGAAGTGATCGCCCATCCGCTGCACCCCTACACGCAGGGGCTGATCGCTTCCATCCCCCGCATGTCGCAGCCGCGCAGCGAGCCGTTGAACGTCATTCCCGGCAACATTCCGGATATTTCCAATATGCCCTCGGGCTGCCGCTTCGCGCCGCGCTGCGCCCTGGCCCGGAGCGAATGCAGCCAGGCGGCCCCGGAAATGCGCGAGGTTTGCCCCGGACACAGCGCCCGCTGCTTCCTGCGGGAAAAGGAGGATTGAACCATGGCAAAAGGCGATGTGCTGGTGCGGCTTGACAACGTGGTCAAGCACTTTCCCATTCGCGGCGGCGTGCTTTTGCATCAGGTGGACAGCGTAAAGGCCGTCAACGGCGTCAGCTTTGAAATCCGCGAAGGCGAAACCTTCGGCCTGGTCGGCGAATCCGGCTGCGGCAAATCCACGCTGGGCAGCGTGGTGCTGGGGTTGGACAAGCCCACCTCCGGCAGCGTTACCTTCGACGGCAAAGACGTACACAAAACCACCGGTGCGGCGCAGCGAGAACTGCGCCGGCAGATGCAGATTGTATTCCAGGACCCCTTTGAATCGCTGAACCCGCGCATGACGGTGGAGGAAATCGTCGGCGAAGGGCTGCGCATCCACGGCGGGTTGAGCAAGGCGGAAATTCACAACCGCGTGATGGAAATGCTCGCCCGCGTCGGCCTGGAGCCGGGTCACGCGCGCCGCTATCCGCACGAATTTTCCGGCGGGCAGCGGCAGCGCATCGGCATTGCCCGGGCGCTGATCGTCGAGCCGCGCTTTATCGTTTGCGACGAGCCGGTATCGGCGCTGGATGTGTCGGTGCAGGCGCAGATCATCAACCTGTTGCGGGATTTGCAGCGCGCTTACGGCTATACCTATCTGTTTGTCGCCCATGGCCTGAACGTCGTGCGCTATATGAGCGACCGCGTCGGCGTGATGTACCTTGGCAAAATCGTCGAGCTTGCGGACACGGACACGCTGTTCCGCCAGCCGCTGCACCCCTACACCAGCGCGCTGCTGGACGCGATTCCCGACGTGGACGCGCGCGAGGACGTATTCTCCCATGTGCTTTCCGGCGACGTGCCCAGCCCGGTGCACCTGCCCACGGGTTGCCTGTTCCATCCCCGCTGCCCAAAGGCCATGGAAAAATGCAAAACGCAGGCCCCTTCCATGCACTGCGTCGGCAATTCGCAGGTTATGTGCCACCTGTATGACGACTGATATACGCGGGGCGGCCAAACCCCTGCCCCGCCTATATAAAAACCGCAAGGAGGACAGACAAATGCATATCCGAAAACTGGTATCCCTGCTGCTGGCCCTTGCTCTGCTGTGCGCGCCTTTCGCGCTTGCGGAGGAGAGCGAAGAACCGAAGTACGGCGGCACCTTGGTGGCCTACGTATCGGCCGACCCGATGAACTTTGACCCGGCAACCCTTACCGCCTGGGATCAGAACATCGTGGCCGCCAACATCCTCGAGGGACTGGTACGCCTCAATCCCGAAGGCACCGGCATCGAGGAGGGCATCGCCAAGGAGTGGAGCGTATCTGAGGACGGCCTGACCTGGACCTTCATCCTCCGCGAAGGCGCGAAGTTCCACAACGGCCGCGAAGTGGTCGCGCAGGACTTCAAGTACTCCTTTGAGCGCATCGCCAACCCCGAAACTGCTTCTTCCGCGGCCTGGATGCTCAACAAGCTGGTCGGCTTTGAGGAGTTCCAGAACGGCGAAGCGGACGAGATCACCGGCATCAAGGTCGTGGACGACTATACGCTCGAGCTGACCCTGGTCGAGCCCTTTGCCCCGTTCATCTCCATGCTGGCCTCCGCCAGCCTTGCGGTTGTGCCGCAGGAAGCCGTGGAGGAGTACGGCGAGGACTTTGGCCTGAACGTGGTCGCCGCCGGCCCGTTCACCCTGGGCCAGTGGAATTTCAACCAGGATTTGACCATCAACGCCTTTGAGGATTACTGGGGAGGCCGCCCGTATCTGGACGCCGTGAAGTTCCGCGTGATCAACGATGAGAACACCCGCATCGTCGAATTCGACGCCGGCACGCTGGATATCGCCTGGATCACCCCCGCGCATTATGAGCGCATCACCAGCGATCCCACCTACGCCGACAGCATCGGCTACGCCTACACGCTGCACACCGCCTTCCTGATGTTCAACATGGAGCAGGAGCCCTTCGGCTCGAACAAGGCGCTGCGCGAGGCTGTGTGGTACGCGCTGGATACCCAGGCTGTGCTGGAGCTTCTGCAGTACCGCGCCTCCTATGCGGACCGCCTGCTGCTGCCTGACATGCTCGGCGGCGGCGAGGAATGCACCGAATCCCCGCGCAATCTCGAACTTGCCAAGGAAAAGATGGCCGAGGCCGGCTATCCGGACGGCATCGACGAGGTGTTCCAGGTAATCACCCCCGCATGGAACAACAATATCAAGATTCTTGAGATCTATCAGCAGAACCTCAAGGAGATCGGCATCAACATCGAAATTGCCGCCATGGACAACACCGCCTACAACGAGGCCCGCGACAACGGCCAGTTCAAGATCGCCTGGGGCAACGTGGTGGCCGCCTATCCCGATCCGGACGCGATGGTCTACACCACCTTCCATTCCAGCAACATCGGTTCCGCCGGCAACTACGCCCGTTACAGCAACCCCGAAGTGGACGCCCTGATCGAGCAGGCCCGCGCCTCTACAGACGACGCCGAGCGCGACGAGCTCTACCGCCAGATTGACGACATGGTGCTCGAAGACCTGCCCTATGCCTATCTGGACCACAACATCTATGTGGATGTGTGCCAGCCCTATGTCAAGAACTATTGCCCCAGCGCGCTGGATGTAACCACGTATCACAGAGTCTGGCTGGACAAGTAACGTCCGGTCATGGGCATGGCGGAGCCTTCTCCGCCGTGCCCTCCAAAATTGCAGGAAAGCAGGATGGCTATGTTCAAGTACATTCTCCGCAGGCTACTGATCATGATTCCCGTCCTGATCGGCCTGACGATCGTCGTGTTTCTGCTGGTCAACGTGTTGCCCGGCGACACCGCCCGCATCATCGCCGGCGACTATGCCGACGAAGCGACTGTGCAGAGTATCCGCGAAGCCTATGGATTGGACAAGCCGATCCACATTCAATATATTAACTATATCAAAGATCTTCTGCACGGGGATTTCGGCCGCTCTTACCACAGCCGCAGAGATATCGCCACGGAGCTGGCAAACGTATATCCCAAGACGATTACGCTGGCGCTGGCCACTGAAGTGGTGGGCATCGTGCTGGGCGTCATGCTGGGCATGATCGCCGCCGTGCGGCGCGGCTCGCTGGTGGACCGCGGCGTGACGGCCTTCGGCGTGCTGGGGCTATCAATTCCCCAATTCTGGTTTGCGCTGATTTTGCAGCTCCTTTTCGCGGTGACGCTGCAATGGCTGCCCCCTTCGGGCTACGGCGTGGGCTTTGACCGCTATATCATCCTGCCCGCGCTGACGTTGGGTATCCCCTCGGCGGGCATGATGGCGCGCGTATCGCGCTCGGCCTTCCTGGAGGTGCTGCCGCAAAACTATATCCGCACCACGCGGGCCAAGGGGTTGCAGGAGCGGTTCATCATCTGGCGGCACACGATGAAAAACGCCCTGATCCCCATCCTTTCGCTGGTCGGCACGGATATCAGCCGCCTGATTACCGGCACGATGATCGTCGAAAGCGTCTTTTCCTGGCCGGGCATCGGCAAATACGGCTACGACGCGCTGTTTTATAAGGACATGCCCGCCCTGCAAGCCACGGTGCTGGTGCTCGCCGTAACCATCTGCGGCGTCAACCTGATCGTGGATATACTCTACGGGCTTGTGGATCCCCGTGTGCGCGTCAGCCAGAAGGGAGGGCAGGCGTAATGAAAAAAGAACGCGACGGCAACTATCTGCCGAAAAACCCCCGTTACCGCAAAATGCTGGAAAACGAAGACCTGGGCAGCCGCAGCCTCTACTCCGACGCCTGGAAGCGCCTGAAAAAAGACAAGGCCGCCATGATTGGCCTGGGCATGATCGTGCTGTTTGTTATCCTGGCGGTGATTGCCCCGCTGATCCCCGCCCTTGACCCCGAGGCGATTGAAAGCCGCCGCATCGTGGACGGCGAAACCATATTGCCGCCCTACCCGCCGAGCCTGCAAAACATTATGGGCAGCGACCAGCTCGGCCGCGATATCTTCTCCCGCGTGCTCTACGGCGTGCGCGTATCGCTGCTGGTGGGCGTGGTGGCCCGCGGCCTGACCATGCTGCTGGGCGTGACGCTGGGCGTGGTTTCCGCCTATTACGGCGGCTGGGTAGACGCGCTGATCATGCGCATAACGGATATCTTCCTCGCCTTCCCGGTGATGCTGCTGGCCATGGTGATTACGTTGATCCTCGGGCCAAGCCTGATGACCATCTGCATCGCCATTATGCTGGTCGGCTGGCCGGACGTGGCCCGGCTGATCCGCGGCCAGGCGCTCAAGCTCAAAAACAAAGACTATGTGCGCGCCTCCCGTGCCCTGGGCGCTTCGGGCCTGTGGATCATCGTCAAGCAGATTTTGCCCAACTGCCTTTCGCTGATTATCGTATCCTTTTCCATGGGCGTACCCGGCGCGATCATGTATGAGGCGGGCATGAGCTTCTTTGGCTACGGCATTCCCGCGCCCGCGCCTTCGCTGGGCAATATGATTTCCGACGCGCGCGGCTATATGACGGTTTGCCCCTGGTACATCCTTTTCCCCGGCATTGCGCTGATTTTGATCGTGGTGGCCTTCAACATCTTTGGCGACGGCCTCAACGACGCTTTGGACCCCTACGCCAGACGAAGGAGCTGAGACACTTGCCCGGCAACGCGCCGAAATTCGCCCATCCCTGCTTTCAAAACGCCCCGGCGCGCGTGGCGCGCATGCACCTGAGCGTGGCGCCGAAGTGCAACATCAAGTGCAGTTTCTGCAACCCCGCCGGGGGCGACACCTGCGTGCACGGCTGCATGCCTGGCCTGACCAGCGGCGTGCTCACCCCGCAGCAGGCCGTGGAGCACGTGCGCCGCGTGCGCCAGGGCGGCACGCCCATCCGCATTGTCGGCATCGCCGGCCCGGGCGAACCCCTGTTTAACGAAGCTACGTTTGAAACCATCGCAGGGGTGCGCGCAGCGTTTGACGATATTCACATCTGCCTGAGCACCAACGGGCTTTTGCTTCCGGAGCGGCTCGAACGCATCCTCCGCCTGGGCGTGGAAACGCTGACGGTGACGGTCAACTGCCTGACGGTGGACTGCGCGCGCCTGATTTACGAACATGTGGAGGGAAGGCGCGACGGCGGCGCCTTCCGCCGCCTGCTCGCCAACCAGCTCGAGGGCATCCGCCTGGCCGCCGCGCACGGCCTGTGCGTAAAGGTCAACAGCGTGCTCGTGCCCGGCGAGAACGACCGCGAAATCCCCCTGGTGGCGCGCCGCGTGGCGGAGTTGGGGGCCTATATTCACAACGTATTGCCCCTCATCCCCCGCCCGGACGCCCGCAGGCGCGAAGCGCCCAGCCGCGAATTGATCGACAGCGTGCGCGCGCAATGCGGCGACTGCATCGAGCAATTCACCCGCTGCCGCCACTGCCGGGCCGACGCCATTATCGACGCCGACGAATGAGGGGGACGAGGAACCATGCAAGCACTTTCACAAAGACGTTTTTTTCCCATGTATTATGCCCGGGGCGTCGCGGATGTGACGCCCGAATTTATCCGCGGCTGCGGATGCAGCGCGCTTCTGCTCGACATTGACAACACCGTTTCGCGCGTAGACGCGCCCGAGGCGACGCGGGAGGCCGAAGCCTGGTTTGACACATTGCGGCGCGCGGATATCCCCATGGCGTTTGTTTCCAACAACGACCCCGAGCGCGTCGAACCGTTTGCACGGCGCTATGGGGCCAAGTATGTCTCCCACGCGCAAAAGCCCCGGCGCGAAGGCTACGACCGCGCCGCCCAGGCGCTGGGCCACGCCCCGGACGCCTGCATGGTGGTCGGCGACCAGCTCTTTACCGACATCCTCGGCGGAAACTCGGCGGGCATGCAAACGGTGATTGTAGAGCCGCTGTGCGAGGCGGAAGACCCCGTGGCTTTCCGCAAGCGGCGGCGGCTGGAAAAGTTGCTTTTGCGCCTTGACCGGCTTTTATGCGCCCGTAGGCGCAAGATCGGAGGATCTCAAAATGAAAACCATGTATCACATCGGCTTTGACGATTCGCACGCGGCTAAATACGCCATACTGCCCGGTGACCCCGGCCGGGTGGAATCCATTGCCGCGCTGCTGGACGCGCCGCGCTTTTACCACCAGAACCGCGAATACACCACCTGGCTGGGCAGCCTGGAGGGCGAAAACGTGCTGGTCATGTCCACCGGCATGGGCGGCCCCTCCACGGCCATCGGCGTGGAGGAATTGTGCCAGACGGGCGTGCGCACACTGATCCGCGTGGGCACCTGCGGCGGCATGCAAACCGAAGTTATCGGCGGCAACCTGGTGGTGGCCACCGGCGCGGTGCGCATGGAGGGCACTTCGCGGGAGTACGCCCCCATCGAATATCCCGCCGTGGCCGACCTGACGGTCACCAACGCGCTGGCGCGGGCGGCGCGGGCGCTGGGTTATCCCTGCCACACGGGCGTCGTGCACTGCAAGGACTCCTTCTACGGCCAACATTCCCCGGAGCGCATGCCTGTGGGGGACGAATTGCAGTACAAGTGGCGCGCCTGGATCAAGGCCGGCTGCCTGGCTTCGGAAATGGAAAGCGCCGCGCTGTTCATCGTCGCCCAGACGCTGCGCGTGCGCGCCGGCTGCGTGCTCACCGCCGTTTGGAACCAAGAACGCGCCCGCCAGGGGCTTTCCAACCCCGAAACGCACGACAGCTCCAGCGCCATCCGCACGGCGGTCGAGGCCGTGCGCGCCCTGATCCGCGCGGAACGCTGAACAAAGGGACCGGCATTTTGCCGATCCCTCTTCTTCTGTCCTTGAAACGCAGGGCAGAGCCGAAAGATAAAGCAACCGGGGCGTGAAACCGTCCCGGTTGCTTTGCGATTGCCGCGCCAGCCGTGAAAACCTGCCCCTCCATTGGCAAGCGCCGGAATGCGGAAAATTATCCTTCCGCCAGGGTTGCCAGCGTATCCCCGGCAATGCGGTACACCGTCCAGTCTTGCATCGGCTCCGCCCCCAGGGACAGGTAAAAATCTATACTGGGCCGGTTCCAATCGAGGCACCACCATTCCAGCCGTCCGCATCCCCGTTCGACAGCGATCTTTGCCAACCGCCTTAAAAGCGCCTTCCCGTATCCGCGCCCGCGATATTCCGGCATCACATAAAGATCCTCCAGATAAATACCGGCCCGGCCAAGGAAGGTGGAAAAGTTATGGAAAAACAGCGCGAAGCCCACTTCCCTTCCGTCCTCGCAGGCAAACAAAACCTCCGCTTTTTTATTTTCAAATATCCATTCCCGCAGAAGGGGTTCGGTCGCCACCACTTCCTCCAGCATTCCCTCGTATTCCGCGAGCGCTTGAATAAACCCCAAAATCAGCCCGCAATCCTCTGGCTGCGCATATCGAAACGTCAGCGCATACATGCTTTATCCTCCGCACTTCTATCTCAGCTATGGGTATACAACTGTTTATAGGGGTTGGCCGTATTGGGCAGCAGGATTTGGAACGGGTCGGAGAGGATTTCCTCCGCGTCGCCGCCAAACTGCGCGCACCAGGCGCGCACGTCGAGGGCGATGGCCTCCATTTCCGCCGCGTCCGCCCGGCGCATCATCACCTGCGGGGGAAGCTGCGGGGGCTGCGCCTGCGTGCGCAGGTAGATGGCGCCGCCGTGCATGCCGGTGCCGGTGAAATTGCCCACCACCGGCTCATTTTCATGGCCGAGGCCCAGCACGATGATGCGGCCTCCGGCCTGGTACTCGCCCAGGAAACTGCCGGCGCAGCCGCCGATCACCAGCACGGGCACGCGCTCCATATAGGCCTTCATGTGGATGCCGGAACGGTAGCCCGCCGAATCGCGGATGAGGATGCGCCCGCCGCGCATGCCATAGCCCACCGCGTCGCCCGCGGAGCCGTGCACGACGATTTCACCGGCGTTCATGGTATCGCCCATGGCGTCCTGGGCGTTGCCGAATACGGTGATACGCGCGCCGTCCAGGTACGCGCCCAGGCCGTTGCCGGCCACGCCATGAATGACGATTTGCTTTTCGTTCAGTCCGTCGCCGATGTAGCGCTGGCCGAGACAATTTTCGATGGTGATTTCCCCGTCGGCGCTGTCGCGCACGAGGGCGTTGAGGGTTTGAAAGTCCATGCCTTTAGCGTCGATGGTCATTGCGGAAGCCCTCCCATCCGCCGCACGCGCTCGCTGCGCGAAAACGCCATGAGCTGCGGCTTTTCAAAAATGAGGTCGAAGTCTACCTGCGAAAGCGGCGTCTGTTCGCGGATGAGCGCCGTGTAGATGCCGGCGCGTTCCACGTCGCCCAGCAGGATGTAGCCCTTGAGACGGCCGTCCTGCACAAACAGCTTTTTATACTGGTTCGCGTCCACATGTTCGCGCGGCGTGCCGATGTAGCTGCCGGCGGTGATGGCGTGCAGGCCGAACAGGCCCAGGGCGTTCATGGCGATGGCCTTGTCAAACACTTCGCTGCCGCCGGCCATGTTCACGCCAGCGCTATGGCCCTGCATGTAGGCGTTGGGAAGCAGCGCCAGCACGCGCTCCTGCCCGGTGGTCACGTCCCGGGACTCGCGGCAGTCTCCGGCGGCGTACACGTCCGCAAGGGAGGTGCGCCCGCCGTCGCCGACGACGATGCCGCGGCGCACCTCGCCGCCAGCCTCGCGCACGAGCGCCGTGTTGGGCCGCACGCCCACGGCCAGCACGAGGATATCGAACTCTGCTTCTCTGCCGCTCTCCAGATGCGCGGTATGGCCCTCGACGCGCGCGAGCGAATCACCCAGCAGGAATTTCGCGCCGGAGGCGCTTTCAATGTGCGCCTGCATGCGCGCGGCGGCTTCCGCGTCCAGCACGCTGGGCAGGATCTGCGGCGCGCGGTCCGCCACGGTGGCCTCGCCCACGCGCGCGGCGATGCCTTCCAGGCATTTGAGGCCGATCAGGCCCGCGCCGACAATCAGCACGCGGCTTTCCTTTGTCAGCGCCGCCTCCAGGCGCAGGGCTTCGTCCAGGGTCATGAACGTGTAATAATCCGTCAGCCCCGGCACCGGCGGCACGATGGGGCTAGAACCGGTGGCCACCAGCAGGCGGTCGAAGGGCAGCCGTTCGCCGCTGTCGAGCACCACGGCGTGGTCTTCCAGCCGTTCGGCGCGCCGCCCCAGCAAGGCGGTGACGCCGTTTTTTTCGTAAAAGTCCCGGCTCCGGTAGAGCATGCGCTCCCGGTCGGTCTTGCCCTCCAGCAGATAGGAAATCAGCGGCCGGGAATAGGTGAAGTGGCTCTCGTCGCTGACGAGGGTGATCCCGCCCGTCTTGTCCCGGGAGCGGATGCCCTCTACGCCGCCGATGGCCGCCGCGGAATTGCCGATGATCACGTATTTCATGCTCAACGCTCCTCAAACACAATCGCTTTGTTGGGGCAGCCCGCCACGCAGGCCGGGCGGCCGGAGGCGTTTTCAATACACAGCTCGCATTTGCGCATCACGCCGTCGCCGCTGGGGGTCAACGCCCCATAGGGGCACACCAGCACGCAGGTAAAGCAGCCCACGCACTTGTTTTCATCAATGACCACTACGCCATCCGCGCTGGAAAGCGCGCCGCTGATGCAGCTTTTCACGCACAGCGGTTCCACGCAATGGCGGCAGGACACGGCGAAGCTGATGCCGCCCTTTTCCTCAATGCGCAGCCGCGGCTGCAATTTGCGCCCCTTGAGAGCCTTGACCATATCCGTGCCGCCGGAGTTGGCGAACGCGCAGTAGTATTCGCAAAGATGGCAGCCCAGGCACCATTTTTCATCCACGTATACCCGTTTCACGCGCGTCCCCCCTTATTCTCCGGCGTGCTTGACGCCGAGGATTTCCAGTTCCTTGGCGGTCAGGCCCACGCCGCGCAGCATCAGGCGGTTGCCCTTGAGCGCCTCGATGGAGTTAATGCCCATGCCGCCCATCATTTCCTTGATTTCGTGTTGCCAGGCCGTCACCAGCCGGACCAGCCGCTTGTAGCCCAGATCGGGGTTGAGGCGGCGCACCAGCTCCGGCCGTTGGGTGGCGATGCCCCAGTTGCACCTGCCGGCATGGCAGGTGCGGCACAGGTGGCAGCCCAGCGCCAGCAGCGCCGCCGTGCCGATATACACCGCGTCCGCGCCCAGGGCCACGGCCTTGACCACGTCCGCGCTGGAGCGGATGGAGCCGCCCACCACCAGCGATACGTTGCCGCGGATGCCCTCCTGCCGCAGCCGCGTGTCCACCGCTGCCAGCGCCAGTTCGATGGGGATGCCCACATTGTCGCGGATGCGGGTGGGGGCCGCGCCCGTGCCGCCGCGGAAGCCGTCGATGGCGATGATGTCCGCGCCGCTGCGGGCGATGCCGCTGGCGATGGCCGCCACGTTGTGTACGGCGGCAATCTTGACAATCACCGGCTTTTTGTATTCGGTAGCCTCCTTGAGCGAATAGACGAGCTGGCGCAAGTCCTCGATGGAATAGATATCGTGGTGCGGGGCCGGGGAGAGCGCGTCCGCACCCTGGGGAATCATGCGCGTGCGGCTGACGTCGCCGACAATCTTCGCCCCGGGCAAATGCCCGCCGATGCCGGGCTTCGCGCCCTGGCCCATCTTGATTTCCACCGCCGCGCCCGCTTCCAGATAGCCCTTGGAAACGCCAAAGCGCCCCGAGGCCACCTGCACGATGGTGTGCGCGCCGTACTGGTAAAAGTCCTCGTGCAGGCCGCCCTCGCCGGTGTTGTAGTATGTGCCCAGTTCGCAGGCGGCGCGCGCCAGCGATTCGTGGGCGTTATAGCTGATAGAGCCGTAGCTCATCGCCGAAAACATGATAGGCACCTTCAAATCGAGCTGCGGGGCCATTTCCGGGATGATGTTCCCCTGGGCGTCGCGGTGGATCTGCTCGCTCTTTTTGCCCAGGAACACCCGCGTTTCCATCGGCTCGCGCAAGGGATCAATAGAGGGGTTGGTGACCTGCGAGGCGTTGAGCAGCAGGCGGTCCCAATAGACGGGCAGGGGCTTCGGGTTGCCCATGGAGCTTAAAAGCACGCCGCCCGAGCCGGCCTGCCGGTAAATATCGGAAATGGCCTCGGCGGGCCAGTTGGCGTTTTCGGCAAAGGTATGGCGGCTCTTTTCAATCTTCAGCGCCCGGGTGGGGCACAGCGCCACGCAGCGGTGGCAGTTGACGCACTTGGACTCGTCCGAGAGCATGCGGTCCAGGTCGGCGTCGTAGCGGTGCACCTCGTTGGCGCACTGGCGCTCGCACACGCGGCACTGAATGCAACGGCTTTCGTTGCGCACAACCTCATATTGGGGATACAGAAAATCAATCGCCATGTCACACGCCCTCCTTCAAACGGATGACCACCGCTTCGCCGCCCCGGGGCGCCCACACGCGCTCCAGCTCCGGCTCGAGCACGCGGATGGCGCACTCCTCGCTGGCCACGTATACGCGCTCGCCCTTTTCGGCCACCACCATGCTGCGCAGCTTCAGGCGGTCGTTGAGGGCCATCATGCCGCCGGTGAAGCCCACCAGGATGGAAAACGGCCCGGTGATGAGCATGGGCGAAAAGTTGGCGCGCAGGTACTTGTGCAGGGCCTGTTTTTCCGGCTCCATGGCCTGGATGGTGGACCAGAACGGCGCGGCGACCACGGCACTCATTTCCTGCAGCGTCAGGCCGCGCTTGCGCACCAGGTAGTCGATCATATAGGCGATGACCTCGGTGTCGGTCAAAAGCGTGCAGTCGTAGCCCAACGTTTCCATATGGCGGCGGTTGGTGTCATAGGAGGATATCTCCCCGTTGTGCACCACCGAGGTATCCAGCAGCGCGAAGGGATGCGCGCCGCCCCACCATCCGGGCGTATTGGTGGGATAGCGGCCGTGCGCTGTCCAGCAATAGCCCGCGTATTCGTCCAGGCGGAAGTATTCGGCGATGTCCTCCGGGTAGCCCACGCCCTTGAAAACGCCCATGTTCTTGCCGCTGGAAAACACGTAGGCCCCCTTTATGCGGGCGTTTATGGAAAGCACATGGCGCGCCACGTATTCGGCCTCGTCCAGCTGGCTTTCGGCAAGCTGGTTGGCCTGCGGCGCGGCAAAGTAGCGCCAGATCAGCGGCGCGCCGGTGATGGCCGCCGTCTTGCGCACGGGAATGCGGGACAAATCCACGATATCGAAAAAGCGCTCCAGATACCCTTCGCACTCTGCTTTCGCGGCCGCGTCGTCGTAAAACATGTGCAGGGCGTAGTATTGCGCGTACTGCGGGTAGATGCCGTAACCGGCAAAACCGCCGCCCAGACCGTTGGAGCGCTCGTGCATGGCGGCGATGGATTCGGCGATTTCGCCGCCGTTGATTTGACGCCCTTCTGTGGAAATCACGCCGGAGATGGCGCAGCCCGAAGGGATGCGTACCTGGCCTTCAATTTGTTGTTTTTGCATTTTACCATCACCAATCATGCAAATATTCGCGATTTACCGCGCAAAAAATATGATAAACGCATTATAAACCCGCACAATCCTGCAAGTCAAGTAAATTTCGCCGCTCTTATGTTAATTGCAGGCAAAAAAATTTAAGTGTTGATGAAACCGCTTGACAACCGCGCCCGGCAGGAATATAATGCCTGCATCGACAGCAAAGGCGCTGCGAGGTTCCCCGGCAGGGGTGGCTTCGCGGCGCTTTTTGCGTTTCAAAGGAGTGTGGAAACATGTCTGGTATGCCCGAATTGTTTGGTTCGATGGTATTCAACGACGCGGTGATGAAAAAGCGCCTGCCGCACGACACCTACAAGCGTTTCAAGAAAATCATCGCCGAGGGGCACGGCCTCGACCGCGAGACGGCCGACGTGGTGGCCAACGCCATGAAGGACTGGGCGCTGGAAAAAGGCGTCACCCACTATACCCACTGGTTCCAGCCCATGACCGGCGTCACCGCCGAAAAGCACGAGGCCTTCATCTCGCCCAAGGGCGACGAGGTAATCATGGAGTTCTCCGGCAAGGAATTAATCAAGGGCGAACCGGACGCCTCCTCCTTCCCCTCTGGCGGACTGCGCGCCACCTTCGAAGCCCGCGGCTATACGGCCTGGGATCCCACCAGCTACGCCTTTATCAAGGACGGCACGCTGTGCATCCCCACGGCCTTCTGCTCCTACACCGGCGACGTGCTGGACAAAAAGACGCCGCTTCTGCGCTCCATGGAGGCGCTCAGCGCGCAGGCCCTGCGCATCCTCAAGCTGTTTGGCAACACGCAGGTCAAGAAGGTGACGACCACCGTCGGCCCGGAGCAGGAATACTTCCTGATCGACAAAGCCATGTACGACAGGCGGCCCGACCTGGTCTACACCGGCCGCACGCTGTTTGGCGCGCGCCCGCCCAAGGGCCAGGAATTGGACGACCACTACTTCGGCGCCATCAAGGAACGCGTGCTGGCCTTCATGAAGGATTTGGACGAGGAGCTTTGGAAGCTGGGCGTGCTGGCCAAGACCGAGCACAACGAGGTCGCCCCGGCGCAGCACGAGCTGGCCCCGGTGTTTTCCACCACCAACATCGCCACCGACCACAACCAGCTCACCATGGAAATGATGAAAAAGCTGGCCGCCCACCACGGCATGGTCTGCCTTCTGCACGAAAAGCCCTTCGCCGGCGTGAACGGCAGCGGCAAGCACAACAACTGGTCCATGAGCACGGACACGGGCCTGAACCTGCTCGAGCCGGGCAAGTCCCCCGCCGAAAACGCCCAGTTTTTGCTGTTCCTGGTGGCCGTAATCGCCGCCGTTGACAAGCATCAGGACCTTCTGCGCATCTCCGTGGCCTCGGCGGGCAACGACCACCGCCTGGGCGCGAACGAAGCGCCGCCGGCGATTGTGTCCATGTTCCTGGGCGACGAGCTTTCCGGCATCCTCAGCGCCATCGAAAGCGGCGTGAGCTACGACAAGAAGGAAAAGGTGGAGATGAACATCGGCGTGGATATCCTGCCGCGCTTTGCCAAGGATACCACCGACCGCAACCGCACCTCGCCATTTGCCTTTACGGGCAACAAGTTTGAATTCCGCATGCTCGGCTCCACGTTCTCCATTTCCGGGCCGAACATCGTGCTCAACACCATCGTGGCCGACGAACTGGAAAAGTTCGCCGATAAGCTGGAAAAGGCCGAGGACTTCGGCGCGGAGCTGAACGCCCTGATCCGCGAAACCATCCGCGCCCACAAGCGCATCGTCTTTAACGGCAACAACTACGCCCCCGAGTGGGTCACCGAGGCCGAAAAGCGCGGGCTTTTGAACTGGAAGTCCGCCGCCGAGGCGCTGCCGCACCTGGCTACGCCGGAAAATATCGCCCTGTTCGCCCGCCACGGGGTATTTACCGAAATCGAGCTGAAGTCCCGCCAGGAAATCCTGCTGGAAAATTACGTAAAAGTGCTGCACATCGAAGCGCTGACCATGCTGGACATGGCCGGGCGCGACATCCTCCCGGCTATCCTCAAGTACACCGCCAGGCTGGCGGACGGCGTGGAAACCAAGACGGCGCTGGGCATCCCCTGCGAGGCGGATAAGGCCGTCGCCGTGAAGCTGGGAGGGCTTTCCACCGACATCCTCAAGGGCAAGGAGGCCCTCGAAGCCGCCGTTGCGGAGGCGGATAAAATCGAGTGCCCCAAGGCGCGGGCCATGGCATACCGGGAGAAGGTCTTTGCCGCCATGGAAACCCTGCGCGCAAGCGTGGACGCGGCCGAGCCGCTGGTCGACGCCAGGGTATGGCCCTACCCCTCCTATGGCGAGATGTTGTTCAGCGTGCAATAAATCTCGCCGGCCCGCCCGGTTTGCCTTCCTCCGTCCGGGCGGGCCATATCCCAGCGTTGGCATGGGGGTTTGGCCCCCTGCCTGGCGCGCGCCGGATGGAAAATTTTTGCAGGATTTTTTCCATCGGGCCTCCACACTCCGCTCCCGGCGCGCGCTTTACGGGGTGTGAAGTTTACAAAATTGCAACTTGACAGCGCCGAAAAACCGGCGTATAATCCATTCCATAATTTTTATCTCCTGCGATGAGGAGACGAGTACCCGGAAATGGTCGTTCCAGAGAGCCGCCGTTGGTGGGAGCGCGGCACAGATTTTCCGGCGAAGAACAGCTCCGAGCAGCCGGCCGAACGCCCCTTCGGGAGTCAGTAGACCCGGCCGCGCGCGGCGCGTTACAGCCGCCACGGTATAAGCCCCTTCGGGCCGTACCGGCAGAGCAGGCCGGCCTTGCGCCGGCAACGGCGGTGGCACCGCGGAGCGCTTGTTTTTGCAAAGCCCTTCGTCCTCCGGAAAGGATTCCGGAAGCGAAGGGCTTTTTGTATTGCTCAGAGGAGGCGATGATACAATGATGCGAACGCGCTATTGCGGCCTGTTCCGCCCCGAACATGTGGGCGAGCGCGCGGCGGTGGCCGGTTGGGTGGACACCGTGCGCGATATGGGCGGCGTGGTATTTCTGGATGTGCGCGACCGCGAGGGCGTGATGCAGGTGGTGTGCGACCAGAGCGCCCTGCCCGCGGAGATGTTTGAACTGGCGGGCCATGTGCGCGCCGAAAGCGTGGTGCGCGCCGGGGGCGTGGTGCGCCTGCGCGATTCGGAAACGGTCAATCCGCTCATTCCCACGGGCACGGTGGAGCTGTACGCCTCGAGCCTGACGCTTCTCTCCCGCGCCGACCCCACGCCCTTCCCGCTGGAGGACGCGGCGCATGTGCGCGAGGAATTGCGCCTGCGCTTCCGCTATCTGGATTTGCGGCGGCCGGAGATGTTCGAGGCGCTGCGCTTCCGCGCCCGCCTTGTCGAGGCGGCGGAGGAATTCCTCAACGAACGCGGCTTTTTGCAGGTGGAAACGCCGGTGCTCACCAAGTCCACCCCCGAGGGCGCGCGCGACTACCTGGTGCCCAGCCGCGTGCACCCGGGCGCGTTCTACGCCCTGCCCCAGTCGCCGCAAATCTTCAAGCAGCTTTTGATGGTGGGCGGCGTCGACCGCTACTATCAGGTGGCGCGCTGCTTCCGCGACGAGGACCTGCGCGCCGACCGCCAGCCCGAATTTACCCAGGTGGACATGGAGATGAGCTTCGTCACCCAGGAGGACGTGCTTATGCACCTGGAAGAACTCTTTTCCCATCTGTTTGAGCGCATGATGGGGCGCAAGCTGGGCTACGCCTTCCCGCGCCTGACCTGGCGGCAGGCCATGGACTTATACGGCACCGACAAACCCGACACGCGCTTTGGCATGGAAATTGTGGACATGACCGATCTCATGCGCGACTGCTCGTTTTCCGTGTTCCGCAAGTGCGTGGAAAGCGGCGGCGTGGTGCGCGCCATCAACGCCAAGGGCGGCGAGGCCTTCCCGCGCGCGGTGATTGACCAGCTCGGCGCGGACGCGGTGCGCTTTGGGGCCAGGGGCATGGCCTGGATTGCCCTGCGGGGCGACGGCAGCGTCAATTCCATCCTGCCCAAGTATTTTTCGGAAGAAACCTTCGCGGCCATCCTCGCGCGCGCCGGGGCGGAGAAGGGCGATTTGATTCTCTTCTGCGCCGACAAACTGGACGTGGCGCGCCGCGTGCTCGGGCAGCTCCGCCTGCGCGTGGCCGACCTGCTCAATCTGCGCGACCCGCAGAAATTCAACTTCCTGTTCGTCACCGACTTTCCCGAGTTTGAGTTTTCCGAGGAGGAAAACCGCTTCGTGGCCATGCACCACCCCTTCACCATGCCTTATGAAGAAGACCTTCCCTACCTGGAGAGCGACCCGGCGCGGGTGCGGGCGCAGGCCTACGACGCGGTGCTCAACGGCGTGGAGCTGGGCAGCGGCTCGGTGCGCATCCACGACCGGGAGGTGCAAAGGCGCATGTTCCAGGCCCTGGGCTTCTCCGCGGAGCAGATTCAGGCCCGCTTCGGCTTTATGATCGACGCTTTCCGCTACGGCACACCCCCGCACGCCGGCTTCGCCTTTGGCCTCGACCGGCTGGCCATGCTGCTGCTGGGGCGCGGCTCGCTGCGCGACGTGGTGGCCTTCCCCAAGCTGCGCGACGGCTCCTGCCCGCTCACCGGCGCGCCGGACTTTGTGGACGAGGAGCAGCTCAAGGTGCTCAAGCTGATTCAGCCGGAAATCGAGGCGCACATCCGCCGCCGCGCTCCCGCCGGAGACGGCGTGGATTTGGAGCGGCTAGCCGAACTTTCCCGCCTCACCCTCACCGGCGCGGAAAAGCAGACGCTGGCGCGGGACATGCGCGCCATCGTCGATTTCGCCGGGGAAATCGCCGCCCTCGATATCGAGGACGTGGAGCCGATGCGCTACCCCGGCGACCCGGTGAACGTATTGCGCGAGGACGAGGCCGCGCCGCCCTTCCCGCGCGACGAGCTGCTGGCCGGCGCGAGCGTGCGCGAGGGCATGGTGCGCGTGCCCAAAACATTTTAGGGGGTGAACACGGATGGACGTATTCGCAATGGACATCGCGGCCCTTTCCCGGGCCCTGCGGGAGCGGAAAATCAGCGCTGTGGAGCTGACGCGCGCCTACATCGGCCGCATCGACGCGCGCGACGGCGAGACCGGCGCCTACCTGGCCACGACCTTTGAAATGGCGCTTGCCCAGGCCGTGCGCGCCGACGCGCGCCTCGCCGCCGGAGAGGACGCATCGCCCCTGACCGGCATCCCCATGGCGCTCAAGGACAACATGGCCACCCGCGGCGTGGCCACCACCTGCGCCTCGAAAATGCTCGAGGGCTATGTGCCCCCGTACAGCGCCACCGTGGCCGAACGGCTGGAAGCGGCGGGCTGCGTGCTGCTGGGCAAGGCGAACATGGACGAATTCGCCATGGGCTCCACCACGGAAAACAGCGCCTTCCGCATCACCCGCAACCCCCGCGACCCCTCCCGCGTGCCGGGCGGTTCCTCGGGCGGCAGCGCCGCGGCGGTGGCCGCGGGCGAGGCCGTGTTCGCCCTCGGTTCGGACACGGGCGGCTCCATCCGCCAGCCGGCTTCGTTCTGCGGCGTGGTGGGGCTAAAGCCCACCTACGGGGCGGTGTCCCGCTACGGGCTGATCGCCTTTGCCTCCTCGCTGGACCAGATTGGCCCCCTGACCAGAACCGTGCGCGACTGCGCGCTGGTGATGAACTGCATCGCCGGGCGCGACGTGCGCGACGCCACCTCCTCCCCGCGCGGCGGCGGAGACTATCTGGAAGGGCTGGAAGGCGGCGTAAAGGGTATGCGCGTGGCCATGCCCCGCGAGCTGATGGGCGAGGGCGTGGACGGGGGCGTGCGCAAGAGCATCCAGGGCGCGGCGGCGCGGCTTGAACGGCTGGGCGCGCAAATCGAGGAAGTGTCCATGCCAGCGCTCAAGCACGCTTTGGCGGCCTACTATGTGCTCTCCAGCGCCGAGGCGTCCAGCAACCTGGCGCGCTTTGACGGCGTTGGCTACGGGCGGCGCGCGGAAAAGTACGAAGACCTATACGAATTGTACGCCCGCTCGCGCAGCGAGGGCTTCGGCGCGGAGGTGAAACGCCGCATCATGCTGGGCGCGTTCGCCCTTTCCGAGCACTACGCCGACGCCTACTACGGCAAGGCCCTGCGCGTGCGCACGCTGGTGGCGCGGGACTACGCGCGCGTGTTTGAAGGCGCGGACGTGATCCTCTCCCCCGTCGCCCCCACGGTGGCGGGCAAGCTGGGCGCGCGCGACGAAGACCCGGTCAAGACCTATCTGGGCGACGTATGCACGGTACCGGCCTCCATTGCCGGGCTGCCGGCGATTTCGGTCAACTGCGGCGAGGGCGAAGGCGGCATGCCGGTAGGCGCGCAGCTCACCGCCCCGGCCTTTGCCGAACGCACGCTTTTGCGCGCCGCCTACGCGCTGGAACAGGGGGTGTAGTTGATGGCGGATTATGAAATGGTGATTGGCCTGGAAGTGCATGTGGAGCTGGACACCAGGAGCAAGATTTTCTGCGCCTGCCCCACGTCCTTTGCCGCGGAGCCGAACACGCAGTGCTGCCCGGTGTGCATGGGGCTGCCGGGTTCCCTGCCGGTGCTCAACCGCCGGGTGGTGGAATTGGCCGTGTCCGCGGGGCTGGCGACGAACTGCGAAATCGCCCGCTTTTCCCGGCTCGACCGCAAGCACTACTTCTACCCCGACTTACCCAAGGCGTATCAGATTTCCCAGTTCGACCTGCCTCTGTGCGCGCACGGGTTTGTGCAGACCGGCGAAAAGCGCGTGGGCATTACGCGCATACACATCGAGGAGGACGCGGGCAAGCTCGTGCACACGCCCTCGGGCGAAACGCTGATCGACTTCAACCGCTGCGGCGTGCCGCTGATTGAGATTGTGTCCGAGCCGGACATGCGCTCGGCGCGGGAGGCGCGCGAATACCTCAGCGCCCTGCGCGCCATCCTCGTGGCTGCGGGGGTGAGCCAGTGCCGCATGGAGGAAGGCTCGATGCGCTGCGACGTGAACATCTCCGTGCGCTTCCCCGGGCAGGAATTGGGCGTGCGCACGGAAATCAAGAACCTCAACTCCTTCGCCAACGTCGAGCGCGCCATCGAGGCCGAGTACGCCCGGCAGTCCGCCGTATTGCGCGCCGGGGGCACGGTGGAACAGGAAACGCGCCGCTTCGACCCCGAAAGCGGCCAGACCTTCCCCATGCGCCGCAAGGAAAACGCCGACGACTACCGCTATTTCCCCGACCCCGACCTGCCGCCCTTGGCGCTTTCCGAGGCGTGGATTGAAGCGCGCCGCGCGGCGCTGGGCGAATTGCCGGACGCGCGCCGCGAGCGGCTGGAATCGGCCTACGGCTTTGAGGCGCGCGAGGCCAGCGCCCTGGCCGCCGCGCCCACGCTGTGCGCGCGCTTTGAAGCGGCGTGGCAGCGCACGCCGTCGCGCGGGGCGCTCAAGCGCCTGGTTGTCTCCCGCCTCGCCCGCGACCCGGAGGACATTGCCCCCGCCGCCGAAGCCCTCGCGTCGTTGGCGGAAATGCTCGCCGCGGGCACGCTCAGCGCCGGCGGCGCGGCAAAGGCATTGGAAGCGCATCTGGAAAGCGGCGAGAGCGCGCAGGCGGCCGTGAAGCGCCTGAACCTGGCGCAGATTTCCGGCCGCGAGGCGCTTTTGCCCATCGCGCAGGCCGTGCTCGCTGAAAACGGGGCGCTGGCGGCTTCGTACCGCGCCGGGCGCGTAAACGCCCTCAAGGGGCTGATGGGCGCTGTGATGGCCAAAACCCACGGCCGCGCCGAGCCGCGCATGGCCGAGGCGCTTTTGCGCGAACTGCTGGGCCAAGCGTGCCCGCGCGAGCCGGATTGATGGAATGGGCGCGGCTCTGGCGCCCGGCAGGGACCGGCTGGAAGGCGCGAATGCGTTTTGCCAACCAACGGCAATGCGGCCAGGCGCGAAAACCCCGCGGCGGCCCCGGCGCCCCGGCGCCTTTGCGAAAGATTTTCATGGAAAATACTGTTCTTTCCCCCCGCTTTGTGCTATACTGCGAGCGGGGGGTATTTATGAAAAATAAACGCCTGCGCGGTGTGCTCAGCCACCGCCTGTTCATCATCCTGCTGCTGATTTTGCAAATCGCCTTTTTTGGCTACCTGATCCTGAGTGGAAGCCAGGCTTCGTGGCTGATATCGCTGTTTTTCTCGTTGCTGAGCACGCTGGCGGCCATCCATGTGGTCAGCAAACACGAACGGCCGGGTTATAAGCTGACGTGGGTATTCACAATCCTTTCCCTGCCGATTTTTGGCGGCGCGTTTTACCTGCTGATGCAGTTGCAGCCGAGCGTATACCGCTTCCGCAAGCAAGTGGAAAGCTCGCAGGCCGCGCTCACCCGCCGCCTGCCCCGCCACGAGGGGGCGCTGGCGGAGGCCGAGGCGCAGGGGCCGTGCGCGATGCGGCTGGCGCGCTATCTGGAAAACGGGGTGGGCTTCCCGGTGTATCCCGCCGCGCGCGTGGAATATTACCCCAGCGGCGAAACCTTCTTTGAAGCCCTGCTGCGCGAGCTGCCCAAGGCCAAAAAGTACATATTTATAGAGTTCTTCATCCTGCAGGAAGGCGAGATGTGGGGCTCGGTTTTGAAGATTCTCGAGCAAAAGGTGCGCGAGGGCGTGGAAGTGCGCGTGCTCTACGACGACTTCGGCTGCTTTTTGAAGCTGCCGCGCGATTATTGCGAGGAAATTCGCGCCAAGGGCATCCAGTGCGAGGTGTTCAGCCCCTTCCGCCCGGCGCTGACGGTTCTGCAAAACAACCGGGACCACCGCAAGATCGTTTCCATCGACGGCGAAACCGCCTTTACCGGCGGCGCGAACCTGGCCGACGAATACATCAACCGCGTCAACCGCTTTGGCCTCTGGCGCGACGCGGCCATCATGGTGGAGGGCGAGGCGGCCTGGGGGCTGACGCTGATGTTTTTGCAGATGTGGGGCCTGGCCACGCGCCGCCTGCCCCTCTACGAACGCTTCACACCCACGCACATGCCGCCGCCCATTCCCGGCAACGGCTATGTGCAGCCCTATTGCGACAGCCCGCTGGACGCGGAAAACGTGGCCGAGCGCGTGTATATGCAGATCATCACCGGGGCGCGCAAATACGTATACATCTCCACCCCCTACCTGATTGTGGACGACCTGATGCTCTCGGCGCTGACGCTGGCGGCCAAGAGCGGCGTGGACGTGCGCATACTCACCCCGGAAAACTGGGACAAGCGGCTGGTGCATTACACCACGCGCTCCTACTACCGCGAACTGATCGACGGCGGGGTGAAGATCTACGAATTCACCGGCGGCTTCAACCACGCCAAGACGTTCGCCTGCGACGACGCCGTGGCCACGGTGGGCACGGTGAACATGGACTACCGCAGCCTCTATCTGCACTTTGAATGCGGCGTGTGCGTTTACGGCGGCGAGACGGTGTTGGACGTCAAGCGCGATTTCCTGGAAACCATCGCCCGCTGCCGCCAGATTACGCCCAAGGACTGCGAGGCGCGCTGGCCGCGCCGCATGGCGCGCGAGGTGTTGCGCATCTTCGCGCCGCTGATGTAAGCGCGGGCCGATCCTCATTCTCCCACCCCTTTGACAGACGAAGGCCGGGGACGCATACGCCGTCCCCGGACCAGGATGTTGACAAAGTCAACAGACTGCCAGAGGGATGCAAAAGCCCGCAAGACAAGGAAGCAAACTTGCAGCCAAGGGAGCTTACATAGGCGTAAGTGACCGCAGGCTGCATGCGCGGCTGACGCAGGAAGCAAAAATTGCCTCTGATTTTTCTTTCAGCAAGGCAATTTTTGCGTTTGCAGGCTTTGGCAGCGCTCTGGGCCGGGGACGCATACGCCGTCCCCGGCCCTTTATATTCAGGAAGCGCCGCCTTGCCCGGCATCGTTTCCCTCCAAAAGCTCCTCAAAGCTGTAAATCACCCGTTCGGCCAGCTTCGCCGCGTCGCCGTGGCGGTGGGCGGAGGCCTCGTCGTAGACCAGCACGGCGCGCATGCCGGCTTTTCTGGCCCCGGCCACGCCCTCGTATACGTCCTCAAACACCACGCAGTCCTCGCCCTTTACGCCCATCCTTTCCGCCGCCAGCGCAAATACCTTGCCGGACAGCTTGCCGCGCCCGCCCGCGTCTTCCACCGAAAGGGTGACTTCAAACAGCTCCTCGATGCCACGGTGCCTGAGGCACGGCCCAAACAGCCCCGGCGGCATGGCCGTGGCCACCGCCAGGCGCACGCCCCGCGCCTTCAACTGGCGCAGGTATGCCTCCGCGCCGGGCTTCAGGCACACGTTTTCGCGGTATTCGCGCTCGGCCATGCGCGTCCAGATGGCAACAATCTCCTCCCACGGCTCCGCCAGGCCATAGCGCTTCTTGGTGTACAGCGCGCTTTCGCGGTAGCTCATGCCGGCGATGGCGCGGGCATAGTCCGCGTCCAGGGGCAGGCCGCGTTCGGCGAAAAACAACTCGTCCACGCGGCGCCAGACGTACATGCTGTCCAGAAGCGTGCCATCCAGGTCAAAGATTGCGGCGCGAAAGTCCTTGAGCGCGCTCATGTCCTTCTCTCCTCCCGCCCGCGCAACAGGAAATCGAGCATTTCCGGCACGCGCTCCGCCCAGAAATCCCAGTTGTGGCGGCCGGGAGCTTCGTGGTATTCATATTGGAAAGGATTGCCGGGGAGGCTCTCGAAGAATTCGCGCGTCAGATGGGCGTTGCTCTTGAGCGCGTCCTGCGCGCCGCAGGCATGCCACACGCGCGGGCAGGGGGCGTCTTTCGCCAGCGCCCGGGCGCGCTCAAGCGTTTCTTCCTCGCCGGGCAAAGGGCCGCCCTCGCCATAGGCGATGAAATAGCGGTTGGCACGCGGCGTGCCCGCCTTTGGTTCGTGAAAGCGGTAGTTGGTGTGCCCGGCGGACAGGCAGCACACGGCTTCGTACTGCTCCGGGCGGCGCATGGCGATTTTCAAAGCGCCCATGCCGCCCATGGACAGGCCGGCGATGAAGTTGTCCTCCCGCTTTGCCGACAGGGGCAGCAGGCGGCGCAGCAGCGCGGGCAGCTCGTCGGCGATGTGGGTAAAATAGCGCTGGCCATGGGCCATGTCCTCGTACATGCTCATGCCCGCGGCGGGAGCGACCACGGCCAGGTCTCGGCGCGTGGCCTGCCGCTCAATGGCGGTGTTGCGGAACCAGCCGCTGTCGTTGTCCCCCGCGCCATGCAGAAGCCAGAGCACAGGGAACGGCCCCCGGTTTGTCTCCGGCAGGGCAATTTGCGCCGAAAACGCCTTGCCGAGGGCGTCGGAAAAGGCCTCGAACTGGATCAACGCCATGGATTTCCCTCCTCTTCGGGCACGAGCCAATCAAGCGCGTCCACAATCTTTTTGTCCCAGTAAAGCCACTGATGGTCGCCGGGGGATTCTTCATAGGTAAGGTCATACCCCAGCGCGCGCAGATGGCCGCGCATGCGCGCGCTCATATTATATAAGAAGTCCTCCGTGCCGCACCACATGTACACGCTGGGGCGCAGGGGCGAATCCCTGAGCGCCTCCGCGGCGGTAAACAGGTCGTTTTCCGAGCCTGGCACGCCCGCCGCCGGGCCAAATACGTCCTCCCAGAAATTCTGCGGGGCCAGCGCGCCGCCGTTTGCGGCGATGTCGGCGGCGTCCAGCGCCCCGGAAAGGGAGATGGCGCGCGAAAACGTCTCCGGCGCGCGCAGGGCGCACTTCAGCGCCCCGTAACCGCCCATGGAAACGCCGCCCGCGAAGGTATCCTCCCGCCGGTCGGAGAGGATGGGGAAAAACCGCCGGCACAGGGCGGGCAGCTCCCGGGCCACAAATGTAAACCAGGGCAGGCCGCAACGCATGTCCGTATACCAACCCAGGCCGCCGTCGGGCATGATTACGGCCAGGTTCTTCGCCGCCGCATAGCGGTCGATGGACGTGCGCCGCATCCACAGGCCCTCGTTGTCCGACATGCCGTGCAGCAGATAGAGCGTTTTTGCCTTCCCTTCCGTCAGGCATTCGGGCAAAAGCACGTGCATGCGCGTCTCCATACCCAGGGTGTCAGAATAAAAATCAACGACAAGATGCGCCATCCGCGCCCCTCCTTTGCAGGGTACATGCGCTTATTATACCACATTTCGGCCAATCGTGACGCGGATATAGCAATTTTGTGCGGATATTTCGATAACGCCCCATTTTGCGCATATTCGTGTTATACTGATGATGAATACCCGTGTATATGGGAGGAGGAACCGATATGGCCAATGAAAAACCGCGCCGGGCGCAGCATGCGTCCGATACAGCGCCTACGCACCGCCGGCGCCGGCGGCGTCCCCGCGGCGTGCCCAAGGCGGTCGCCATCGCCCTGATTGTGGTGGCGCTCGTGGTGGGCGGCGGCCTGGGTTATCTGCTCGGCGGCCGTTCGGACAGCAGCCTGCTCGCGGAGCGCGAGGAGCAGATCGCCAACGCCAACCAGCGCATCGACGAACTGGAAAGCGTGCTGGTGGACAACGGCATCGACCCCAACGCCGACGTATTTGACGGCGCGCAGTCCATGCTCGACCCGGACGTGGTGAGCGCGCTCACCGGCGCGGATGAGCCGGTCAACGCCAACAACGTATTCCTGGACGACAGCGACGCCCTGACCTCCACCCCCGCGCCGACGGCCGAACCCGCGGTGGTGGCCGAGTTTGGCGACGTACAGATCATGAGCAATGAAGTGATCGACGCCTACAACGCCGAGGTCAACCGCCAGTTGCTCAACGGGCAGGATGTGAGCGCCTACGCCGATTCGCTGATGGATGAAACGCTTGACAGCATCGTCACCGAATATGTAAAGCGCGCCAAGGCCGAGGAACTGGGACTGACCACGCTCACCGCCGAGGATGAAGCTGCCATTGACGAGGCGGTACAGGCGCGCTTTGAGCAGGATTTGGCTTTCTATACGCGCAACAACGGCACCATGACCGCCGAGGAAGCCCGCGCGGACGCCATTGAAAGCATGGCAAGCGACGGCATTACGGAGGAAACCATCCGCGCTGAAATCGAAGCCGAATGGTGGGAGGAAAAGCTGCGCGACTATGCCACGCAGAATATCACCGTCAGCGATGAGCAGATTCAGCAGACCTATGAGGACGACCTGGCCGAACAGCGCGCCGCTTACGACGCCAATCCCGGCCAGTACGAATACGCCCGCCTATACGGAGAGACGGTCGTGGTCTACAATCCCGCGGGCTACCGCACCTTCAAGCAGGTGCTTATCCCCTTCGACGTTACAAGCAGCATGCGCGTAAACGAGATCATCTTCACGCTGGATTCTCTGGATGAAACCGAGGACGCGGAGCAAATTGCCACGCTGAACGCCGAGCTGGATACGCTCTATGCCGACCTGGAGGCCACCGCCGCGGAAGTGCTGAACCGCGTGGCCGAGGGCGCGGACTTTGACAGCCTGATCGCCGAGTACAGCCAGGATCCCCAGTATGAGCTTGCCAGCGTGCAAAGCGACGGCTACTACATCAGCGAAGCCTCCACCACCTATGACGCGGCCATCAAGGCGGCGGCCATGGCGCTGGAAAACCCGGGCGACGTATCGGAGCCGGTGCGCACCAGCGAGGGCGTCCACATTCTCTACTTCAACGCCGAGGTGCCGGCCGGGGATATCCCCTTGGACGACGTGCGCGACGCGCTGGAAGCCGAGGCCCTGGAATCGCAGCGCTATGACGCTTACGAGGCGCAGCTTGCCCAGTGGGTGGAGGAAGCCAACGTCACCTATCACCGGGAAGTATTGGAACAGAACGTTTAAGCAGAGCCAAATTGGGCGGCGGAACAGCAATTCCGCCGCCTTCCGCTTGTCGAAAATCCTTTTTTTGACAAGCCGCCGCGGGGCGTGGCCGCGCTCCCGCAAAGCCTCCGTTTCCGGCAACCTGCCGTAGCGGAGGTTTTGCTTGTTGGGGGGCACGCCCCGCCGCGAACAATCCGTGCTTTTCCGGCCTGGCGGCTTCCATCCAGCTTTCCGGATTGCCGCCGTCCGCGACAAACGCCGGTAAAATCTTCTCGTAACAGCACATCTTTCCGTCCACATATGCGGCCGCCGCCTTTGCTTCTTCAACGCGCCGGGCCGGGTTTTCCCATGAGCCCAAAACGCCGCGCCGCCAGAAGTGCTCTGGCGGCGCGGCGTTGATCTTCGGCTTAAAAGCCCTCTACGGGCTCGCTGGCCGGTTTTTCCAGCAGCTCCGGGTGCTCCAGCAGGTATTTGAAAAGCTGGATCGCGCGGGAATAATAGTAGCCGTCGGCAATGCGCTCGTCCAGCGTGATGCCCAGCTTCAGCATTTCGCGCATGCCCTGAAAGCCCGTTTCATCATATACGGGGGCCTGGAATTTTTGGCCAATTACCACAAACAGCGAATTGGTGCCCCAATTGTTCAAGTGGTGGTAGGCGGCGTTTAACTTGATGGAGCCGAGGTTGTTGATGAAAATCGAGGAATAGTTCGGGTCGGTTTTAACCAGCGAATAGGGCACGATGCCCCGATAGTCCAGGAAAAAGAGGATTTTCATCACCAGCCGCAAAACAATGCGCGGCAGCTTCAAAAGCATGGCCATGCCGTCGGTGGAGTTGTCGGTTTTGTTTTCCTTGCGGAAGGTGGTGATCTCCTTGTAAATCTGTTCGCGCACGCTTTCCAGCGTGCTGTCCGGCGAAAACTTCAAATAGGCCAGCGCTTCCTCGCTCTGCTCGTTGAACTGCTTTTTGACCACGAACGCGGAAGTCAGTTCCGTGCGCTGATAAACGCGGTTGCCGGCAATAAAGCGGTTCATGCGCGGCTTGAGGGTGAGCACCTTGACGATGGCCGTCAGGATGATATGGAAATACTTGTATTTAAACTCCGGGTTCTGGGCATTTTTTTCATCAATATAGCGGTTGATGTTGGTCAGGTCTACTTCTTCTTCGATAAACGCCTCGTTGTCGGCGCGGTTGGGGTACAGGTAAGGCGTAAAGCCGTGCATGGGGTCGAGGTCGCGCAGCCAGATGCCGTCGCGGCGGTCGCCGTGCCTGCGCTTGCGTGGCGTCTCGGTCATGTTCATCCTCCTTGCCGTAAAAGCTCGTCCTCCGCGGCGCGAAAGCCGGGCGGCGCAAAGCGCCCCTCCTGCCTATTATAAAGCGCAAGGGCAAATTTGTCAAATTTGTGGCTGGCCTGCGTCAAAACCATCAAAGTCCAGCCAATCCACTTCCTCCGCGCCCGGGCTGCCCCAGGCGGGCGGCTGAGCCATATAGCGCTCGCCAATGGCCGCCGCCTCCCCGGCAAACGGCTCCAGGGTAACGTCGCCACGGTCGCGCATGCTGTAATCCCCTTCGCCGCCCACCAGCAGGTGATCCAGCAGCGGCACCTCCATTTGCCGGAGCGTGCGCGCATAGGCGCGCGTGTTGGCCAGGTCGTAATCGTCCGGCGCGGGGCGGGCGGTTTCCACAAACTGCGCCAGCAACACGCCACGGGCGTGCGAAGAAATGACATCGGCAAGCGCGCCGCGCAGGTATTCCGGCTCCGCCCAAGCCGTGCCGGGCGCGATTGGGCGCGCCAGCAGCAGCCTGCCTTCGTAGCTCAGGCAAAACTGCCACGTCTCCTCGCCCTCCACCTGGCGGCGGTAGCGGCCCGCGAAATCGCGGAAGGTGTGCAAATTGCCCATTTGCGGCCTGTCCCCGGCATGCAGGGCGCCATAGGCGGCGCACAAATTGCCGATGCGCCCCAGCACGCGCGCGGCGCGCATGCCCATACCCGGAACGCGGGCCAATTCCTCCGGCGCAGCCGTAAGCACACCGCGAATGCCGCCGAAGCGCCGCTCCAAATCGTGCGCCAGGGCGTTGACATCGCGCCGGGGCAGGGCATAATAGAGCAAAAGCTCGATCAGCTCATGCGGGCGCAGCGTTTCCACGCCATCCATCTGCGCGCGCAGGCGCAGGCGTTCGCGGTGGCCCTCGTGCCCGCTACTCACCGATGATCTTGATGAGCACGTGTTTTTGCCGCTTGCCATCAAATTCGTAATAGAAAATCTGCTCCCAGGTGCCGAAATCGAGCCGCCCGCCGGTAATGGCCACCACGGTTTCCCGGCCCATAATGGTGCGCTTGAGATGCGCGTCGGCGTTGTCCTCATAGCCGTTGTGGTGATAGCGGCTATACGGCTTTTCCGGGGCGAGGCCCTCCAGCCAGGTTTCAAAATCCTGGTGCAAGCCGCTTTCATCATCGTTGATGAAAACGCTGGCGGTGATGTTCATGGCGTTGACCAGGCACAGACCTTCGCGCACGCCGCTTTCGTCAATGGCAGCCTGCACCTCTCGGGTAATATTGCGCAAGCCGCGGCGGGTGGGCAGGTTGAAAAACAGCTCCTTGCGATAGGATTTCATGGCGCGTCCTCCCCAACAAACAGCAAAAGCCGACGCCTAAAACGCCGGCTCCCGGTTGAAAAGCTAGTTATTCGCCTGCTTTTCCTCGATGGTAATGACCTGCTGACCGTCATAGTAGCCGCAGTGCTTGCACACGCGATGGCTGAGCTTCATCTTCGCGCAGCGGGGGCACTTGACGATTCCGGGCGCGGACAGCTTCCAGTGCGCGCTGCGGCGCGAATGCTTTCTCGCCTTGGAAATTTTTCCCTTCGGAGTGGCCATTGTTACACCTCCTCATCGCCTTCAATCATTGCCTTCAATGCCGAAAAGGGGGTTATAACCTCTCCGGCGGAACGGTCGGGCTCCGACCGCCCCGAACCCGGCGGCGCGTCGGGCGCCAAAGCGCCTTCCCCATCCTCCAGGCATGTACAGGAAACCTCATTGCGGTTGGCGCCGCACACGGGGCACAACCCCTTGCAATCCTCCGCGCAGAGCACGCGCATGGGCAATTCCAGCACCAGCAGTTCCCGCGCGCAGTCTGTCAGGTCGATGCACGATTCCTCGATGGGGCGCATTTCCGCATCGTCCGCCGTTTCAGCGGCGCGGCGGGAAAAGCGCTCGTCCACATCGACGCGGAGCGGCACTTTTACCGGGCTCAGGCAGCGCGCGCAGCTCATCGTCGCCTCGCAACGCAATTCGCCCCGCACCGTCACCGTATCGCCCGCGCCAAGCAGCGTACCTGTCAGCGCGGCCTGGGAAAAACAGACCGTTTCGCCAAACACCTCGGCGCTCTCAACATCAATCTGCGCTGAAAACGGAAAGATCTGTCCCGGGAGCTTGAGCGCCTGGGACACATTCAGCGTATTGGCCAAATCGGTTTCCCCCTAACCTAATGTATTATACAAGGCGCGCGCGGATTTGTAAAGTTATTTTTTCTCGACAGCGCGCCAATTCCCGTCATCTTTCGCGGCCGGCCCAGGGGCGGCCGCGCGCGGCCCCGGATGGACCGGCCCACGCCCGGCGGCTATTCCCGCGCCAGGTCAATTTGATAAACCCAGTTGCCCTGCACGTCAATCAACCCCTGCACGTCCCCTTCGCGGACGATCAGACGGCCATCCCGCGCGGCGGACATTTCCTCATAGCGGGCTTCCAGCACGGTCGCGCCGCTTTCGTCCACCACGCCGTAGCGCACGCTGTCCGAATCCCACGTATACTGTTCCTCGCCCAAGGCCTCGCTGTACTCGGACGTGACGTCGAACGCCATAAAGCCATAATAGCCCTTGCCGTCCACTGTGAACAATGGGAACAGCGATTGCCAGGCCTTTTCGCTCAGCGTGCCGTCGGCATTGATGAGGCGGCAGCATTCCGAGCCCCACACCCCGTCGGTGAGTATATACTGCCCGTTCACCCCGCGGGCATAGCTGGCCTGCGCGGAACCTTCGTGAATCAGGCGGCCGCTGTAATCATACAAGCGGGTGGCGCTGGCGCCAAACGCCTGCACCACGCCATCGTAGGCGGCATAATAATCGCCCGCCTCGCCCTCTATGCGGAAGATCTCCGCGCAGCTTTCGGGATCAAAGCCGATGGCCGTGCCATCGGGTTCCACGGCGAAAGCCAGCGCCTCGTCCTCATAGGTAAGGCTGTAATACTTGGGCGTGAGCACCCAGTTGCCCGTCAGGTCAATCAAGCCGTAGCCCGTGGACAGCGAAGCCAGGGCGCGTTCGCCGATGAACGGCCCCGCATAGGCAAACTGTGGGGACACCGCCCACTGGCCCGAGGCGTTCACATAGCCGAAAAGGTTGTTTTCCGCCGAAAGCAGCGGCATCAGGCCGCCGGAAAACCAGTTCAGCGTGCCCAGCGTGCGCACGCCGGTGGCGGTCTGGTTGCCTTCGGCGTCAATCAGGTACAGGCCGTCGGGCTGGTCGTCGAAGCAATCGGTGGTAATGGCCAGAAAGCCTCCCGCGCCGTTGCTGACAAGCTGCGTATAGCTTGCTTCCACCAACACATTGCCCGATGTGGTCATGGCCCCATACAGGCCGTTTTGCGTAAAGAGCACCACGCCGTCCTCAAGGAAGAACATATCATACGCCTGCTCCGTCAGGCGGTTGCCCGCGCCATCGAGCAGGGCGTAGCGGTATGTGCCATTTACCTCGCTGCCGCCGCAAAAGAGCGTGCCATCCGCGTCCAGGGCAAAAATGAAGCTATACGTGCCGGGGGCGACGATCTCCGTACCCTCCGCATCAATGAGCGCGGCCGTGTCCGCAAAATCCACCGCGATGGAAGCGGCATGCGCCGTCGAAAGAAGCAATAGCACTGCCAGAAGAACCGCCCAAAGCCGTTTGAACATGGCCGTCACCTCTTTTTTGAAGTATTTGCGTTCCTTAGACGACAGCGCGGCCGCAAAAGTTCAGCCGCCCGTCAAAAACGTTTTCCATACTCCTGTCCCTCTCCCATCCTATTATAGTGGAGCGGGCGCGATTTGTCCAGAGGGCACGGCGCGGCAAAAAAACTCTGGCAGCGCTTTCCCAAGGTAAAATATTGAATTTTGCCCTCACAGGTATGGACAAGCGGGGCAAAACATGCTATAATTTGTTTCTGTCGGCGGGATTCTATTCCCTGTTTGCGATGGATGCGCCCGTAGCTCAGCCGGATAGAGCAACGGCCTTCTAAGCCGTGGGTCAGGGGTTCGAATCCCTTCGGGCGCGCCAGCGTGGTGGATGTAGTTCAGTGGTTAGAGCGCCAGGTTGTGGCCCTGGAGATCGTGGGTTCGAGCCCCACCATCCACCCCATTTTCCCCGGCGACGCGCGCTGCTACCGGGCATTGGGGCGTGGCCAAGCGGTAAGGCACGAGACTTTGACTCTCGCACTCGCAGGTTCGACCCCTGCCGCCCCAGCCATATTTGACCCATTAGCTCAGTTGGCAGAGCACCTGACTTTTAATCAGGGTGTCCGGAGTTCGAATCTCCGATGGGTCACCAGCTTGGCCTTTTGCTCATGGCCAAGCCTGCCTTATAACCCCTTTCTGCTGCAACAGGAAGGGGCTTATTCTTGCCTTTCAAGCCATGCTGATATCGCCTCCTTGATCAGCGCTGCAACGCTGGTTTCTCTTTTTGCCGCCAATTCCTTCAGGTGGTCTTTGGTGGCTTTGTCTATGCGGATTGTTTGAATTGGATTGCCTCGGGTCATATTTTCACCTCCAGTTGCAATGGTAGCATGTGTAATACACCTATGTCAAGCGGAAAATTCGCCGGTTGGCTGCCATATGATGACACATTTTCAGTATCTTTGAAATTTGGCCATCGAATGATTGACGTGCGAACATTTGTTCTGATATACTGAGGATGTTGTGGGGCAATGCGGAGTGTATATAGGCCGGGGGAAACCTCGGCCGCTTTTGTAGCGGGGGGTGCTATGCATGGGATAGGCATGGATGAGGTCAGCAGGATTTTAGCCGGGATTCGCCGCCGAAAAGCCGCGAACCGGAAGCGTGACACGTTCGGGCGCTATTTGCAGGATGAGCCAGAGCGGCGGTCAACACAGATTTGCATACGGCTGCCGGTCAATGACCGGGATATGATTCGGAGACTGGCGGCGAGGCAGGGAAAGACGATTACCGCAACGGTGGTTGATGCTGTGCGCTACTACGATAACATGGTATAGCGTCACAATGTGTGACGATTTTGTTACGATTATTTCAAAAATGTGATATTTAAGCACGATGGAAAGCGGGTCAAGGGTCGCCGGAGGCGACCGCGCCGGACGGCGCGGCTTGCCCTTGACGCGGCGGTCGGATTCCGGCCGAAAATGGACGGCGGGGGGAATGGCCATGCGTGGCCATTCCCCCTTGTTTGCTATTTCTCGTCTATTCCAGCTCGATTTGCTTGGTTTTGTTGCATTTTTGCCGCTTTTAGGGTGGTTTTTTGAGTGTACGGGCGACTTCGCGGGCGAAATCGCGGCGGGCAGGAGAGCGAACCCAATCGCGCAGGGCGAGGCAAAGGACCTGTTCCGTAGAGCAGCGGGCATATTTTGCAGCGGCCTGGACAAAGCGGGCGTATTCGGGCGGGAGAGTAAAGACAAAGTGCTGAAAGTCAGGCGATTTCATGGCGGACACCTCCTGCGGGGATAGGGAGCGGGCGCGCGCAAGGAGGCAAGGGCGGCGCGGGAGCGCCGCCGCGAAGCGGGCAAAGCCCCTTGCCGGATGAGCACGGGCGCTAGAATGGCGGGAGCAGGTGGCGGCCATACCGTCACGGGAGGGACAATATAACCACCGGTAGGGGCG
>DVFZ01000011.1 GCA_018712945.1 Candidatus Pullichristensenella stercorigallinarum | reverse complement strand
AAAGCGGATGGCAAAGACGCTGCCCTTTCCCATTTCGCTTTCCACCGTCACCCGCGCCCCGCAGCGCCCCGCCAGCGCCCGCACGATGGACAGGCCCAGCCCGGTGCCGCCCGGCGCCATGCCGCGCGCTTCGTCCACGCGGTAGAACTGCTCGAAGATGTGGGGCAGATGTTCCGGGGCGATGCCAACGCCGTCATCCTCGACCTCGATGGCATCTTCGGACAGGCGCACCCACACATGGCCGTCCTCGCGCCCATAGCGCACGGCGTTGCCGGCGAGGTTGTAGAGCATCTCCCAGAAGTCCCTTTCCACGCCCATGCGCACCATGTCGCCTTCCACGGAAATGGCGATCCCCTTCTGCGCCGCCTGCGCCGAAAGCGAGGTGGCTATCTCCCGCGCTATATTGCCGACGTTCACATTTTGCGGTTCCTCCACAGGCTTGCCCCCGGCGCGGCTCAAGTGGAGGATGTCCTCGATGACGTCCAGCATGCGCTGGCATTCGCTGCGGATCATGCGCACACACAGTTCGCACTCCTCAGGCGAATCGGCCATGCCCTCGTCGAGCATCTCGGCAAAGCCCATCACCGAGGTCAACGGGCTGCGCAATTCGTGCGAGGCGTTGGCCACAAAATCGTCACGCAAGGTCAGCGTGCGCGAGACTTCATTCAAATCGTCCTTGAGCCGTTTGGCGAGGTAGGAGATATTGTCCAACGCCGGCTGCAGTTCCGGAAACACAGCGCGGCTATGGCCAGCGTCGCCCTCCAGCAGACGGCGCACCTCGTCCATCTGCAACATCAGGTCTTTGCCAAAGCGCCCAAGCGTCCGGCGCTGCAGTATGTACAGCACCAGAAACAGGCAAAGAAGCCCCACGCCGTACATCGCCAGCATGCCGGCAATCTCCCACAGGGGATAGCTGAGGCGCAGGATGAGCGCCGGGGAGATGCGCATGGCGGCGTAGAGCGTCAACATGGCCTGCGTGTCCGAAAAACGCAGGCTTTCGCCGATGCCACCCTGCAACGCCGCCTGCACCTCGGGGCGGGAGGCGTGATTTTCCATGGCGAGGGCGTCCGCCTCGCTGTCGGCCAGCACCAGTCCCTGCTCCATGAGGAACGTCACCCGCAAGGGCGGCGAGACCGAGGCGATGCTCTCGGCCATGCTCTGCAGGTCCTCCGTCGATTCCATCGTCCAGGCTGAGGCCGCGTGGAGGATGGAGCGCAGCGCTTCGCGGCTGTCGTCGATCTTCAATTTGACCATCATCGCCACGGCCACGGTCGCCATCACCATGGTGATGACGATGCCCGTCCAGTAGAGGTGGCGCAGGCGGCGCTTCATGCCTCTTCCCCCGCAATGAGGCGGTAGCCCGCGCCGCGCACCGTGCGGATGAGGCGCGGCTCGGCGGCGGTATCGCCCAGTTTCAGGCGCAGCGTTTTCACATGCGCGTCCACGGTGCGCGAGGGGTCTTCCTCCGTGGCATAGCCCCACACCTCGCGCAGAAGTTCGCCGCGCGTCACGGTGGAACCGGCGCGTCGCGCCAGATAGAGCAGCAATTCATATTCGCGCGCCGTCAGTTCCACGCGCCGGCCGTCCAGAAACGTTTCCCGGCTCTTGGGAAGAATGGACAGCGGACCCGCCTCCAGCCGCTCGCCCTCCGTGGGCAGGCGGCGCAGCGCCGTCTGGATGCGTGCCTGCAGTTCGCGCACGCCAAAGGGCTTGGTCACGTAATCCTCCGCGCCCAGTTCCAGCCCGCGCACCTTGTCGCGCTCCGCGCCGCGCGCCGAGATGATGATGACGGGAATGTCTTTGGTGCGCTGCCGCTGTTTTCACTCGCGCAGGAGGGTGAAACCGTCCTTTTCGCGCAGCATCAAATCGAGCAGAAGAAGCTCCGGCGCGTCTTTTTGCAGGGCGCGCTCCAGCTCCACGCCGTCCACCAGCCGCCGCGCCTCGTGGCCGGCCTTTTTCACCGTCAGCTCGATCAGCAGGCCGATCTGCGGGTCGTCCTCCACGATCCAGATCCTCGCCATTGCCCTTCCTCCCTGCGGCGGTCAAGCGCCGCTTGCAAGTTCTTCGATGTATTCGTCCATGCGCACGAACATGGTCTCCACAAAATCCTCGATGTCGCGGATGTTCATGGCGTTGCCCTCGCCCATGCCGCACTGCGGCCAGCGCAGGCTGTCGCGCATGCGCGCGCCCGCGATCTCCCCGTGCATCTCCCGCGCCCGGGCGATGACCGCCTCTGCCGTGAGGCCGCCTGAGCGCAGCTGTCGCCAGCGCGCCGCCACTGCCAAAGCCGCCGCGTCGCTGCCGCGCGCGAGGTATTCCTCGAAAGCGCCATCCATCACCAGCGAGCCGACCATGTAGCCAGTGAAGTTGTTTTCCACATCTTCGCCGCGCCAGACGTCGCCAAAAGTATGGTTGAGGTCCCATGGTATCTTGTAGAGCGTGTAGCATCCGCTCTCGTGGACGGCGTTGAGAAATTGATTCTTGAAGTGGTTGTCGTGCGCCTGCGTGAACATGGCCCAAAGGCCGTAGTCCACCACATTGTCTATATTCAACTCCGCGCCCGCCATATCCTGCCCGTTCAGGTGGGCAATATAGGCTGCGGCGGGCATCCAGAGGTTTTCCGCGCCGGCGGTGTCGCCGTTTTGCAGTTCAAAGGCGCGGTAGCGACCCGTGGATGTGCAGGAAAGCAGTTCCTCCGCCGTGGGGCGGTCGTTGGCGACCACTTTGTAGAGCAGGTCGGCGCGCTTGTCGCCGTCGAGCTGCTTTAAGTCCACGCGCTCCTGCAGGCCGTACAGCCCCCAGTAGGCGCCGTTGAGGAACACTTCGACGTGGACAAGGCGCGAGGCGGCGGCGCGGCTACCGCTCGAATTGAAGGCATCCCACAATTCATAGCCGAGCCGTTCGCGTATCTTCGAGGTGTCGGCGTAGAGGGGGTTCAAGATCCAGTCGTCGTCGCTGCGCAGGCCAGCGATGTCCAGATGGTGCTTGTCGCCCTGCGCGTTCTGGATGTGCAGGCGGTAGCTCTTCTTGGGGAAGCGGCGGCTGGTATTGCCGCGCTCGTTGACCTCCACATGCGCCTGTTCGCGCACGATGCGGCCATCGCGGACGGAGTAGACCGCCAGATCGCCCTCCCCGCGCTCCTCGCCCGGCAGTTCGCCGCTGTCTGCGGTGAGGCAAAGCACGGTCTGCGGGGTAAAGAGGACGCGGGAGAAGCGGCAGGTATCCCCGCGCACGGCGTAAATGCCGTATTCCACCCTGCCGGAAAGCGCCTCCGCCTTGCCGCCCGCGGCGCTTGGGCAGAGATAATAGGTATAGCCCGGCTCGCGGCGCAGCTCAACCGCGCCGTCGAAACCCTCCGTTTCCGCGCTTTGGGGGATGAGGTAGGCGTTGCCCTCCGCATCGTAGGGAAGCGGCGAGCCCGCGAGCGTCAGTTCCACCGTACCTGAAGGTTCCGGGAAGGCCTTCGCATCTTCGGACGAGATCATGCGCAGACCGTCCAACCCGTCGATCATTGCCCTGGTCGTATCCGCTTCGAGAAAAGCGGGCGCGGCGAGGCAGAGCAGCGCTGAAAAGACCAGCAGAAAGATCAGCGCGGCGGACAGTCTGCGCATGGGCGTTCCTCCTTTCGGCGCCGGACAGGAAGCGCTCCCCGCCCGGCGCAGAGGTCAGGCGACGGTCAAACGTCAGTCATCGTCATCCGTATCCTCATAGTCGTCGTCATCGTCGTCGGTGTCCTCATAGTCGTCATCGTCGTCCGTGTCGTCATAGGACGGCTGGGGCTTGGGCTCGGGCTTGGGTTCCGGCTGCGGCTCGGGCTGCGGTTCCGGTTGCGGCTCAGGCTGCGGCTGGGGCTGGGCCGCGGGACGGTCGTCATCATCGGTATCGTCGTAGTCGTCGTCCCAGTCGTCGTCATCGTCAGTGTCATCGTAGACTGGCTGCGACGGCTGGCTCGGCTGCGAGACGGGACGGTCGTCATCGTCGGTATCGTCGTAGGACGGCTGCGACGGTTGGCTCGGCTGGGAAGCCGGGCGGTCGTCATCATCATCGGTGTCGTCGTAATCGTCATCCCAGTCGTCGTCATCGTCGGTATCATCGTAGACCGGCTGCGACGGCTGGCTCGGCTGCGAGGCGGGACGGTCGTCGTCATCGGTGTCGTCGTAGTAGACATCGTCGTCGGTGTCATCGTAGTAACCGTCATCGTCGTCGGTATCGTCGTAGTCGTCGTCGGTGTCGTCGTAGAGGCTGTCATAGTAGTCGTCATCGTCGGTATCGTAGAAGTCTTCCACGTAGTCCCAGCGGGCGACGACATCATCGGCAAAGAGGCGATGGGCGTCGTCCCCGGCGTAACTGCCGGTGGCCGTCAGGCCGTTGGCGAGCTGGAACTCGCGCAGGGCCGCCTGCGTGCGCGGGCCAAAGATGCCGTCGGCCTTGCCGGTGAGGTAGCCTAGGGCGATGAGCCGCTCCTGCAGTTCGGCCACGCGGGTGGTGGAGGCGTCGTCGCGGCTGCCCTCGCCGAGGGAAGCGCCGGTATTGGCCGTGCCCCACGCCCATGTGTCGTCGGCGGCGTCGTCCCAGTCGTCGTCGTTCTCCCAATCGTCATCGTCCCAGTCGTCGTCCATGATGATGAACTCGACAAAGCCGGTGGGCAGGTTGTAGTCGGCGGCGATGGTGGCGGCATGCTCAGGCGTCATGCTGCGGCGGATGGCGTCGCGCGAGGCCTCGTTGGACGGATCGTCGTCGGTGTTGAGGAACAGCGAGAGGATCACCTGCACGTTGCGGTAGCGCTCCTCGGAGGCGGGGTTTACCATGATCTCGGCACGCAGCACGTTAGCCAGAGCCCGGTAGTAGGCGTTGCGCACCTGCGCCACGGAGAGGCCGTGCGAGGCGGCGTAGGCGGCGATGTCCTGCGTGGTGATGGCGCACAGGCCGTCCAGCGCCGGGGCGATGGCCTGCGCGCCGGCGGTGTCGGTGAAGATGACGGAATAGTTGCCCATCATCACTTCGTCGAGGTACTGTTCATTCGTCTTGAAGGTCACAGGGGCCTGCCCGCCGGAGACATTCTGCCCGGTCAACTGCTGGAAAGCGTCGAGGGCGCTGCCCTCGGCCGCGGCGGTGAGCGCGACGGCCAGCGTCAAAAGCAACGCCAGCGCGACGATACAAAACTTCTTCAAACTACCCAACTCCTCTGCAAAGCTTTTTGGAAGGATTTTCCTTACGCGCCCATCATACAGGATGCGCCCCCTTCCAGTACAGCTTTTCACGCCCCTTTTCACGCGCTTTTCACAGAGGGTTGCGGGAGGTTCTTTTCGGGTATGCGTATGGCTGCTTCAGCTGCTCTTTCGGAGAAATGTGCCATATCTCGAATACTTCATGTTGGCTCCTATCTGTTGCGCAAACAGCGTCCACTTCAAGGCAGTACTCAGAAGTTTCCCTCAAAGAAGCACTCTGCATATAAGATGAAAAAGATCGGTAACATGGTTCTGCACATGGACTATTTAACGAAACTCCGTCCCCGGGTTCACTCTATTCTCTCGTATCACCATGCTTATGATAGGCCATGAATACCGACAGTCGTTGGTATAAAAAGGCTCACCAAGTGCGGTGAGCCTTTTGCCGTATGTATAAGCCTTTATGGAAAGCGGCGGTTTATTCGTCCCTTGCCGCGCTTCGTTGAATATAGCGCGAAAGGCTGAGGATTTCGCCACGATCCGAACCCGTGGTTTATATTCATCGTTATGCCGTTTCTTACCCATCGGCAGGAAGCCATTTTCAGCTTTCCCTGCTGGGGCGCACCGCCAGGTCGGATACATCCACATTGTCTGGCTGGAAAACGGCATAAAGCACCGCGTTGGCGATTGCGTCCGGTTCCAGGGCAGTGGTTTTGTAGAATTCCTCGACCATCGTCTTGGCCTGCGAAGGGGCGATGGCGTTGAGTAGTTCCGTCTTAACCGCGCCTGGATATATGGCCGTGGTGCGAATATTGGTGCCCTCCATCACGGATTCCATGCGCAGGGAGTCCAGCATGGCGCGCACAAAATGCTTTGTGCCGCAGTACACAGCGTTTCCAGGCACAGAGCGCGTACCGGCAATAGAGGATGTGACGATGATCTGCCCGCCCCGGCGCGCAATGAATTCCGGCAGGATGGCGGCGATGGCGTTCAATACGCCCTTTATGTTGATATCCACCATGGCCATCCAGTCCTGCACTTTCATCTCTGACATATCGCTGCCAGGCATGATGCCAGCGTTGGCGAATAACACATCTACTTTTCCAAATTTTTCCCTGGCAAGGGCTGTAAGCGCCTGCATGTCCTCCAGTTTGGAGCTATCTGATTGCAGCCAGGCGGCGCTTTCGCCAATCTCGCCAGCCAGCCGTTCGAGCCGTTCGCCGCGCCTGGCGCCGAGCACAACCTTGGCTCCGTTTTGGGCGAGCAGTTTCGCCGTCGCCGCGCCGATTCCTGAGGAAGCGCCGGTAATTACCACCACTTTGCTTTCAACGCCTCGCATTTCCAATACCTCCCATATATGCGTATTTGTTATCGCTTTTATACAGTATAACCCGAAGCTGCTTGACTGTAAAATGCCAATCAGGTATCATGGTATAAACAGCAATTATACTATTGCCGTAGAGGTGAGGCCTGTGGTGGAAATTTTCCTATTGGAACAGTTCGTAGCGTTCGCCCAATGCGGCACGCTGTCGCGCGCCGCCGCGCGGTTGCACATTTCGCAGCCGGCGTTGAGCCGTTCGATGAAAAAACTGGAAGACCTGTTCGGCGTTCCCCTGTTCGACCGCGCCAAGAGCCGGATTACCCTCAACGAAACCGGAAAAGTCGCCGCTCGATATGCTCTGCGGGTGCTGGAAGCGGATCGGGAAATGGTGGAGCAAACGCTCGCCTTTGAACGCAAAAGCCGCACCATCGCGCTCGGCGCTTGCGCCTTCCTGCCCGCGAACGCGCTCCTGCCTATTTTGCAACGGCACTTTTCCGGCATGACTATTGCCTCGGAAATTGCCGCCGATGATAAACTCGTTCAAGGGTTGCGAAGCCATCTCTATCAACTGGCCGTGCTGCACAGCCGCCCCGATGCGGACGGCCTCTTTTGCCGGGAATACATGGACGAACGCCTTTGCATCACCCTTCCCGCCGGCCACCCACTCGCATCCCAAAAGACCGTTTCTTTCCGGGATTTGGACGGAATGCGCATCCTTGCCCACGGCGGCTCGGGCTTTTGGCTGGAACTCTGCCGGGAACATATGCATGGAACAAAGCTGCTGGTGGAGGACAGCATGGAGATGCTGGGTGAACTTGTAGACGCATCTTCCCTGCCGGTTTTCAATTCTAACCGCGCGATGACGCCCCGCGATACATCAGGCGGGCGCGTGACGCTCCCCATTGCGGACGCGACGGCGCATATCACCTATTTCCTCGCCTGTCTGGACTGCGAACGCGGGAAATATCGCGCCGTTTTCGACGCCATACGCCCTTGATCGCTTAGCCTTCCAAAATCCAGGCGATGCCTGCCGCGGTGCGTTCAACGGCGTTTGCATAGTGATTTCCGGGATGAAGCCGAAAGGTTGTGTCAATCCCTTGGGCGCGATAGAAGGCTTCCAACGCCTCAGTGTCCTGCCGCACGGTTTTGAGATAGGGGTTGCGGGTCTTATCCTCCTTGTTTCCCAAGGAAAAGTACAGCCTTTCCGGCCGGCGGCACAGCGGCCGCGAAAGGGCATAATCCCGGAAGCCGGGGAACCACAGGGAGCCGGACATGCTGGCGGCACGCGAAAAGCTATCCGTGCGATAGAGGGCATATATGGCGAATAGCCCCGCCAGGGAGTATCCGGCAATTCCCCGCCACAGGGGCTGACCCAGCAGATTCTTTTCCGCCGCCGGAACGATCTCCTGCGTTAAAAGGCGCAAATGGGCATCCGCGCCGCCAATGCAGGGCGTGGCATTTTGAGCAATCGGCGGGATGTCCCACGGGGCCATATCGCATTCCCAATCCAACCCGCCAATCGTGACCAGCGTGTGATCCGGGGCCCCGCGCAACGCTTCACGCACCAGGGTTCCTTCGTTTTCCACCGTGTTGAGATAGACGACGGGGCTTTCCGCGCGCTTTGCGGGATAAACGGCCACGTTCCTGCCGGAAATGGCAAAGGAAGGCATTTTCTTTCCCCCTTTCTGCAAAACAAAAGCGCGCCCGGCATGCGGCGGACGCGCTCTGTTCGGCCGTTCTGCCTCAGCGCTGATAGAGCAGGTCGGCAATGATATCCATGATCTTGTCGTGGCAGCCGCCGCAGCCAGTGGAGCAATGCGTCTGCTTCTGCACATCGTCAAATACCTGCACTACGTTGGAGATATTCTTTTCCTCGCGCACAACGTTCTCGATCTGGCCATAGGTTACCTGTTTGCAGTTGCAAATGATGGTTCCGCTTTCCATAATCCCGCCTCCTTATCGTATATACTTCCACGCTCCGCCAAGGGCTGGCCGGCGCGGACGTCGTTTGAAAACCGCCTGTCAGCAGGCGTGCTTGACGCGATCCTTCTCCTCGGCGCGCTTGGCATCGTTCCAGCGGTCGATCGTGCCCACCAGATAGCCGGTGATGCGGCGGATACGCTGGAAATTGACCGGCGCCCAATAAAACACTTCGCGGGCGTTTTCATCGTCTACGCGGTAAAACTCCGCGCGGCGGGCCTTGCGGTTCTTTTCCTTTTCGGCCTGCGCGATCTCCGCGCGGATAAACTCTTCCGGAAGGTTGTCCGGGTTGTAGATCTCAACGTTCATGCAAAAGACCTCCCTCGCTAGTATGCCTTATGGCTGGAAGCCGTCTTTCGCACGGGGACAAGAACCGTGGCCACAGGCACAGCCCCCGCCCGTGCACACTTCAAAGGCTCCGCCGTGAATATGCAGCGGCCTTCCCTCCGCCAGCGCCACGGCTACCTTGCGGCGCGCGCGCGTGTAAATGCCGGTGATGGTCGTGCGGGCCACGCCCATGCGAAGCGCACACGCTTCCTGCGTCAGGCCCTCATAGTCCATCAGGCGCAGGGTTTCGAATTCATCCACCTGCAAAACCACAGCCTCCGCGTCCGCGGCGCCGAACGGCTCAAAGCGCGTGCAGCGCGGCGCGGCGCAGACACGGCGGCATTTCCTTGGCCGGGGCATACGCGCTCCTAATGGCAGCCGCCTTCGTGGCCGCCGCAGCCATGGTTCCCGGAGCAATCGTGGTGGCTGCCACAATCGTGCCCGTGCTCATGGCCGTGATGGTCGCAAGTGGCGGTGGCGGTAGCCTGCAATGTGCCCGCCAGCAGGGCGCGCACCGCTTCGTCCGCGCTTCCCCGCACGCCCGCGTATATGGCGACGCCCATTTGCGCAAGCGCCATGCGCGCCCCTTCGCCCATGCCGCCGCAAATCAGCGCGTCTACGCCCAATTCCCTGAGCTGCCCGGCCAGCGCGCCATGCCCGGCGCCGTCGCCCTCGACGACGCGCTCGGCCTGAATTGCGCCGTTTTCCACATCATAGAGCTTGAACTGCCGCGCGTGCCCGAAGTGCTGAAAGATTTCTCCATTGTCATAGGTAACCGCGATACGCATTGCTGAAACCTTCTTTCTGACATATGTCATTTTCAAAAATAGTTTAGCACAGGTTTTACCCGCTGTCAAGCGCAATGAAAATTTTTCCGCTTCGTGCGTTTCAAACGCGGAGAAAATGGGTATCAATATTGCGGTATAAAAAATACAGGCCGGTGGGCCGGAAGGGAGAAAACTTATGAAGGTTTACACTTGCACCGTTTGCGGTTGGGTTTACGATGAGGCCGCCGGCGACCCGGATAACGGCATCGCCCCCGGCACGAAGTGGGAAGATCTTCCCGAGGACTTTGTCTGCCCCCTGTGCGGCGTAGGCAAGGATCAGTTTGAGGAAGGCTGATTGCGCGCAAACGGGCGCTCCCCTGGGTGGGAGCGCCCATTGTAATTCTCGTTTTTCCAGGGTTTCACGCCCGGATCGCCCACAATGGCGGGCAAGAGCGGGTTCATATTCGTCCCTACACGATGTTTTCCTATCTCAGCGCCGTATTTCCCCACGGCTTTTCCGGCTTATATGGATTGCATTTGCCTTTGAATTCTGTATAATGAAAACAGTGAAGGCGCGGCACGCAGCGCGCGCAGGGCGATTGGAGGCATAACCATGTGTACAGCGATAACGTATTCTTGCGGCGATCACTATTTTGGCAGGAATCTGGACCTGGATCACTCTTATAACGAGACCGTCACGGTCACGCCGCGAAAGTTCCCCTTTGCCTTTCGCCGGGCCGCGGCCATGTATCAGCACTATGCCATGGTCGGCATGGCCTTTGTGGCGGGCGGTTATCCGCTCTATTACGATGCCACCAACGAAAAGGGCCTGAGCATGGCCGGGCTGAACTTTCCCGGAAACGCGGATTACAAGGCCGAACAAGACGGTTGCGACAACATCGCGCCGTTTGAATTCATTCCCTGGCTGCTCGGCCAGTGCGCGGATTTGCGGGAGGCCCGCCAGCTGCTCGCGCGTATACAGCTGATCAACCTGCCCTTCAGCGCACAGCTGCCCCTTGCGCCGCTGCATTGGCTGATTGCCGACCAAAGCGGTTCCATCGTGGTCGAGCCGCTGCCGGAAGGGCTGAAAATCTACGAAAATCCCGTCGGCGTGCTGACCAACAACCCGCCCTTTGACTATCAGCTTTTCCACCTCAACAACTATATGCAGCTTTCACGGGAACAGCCGCGCAACAGCTTTGCGCAGGGGCTGGAATTGCAGCCGTATTGCCTGGGCATGGGCGCGATGGGCCTGCCGGGGGACCTGTCCTCGGCCTCAAGATTCGTCCGGGCCGCGTTTACAAAGCTCAATTCCGTTTCCGGCACCTCGGAATCCGAAAGCGTCAGCCAGTTCTTCCACATTCTTGGTTCCGTGGCCCAACAGCGCGGCTGTGCCCGCGCCGGGGACGGCCGCTATGAGATCACCGTCTATTCCTCCTGTTGCAACATGGACAAGGGCGTCTATTATTACACCACCTACGAAAACAGCCAGATTTCCGCGGTGGATATGCGCAAAGAGAACCTCGATGGCGAAGCGCTCGTCAGCTATCCGCTGGTTACGGGGCAGCGCTTCCATTTCCAGAATTGATACAGGCATCTGGCGAAGGGGTCTGAACAGTCCATCCCCATTGGGTAATGCCGGACAGGCCGTTGGAAGGCTGCCCTGTCTTTCTCTACGGATTTATCCGCACTTTGACAAGCGCTCCCCTTTGAGGGGAGCGCTCAGACCATTGACAAACCCCTGCATTTGAGTGAAAATGCAGGGGATAATATATAGATACACACGCCGCAAAGAGGCCACGAGCCTCTTAATGTTTTGCACAGCCGCAGTCAGGAATGTTCCCGCATGTTCGCAATTCCGAGCATGCGGGCATAGCGCAGGCCATGGTTCTCTTTGGCCTCCGCGAAGGAGCGTTCAATCGTTTCTTTCCGCCAGCCGTAAATCCTCTTGCCACGATGCGTTTTCGT
>DVFZ01000094.1 GCA_018712945.1 Candidatus Pullichristensenella stercorigallinarum | reverse complement strand
GCCCGAACGAGCCGCTGCTGAAGGCCATGCAGGCGCACGGGGCGCGCTTTGCGGGGCAGGGATTGCCGCTCACCGTTTCCGGCGGCTTGCGCGGCGGGGAATACCACCTGCCCGGCGACGTTTCCAGCCAGTATTTCACCGGCCTTTTGCTCGCCCTGCCTCTGCTTAAAGAGGACAGCGCCCTGATTGCCGATACGCCGCTGGAATCCACGCCGTACATCGACTTGACGCTGGACGCCATGCGCGCCTTTGGCGTGACGGCCCAAAAGCGGGAAAATGGTTTTTTCATCCCCGGCGGGCAGCGCTACGTTTCCCCGGGAAACCTGCGCGTGGAGGGCGACTGGTCGGGCGCGGCCTTCTGGCTGGCGGCCAACGCCCTGGGAAGCGACGTGCGCGTGGAGGGCTTGAACCCCGCCTCCGCGCAGGGCGACCGCGCCGCGCAGACGCTGTTCCGGCCGGAAAACCTGGATTGCGTGGACGTGCGCAACGTGCCGGATTTGATGCCGGTGCTGGCGGCGGTGATGGCCGCCGTGCCCGGCGAGCACTGCATTACCGGCGCGGCGCGGTTGCGCATCAAGGAAAGCGACCGCTTGCAGGCCATGGCCAAAGTGCTGCGCGCCCTCGGCGGCGACGTGGAAGAACTGCCGGACGGCCTGCGCATCACAGGGCATGCGCCGGAAGGCGGCGAAGTGGACGGCTTCGGCGACCATCGCGTGGTGATGAGCGCCGCCGTGCTGGCCACCGCCTGTGAAAATCCCGTGACCATTGTGGGGGCGGAGGCGGCGGACAAGTCCTATCCCGGTTTCTTTGCGGACTTTGCCGCGTTGGGAGGAAAGATTGATGTCGAACACACTGGGAAATAAACTGCGCGTCACGGTCTTTGGCCAGTCGCACGCCCCTGCCATCGGCGCGGTGGTGGAGGGCCTGCCCGCCGGGATGCGCCCGGATCTGGAGGCCGTGTCCGCGTTCATGGCCCGCCGCGCCCCGGGGCGGGACGCCACCGCCACCGCCCGCCGCGAGGCCGACGCGGTGGAAATCATCGCCGGACTCAACGAGCGCGGCGAAATCTGCGGTGCGCCCGTGGCCGGTATCATCCGCAATACGGACACGCGCAGCCGCGACTATTCCAACCTCTACCGCCTGCCCCGTCCCGGCCATGCCGACTTTTCCGCCTGGGAAAAGTTCGGGGACGCGCGCGACGTGCGCGGCGGCGGGCAGTTTTCCGGCCGTCTCACCGCGCCGCTATGCTTTGCCGGGGCGCTGGCGCTGCAATTTCTGCGAGAAAAGGGCGTGACTGTGGCGGCGCACATCGCCAGCATTGCCGGCATCGACGACGATACGCCCGATTTCGTTTATCCCGCCTTCCCCCTCTACGCGGCGGACGCCTTCCCGGTGCTCAATGCTGAAGCGGGGGAGAGGATGCGCGCGGCCATACTCGAGGCCAAGCGCGCGGGCGACTCGGTGGGCGGCGTGGTGCGCGTTATCGCCACGGGTATGCCTGCCGGCCTTGGCGAGCCGATGTTTGACGGCCTGGAAAACCGCCTGGCGGCTGCGCTGTTTGGCATCCCCGCCGTGCGCGGGGTGGAGTTTGGCCTGGGCTTTGCCGCCGCCGGTTTGCGAGGCAGCCAGCACAACGACGCCTTTGCCGTGCGGGACGGCAAAATCGTCACTGAAACCAACCGCCACGCCGGGGCGCTGGGCGGCATCACCACGGGCATGCCAGTGGTCTGCCAGGTGGCGTTCAAGCCCACGGCCTCCATTGCCATCCAGCAAAAGACGGTGGATTTGCAAACAAAGGAAGAAGCGCCGCTCATCGTCCACGGCCGTCACGACCCCTGCATCGTCCCCCGGGCGGTGCCCGTGGTGGAAGCTGTGACGGCGCTGGTACTGGCGGACATGATCTTGGAAGGAGCGAATTGAAATGGAACTGAAGGATATCCGCGGCACAATCGACCAGATCGACGATGAACTTCTCAAGCTGTTTGTGCGCCGCATGGAAGCCACCCGCGAAGTGGCGGCCTATAAGAAGGAAAACGGCCTGCCCATCCTCGACAGCGGCCGCGAGCGCGAGGTGCTCAATCGCGTATCCGCGCAGGCGGGGGAGGGGCTGGAGCATTATGCGAAGCTTTTGTATCAAACGCTGTTTGACTTGAGCCGCGGTTATCAGTCCTCGCTTTTGTCGGCAGGTTCGCCGCTGATGCAGCGCCTGGAAGAAGCGGTGAAGAACAAGCGGGAAAAAATGCCCAACCGCGCGCTGGTGGCCTGCCAGGGCACCGAAGGCGCCTATTCGCAAAAGGCCTGCGACCGCATGTTCGAATTCGCCAACATCCTCTATATGAACACCTTTGACGATGTGTTTGCCGCCGTGGAAAAGGGCATGTGCCCCTATGGCGTGCTGCCCATCGAAAACAGCTCTGCTGGTTCGGTCACGCAGGTGTACGACCTGATGGAAAAGCACAAGTTCCACATCGTCCGCGCCGCACGCGAGCGCATTGAGCACAAGCTGATGGCCCTGCCGGGCACGCGCCTGGAGGACGTGCGCGAAGTCGTCTCCCACGAGCAGGCGCTCCGCCAGTGCAGCGCTTTCTTCCACAACAACCCCAAAATCAAGGCCACCGAGATGAGCAATACCGCCAAGGCCGCCGAATTCGTGGCCTCTTCCGGCCGCAATGATCTGGCGGTGATCGCCTCGGGCGACTGCCGCGAGCTGTACGGCCTTTCCATCCTCAAGGACAGCGTCAGCAACGCCGAGAGCAATTTCACCCGCTTCATCTGCATCGCCAAGGATCTCACCCTCTACGACGGCGCGAACAAGATTTCCCTGATGCTGCGCGCCCCGCACCGCCCCGGCTCGCTCTACCGCCTGCTTTCGCAGATTTCCGTGATGGGCGTGAACCTCACCAAGCTGGAAAGCCGCCCCATGCCGGGCCGCGATTTCGAATTCCGCTTCTTCTTCGACCTCGAAGCCAGCATCACGCAGGCGGACGTGCGCGCCCTGATCTGCGAATTGGAGCGGCTTTCAGAGCAATTCACCTTCCTGGGCAATTACGAGGAGATGCATTGATATGCGCTACGGCCTCATCGGGGAAAAGCTCGGCCACAGCTATTCCGAGCGCATCCACAACATGCTCGGCAACCGCGATTATCACCTCTATCCAATGCCGCCGGAGGCGATGCAAGCCCTCTTGCGCGGGCGCGGGTTCTGTGGCCTGAACGTCACCATCCCCTACAAAAAGGACGTGTTGCCCTTCTGCGACGCGCTTTCCGAGGAAGTGAAGCGCATCGGCAGCGCCAATACGTTGGTCAACCGCGATGGCGTGCTCACCGCCTACAATACGGACATTGGCGGACTGCTTTCGCTCATTGAGCGCACGGGCGTGGCGGTGCGCGGCAAAAAGGTGATCATCCTCGGCAGCGGCGGCACTTCGCTGACCGCGCGCGTTGCCTGCGAAACGCTGGGCGCGCGGGAAACAGTCGTGGTTTCGCGCCGGGGGCCGGTCACATACGACGTCCTCTACCGCGACCATGCCGGCGCGCAGGCGCTGATCAACGCCACGCCGGTGGGCATGTACCCCAATACCGGCGTCTCCCCCGTGGACATCAACCGGCTCCCGGCGCTCGAGGGCGTGATCGACGTGATTTACAACCCCGACCGCACGCCTCTGGTGCTCGCGGCGCAATCGCGCGGCCTGCCCGCCGCGGGCGGGCTGTGGATGCTGGTGATGCAGGCATGTCTGGCGGCGGAGAAGTTCTTCGACGCGCCCGTGGACCCGGAGCGCGCCGGGGAAATCTACGCGACCCTGCGCGCCGAGCGGCTCAACCTCGTGGTCGTTGGGATGCCCGGCAGCGGCAAAACCACGCTGGGCAAGGCGCTGGCGGAGGCGCTGGGCCGTCCCTTTGTGGATTGCGACGCCGAGATCGAGCGCGCGGCGGGCATGTCCATCCCGGAAATTTTCCGCACGCAGGGCGAGGAGGCTTTCCGCGCCCTGGAAACGGAGGTCATCGAGCGCTATGGCCGCGAAAGCGGGCAGGTAATCGCCACCGGCGGCGGCGCGCCCCTGCGCGCGCGCAACGTCGCGGCGCTGCGGCAAAACGGCGTGGTGTTGCTCATCAAGCGCCCCGTGGAACTGCTCGCCACCGACGGCCGTCCCCTCTCCGCCGGGGGGCTGGAAACCGTGCGCCGCCTTGAGGCCGAGCGCACCCCCGCTTACGAGGCTTGCGCTGACGCGCGGGTGGACAACTCCGGCCCGATTGCGCGGGCCGTGGCCGAAGCACTGGACGCTTTTGCGGCGCAGGCACGGCGATAAGGCGTGAACTCCTGATAATTGACAACCGAATGCGTAATTTCAGCCATCTGTCTTTGACAGGTGGCTGTTTTTGCTCAAAAAATGAATTTGCAACATTCAAAGCATGCAATTTTACAAAAACAAAATCAAAAATGAGCCATTTCAGCGTTTATTGTCTGCGTGGATATTCATATAATTGTATACAAGTATTCGGGAGGACGATCGTATGCTGGAAATATCATCAAAGACCAATTTGCTGGAGCAAAAGAATTACCGCTATACCTTGCAGGACGTCAAGGAGCCGAACCTTTACCGGGATATCTACGACTATGAGAGCGTGCCCAAGGTGCCCTTCAACCACCGGCGCGTGCCGATGAACATGCCCGCGGAAATCTGGATTACCGATACGTCGTTCCGCGATGGGCAACAATCGGTCGATCCTTACACACCCGATCAGATTGTCGAGCTGTATAAGCTGATGAGCAAATTGGGCGGGCCGTATGGCATCATCCGCCAGACAGAGTTTTTCATTTACAGCCAGAAAGATCGGGAGGCGGTGGAACGATGCCGCGAACTGGGCCTGCGCTTCCCGGAAATCACCACCTGGATTCGCGCTTCCAAGGAGGATTTCCGCCTGGTGCGCGATCTGGGCATCCGCGAAACGGGCATCCTCATGAGCTGCAGCGACTACCACATCTTCAAAAAGATGAAGCTCACCCGCAGCCAGGCTATGCAGAAATACCTCGATACGGTGCGCGAGGCCTTTGACGCCGGGGTTATGCCCCGCTGCCACCTGGAGGACATCACCCGCGCCGATTTCTACGGCTTTGTGGTGCCCTTTGTCAACGAGCTGATGAAACTTTCCCAGGAGGCGGGCATCCCCGTGCGCATCCGTGCCTGCGATACCATGGGCTATGGCGTGCCCTATTCCGAGGTGGCGCTGCCCCGCAGCGTGCCCGGCATCGTCTACGGCTTGCAGCATTATTCCGACGTCGCCAGTGAAATGCTCGAATGGCACGGCCACAACGACTTTTACAAGGCCGTCAGCAACGCCGCCACCGCCTGGCTCTACGGCGCCTGCGCGGTCAACTGCTCGCTGCTGGGCATCGGCGAGCGCACGGGCAATATCCCGCTGGAGGCAATGGTGTTTGAATACGCCTCCCTGCGCGGTTCGCTCGACGGCATGGATCCCACGGCGATTACCGAGATCGCTGAGTATTTCAAAAACGAGATTGGTTACGACGTGCCGCCGATGACGCCCTTTGTGGGCCGCTACTTCAACACCACCCGCGCCGGCATCCACGCCGACGGCCTGCTCAAGGAAGAAGAGATTTACAACATTTTCAACACCCGCAAGCTCTTAAACCGCCCAGCCGGGGTGATGGTGAGCAAGACCAGCGGCCTGGCCGGGATCGCCTACTGGCTCAACGAACATTATGCGCTTACCGGCGAGGATATGGTCGACAAACACGACCCGCTGGTAGAAAGCCTCAAGGCCTGGGTAGACGAAGTCTACGAAAGCGGCCGCACCGCCGCCCTCTCGCCGCATGAACTGGAGCGCAAGGTGAGCGAACTGTGCGGCGGGCCGCCGAAGAAGAAGGGGGAGTGAGCGCATGGAACACAGGACGATTTCCATCGCCGACCAGGTGTTTGAAATTCTCGAAAAGGACATTCTCACCGGCGTATACGCGCGCGGCGAACTACTGACCGAGACGAAATTGAGCGAAAAACTCGGCGTCAGCCGCACGCCCATCCGCGAGGCACTGCGCCGCCTGGAGCAGGAACGGCTGGTGGTGGGCACTTCGCGCGGCATGCGCGTGGTGGGCCTGGATGGGCGCGATATTGAGGATATTTATGAAATCCGCATCCGCGTGGAGGGGTTGGCCGCGCGCCGCGCCGCCGAGCGCGCCACCGGCGAACAGCTCGCCGAACTCAAGCGCGTGCTGGACATGCAGGAGTTTTTTACCTTCAAAGAGGACAGCGACAGCATCATCGACGCCGACAACCAGTTTCACGATATGCTCTATCGCTTGAGTGGCAGCCTGGTGCTCTACGATACGCTTTCGCCCCTGCACCGCAAGATTGTGCGCTACCGCAAGGTTTCTGTGCGCCACGGTGGGCGGGCGAAGGAATCCTACGCCGAGCATAAGGCCATATACGAGGCCATTGCCGCGCACGACCCGGACCAGGCCGAAGAGCTGCTTCTGCGCCATACTGTAAACGCCCGAAACAGCATCCGTTCGTTGGGGGAGGATTGACATGGGATACACCATTGCTCAAAAAATCATCCGGGAACACCTTGTCGCGGGGAAAATGACGCCCGGCGCGGAGATTGGATTGCGCATCGACCAGACGCTTACGCAGGACGCCACCGGCACCATGGCCTATCTGGCGCTGGAAGCCATGCACGTCCCGCGCGTGCGCACTGAGCTTTCCGTGGCCTATATCGACCACAACACCCTGCAATGCGGCTTTGAAAACGCCGACGACCACCGCTATATACAGTCCGTGGCCCGCAAATACGGCGTGCGCTTCTCCCGCCCCGGCAACGGCATCTGCCATCAGGTGCATCTGGAGCGCTACGGCAAGCCCGGCAAGACGCTCATCGGCTCGGACAGCCACACCCCCACCGGCGGCGCGCTGGGCATGTTGGCCATGGGCGCGGGCGGCATGGATGTGGCCGTGGCCATGGCCGGTGGCGCGTACTACATCAACATGCCGCGCATGTTCAAGGTCAACCTGAGCGGCAAGCTGCCGCCCTGGGTCAGTGCCAAGGACGTGAGCCTGGAAATTCTGCGCATCCTCAGCGTGCGCGGCGGGCGCGGGGCGGTCATCGAGTGGGGCGGCGAGGGCGTGAAGACGCTCTCTGTGCCCGAGCGCGCCACCATTGCCAACATGGGCACGGAATTGGGCGCGACCACGTCCATCTTCCCCTCGGACGAAGTCACCCGGGCCTTTTTGCGGGCGCAGGGCCGGGAAGAGGATTTTGTCCCCCTCGAAAGCGACTTTGACGCCGTTTACGACCGCGTCATTGATATCGACCTTTCCGGCCTCGAGCCGCTGTGCGCCTGCCCCCATTCGCCGGACAACGTGCGCCCGGCGCGGGAACTTGAAAGCGTGCAGGTCAGCCAGGTCTGCGTCGGTTCTTGTACCAATTCCTCCCTGCGCGACCTTCTGCGCGTGGCGGCCATCCTCAAGGGCAGGCGGATTGCCAGCGGCGTGAGCCTTTCGGTTTCTCCCGGTTCCCGCCAGGTTTTGCAGATGCTGGCGGACTGCGGCGCGCTTTCAGACATCCTCGCCAGCGGCGCGCGCGTGCTGGAGTGCGCCTGCGGGCCGTGCATCGGCATGGGCTTTTCGCCCGCCTCAGGCGGCGTGTCCGTGCGCACGTTCAACCGCAACTTTGAGGGGCGCAGCGGCACCCGCGACGCCCAGGTCTATCTGGTTTCCCCGGAAGTGGCCGCCGCCACCGCCCTTTGCGGGCACATCGCTGACCCACGCGCGCTGGGCGCGTACCCGGAAGTAACGCTTCCGGAGCGCTTCCTCGCCGACGACAGCGGCGTGCTGCTCCCCGCGGACGAGGCGGAAGCGGCGAATGTGGAAGTGGTGCGCGGCCCGAACATCCGCCCCATGCCGCTGGGCGAGCCGCTTTCGGACACAATCGTCGCGCCCATGACCCTCAAAGTGGGCGACAACATCACCACCGACCACATCATGCCCGCCGGGGCGAAAATCCTGCCCTACCGCTCGAATGTGCCCAAGCTGTCGGAATTCTGCTTCACCGTCTGCGACGAGACGTTCCCAGCGCGGGCGCGCGCAGCGGGGCGCTCCATCATCGTCGGCGGCGCGAACTACGGCCAGGGTTCCTCGCGCGAGCACGCGGCGCTGGTGCCGATGTACCTCGGCGTGCGCGCGGTGGTTGCCAAGAGCTTTGCGCGCATCCACGCCGCCAACCTCATCAATTACGGCATCCTGCCGCTGACGTTTGCCGACCCGGACGATTACGACTGCCTGACCCAGGGCGACGAATTGGCAATTACCGGCGTGTTTGCCGGGCTGGAAAGCGGGAAATTCACGCTGCTTGACAAAACCACCGGCAAGAGCTTTGCGCTGACATGCGCGCTCTCCCCGCGCCAGCGGGATATACTGCGCGCCGGCGGCCTGTTGGCATATACGAAGGGGGAGGGAAAATGAACGCGCAGATCGAACGGGCGGTGGAGCATTTCCGCGCACTTCTGGAGGAACAGGAAGCGCGCGCGCGGCGGCTGGAGGCGGATGAGAGCGCTTCCGGCGGCGAACACACGGGCAAGACTGTGATCGGCGTGATCGGCGGCGACGGCATCGGCCCGGTGATCATGGCGCAGGCCCGGCGCGTGCTGGAATACCTGCTGGCGGACGAAATCGCCGCGGGCACGGCGGAGCTGCGCGCAATTGACGGCCTGACCATTGAAAACCGCCTCTCGTGCGGCGAGGCCGTGCCCGCCGGGGTTTTGGAAGAAATTCGCGCCTGCGACGTCCTGCTCAAGGGGCCGACTACTACGCCCAAGGGCGGAAACCTGGAGAGCGCCAACGTCACCCTGCGCCGCGCGCTCGACCTCTACGCCAACGTGCGCCCGGTGCGCATCTCCGCCGAGGGCGTGGACTGGACGTTCTTCCGCGAAAACACCGAGGGCGAGTATACGCTGGGCAGCCGCGGCATCGAGCTGCCCGGGCTGGCGATGGACTTTAAGGTCATCACCGACGCCGGCACGCGCCGCATCGCCCGCGCCGCCTTTGAATACGCGCGCAAAAATGGCAAGAAGCGCGTGGCCATCGTCACCAAGGCCAACATCATGAAAAAGACCGACGGCAAATTCAGCGACGTCTGTCACGCGGTGGCCAGGGATTACCCGGAAATGGAAGTGGAGGACTGGTACATCGACATCATGACCGCCAATCTGGTCAACCCAGCCCTGCGCGCCCGCTTCGAGGTATTCATCCTGCCCAACCTCTACGGCGATATCATCACCGACGAAGCCGCGCAGTTGCAGGGCGGCGTAGGCACGGCGGGCAGCGCCAACCTCGGCAGCCGCTACGCCATGTTCGAGGCCATCCATGGCAGCGCGCCGCGCCTGATTGAAGAAGGGCTGGGCGACTACGCCAACCCGGAAAGCATATTGCGCGCCGCGCAGATGCTGCTCAACCATATCGGCCGCGCGGGGCAGGCGGAACGGCTGCAAAAGGCGCTGGAAATCTGCTGTGAAACGGAAAGGAAATGCGCCGTCACCGGCGATCAGAGCGGCGCGACCTGTCAGGCCTTCGGCGATTACGTGCTGGAAACGCTGCAAGGCCTGGAAGGGTAAAAACATACACGTGCAAGGCGGATGCGAGGGGAAGGGGAGCATCCGCCGTTTTTTTGCGCGCGCGGCTTCCCATATGCGTGGGAATATGCTAAAATGGCGGGGAGACCGATGCGGGGGAGCGTTTGTATGGAACAGGTCATACGCAAGTGGCGGATGGAGGATAAATACGCGCTGGCGGCGCTTTTGAACAACCCCAGAATACTTGCCAATCTGCGGGACGGCATTCCCTACCCCTACACGGTCAGGGACGCGGAGGAATTCATCGCCGCCATGCTGCATGCGGATCAAACGCAGACTTTTGCCTTCGCCATCGTGGAAAACGACGTGGTTATCGGCAGCGCCGGCATTTTCCGTTGTGGGAATATCCACTTTCGCGCCGCGGAGCTGGGCTACTACCTGGGAGAGACGCACTGGGGAAGGGGCTTTGCCACCCGCGCGGTGCGGCAGGCCTGCGCTTGGGTATTTGCGCATACGGATATCCTGCGCATCTTCGCGGAGCCGTTTGCCCACAACGCGGCTTCCTGCCGGGTGCTGGAAAAGGCGGGATTTCAACTTGAAGGAATCCTGCGCGCAAACGCGGTGAAAAACGGCAAAGTGCTGGATATGAAGATGTACGCCATTTTGAAAGATCCGGAGGAAGCAAGCCATGTCCTATAAGTTCATTGATATGGAAACGTACAAACGCAGAGCGCATTTCGACTACTTCTGCGGTCTTGCCTATCCCTATGTCGGCTTGACGGCCAATGTTGAGATTACCGGCCTGCTGGCGAAGGTGAAGGCGGAGAAATTGCCCTTTTTTCTTACGGTGTGCTATTGCGTTTCCCGGGCCGCCAACGGCGTAGCGGAGTTTCGCCAGAGGATTGTGGACGGCAAAATCATAGAGTTCAGTCATTGCCCCACGTCGCATACCGTGGCGCTGGCGGATGAAACCTACTGCTATTGCACGCTGCGCGCCGATATGCCCTTTGCGCAGTATATTCCCTACGCGCTGCGGGAGCAGGAAAAGGCCCGGCAGCAGGGCGGCATCGACGAGACAGCGGATGAGGCGACCGACAAGCTGTTTATTTCCACACTGCCCTGGCTTTCCTACACATCGCTTGTGCAGCCCACGCCCTTTCCGGCGGACAGCAACCCGCGCATCACCTGGGGAAAATACTTCACGCAGGGCGAAAAGGTGTTGCTTCCCGTTTCCGTGCTCTGTCACCACGCGCTGGTGGATGGCGCGCAGATCGCCAGGTTCTATCAGGCGTTGACAAAGGAGATGGCCTGCCTCTGCGCACAGTGACGCGGCAAGCAGGGGAAACTGAGAAAGAGATAGGGTGAAACGGCGCAGGCTTGTCCGTCTAGCCCTGCTGGTCTATGCGCTCGCATTGGTTTCCTTTATGTTCTTTGGCCTTGGCCGTGTGGAGCAACGTTCATCCTTTCAGGATTCGCTGGAGATATATTCAATACCGCCGTGGTTTCCCAAGATGCCTTCTGACGCCTGGAGAATTTGGATTTTCAGCGTGGGCAATCTGGCGGCCTTTATGCCGCTTGGCGCGCTGATTCCCGCGAGCCTTTCGCAGGCGTGGCGAAAGTATTGGAAATGCCTGCTCCTCTTTTTGGCGGGAATCGCAGCGCTGGAATTATTGCAAATGATGAGCCTGCTTGGCAGTTTTGACGTGGAGGATATACTCGTAAACACGATGGGCTTTTCCGCCGGATCCGCAGCTTGGAAATTTGCGCGTCGGGGAAAGAATGTGAAAAAGCAGCTTCTTTTGTGGTGTGTTGCCGCGTTTGTCCTCATTTGGGTATGTATCGGTGCGGCGGAAGCGGTCAATGGCATCCTTGGTTAAAACAAACAAAAACAAGGCTTCCTTTTCTCCTCTTGGAGCAAAGGAAGCCATTATCAATAGCGGCTTTACTTCAGCAGCGAACCCACCTGGAACTCGCGCAGCTTCTTGTACAGCTGGAATTTCTCCCGGTAGGCGTTTACATGCTCCGGGTCGGGCCGCACGGCCTCGCCCAGACGCACGAATTTCTTCGCCAGCGCCAGGCGGTCTTTTTCGCCCGTCACTGCCGCGAAACCGAGTATGGCGCTGCCCAGCGCGCCGGTTTCCTCGGTCTTGACCGGCAGAATCTCCCGGTTCCAGATATCGGCCTTGATTTGCAGCCATACCTTCGAACGCGCGCCGCCGCCGCAGGCGTAGAGCCGGCCCGGGGCGACGCCAAAGCCTTCCAGCTTTTCCAGGTTGTAGGCCATTTCAAAGGTCAAGCCCTCAAGGATGGCGCGGTAAAACTCCGGCAGGCCCGTTTCCATGGATACGCCATAGAACATGCCGCGCGCGTCAGGACGCACATCCGGCGTGCCGCCCATGCCCTGCAAAAACGGCAAAACGATTACATCCGTCGGCTCCTTGGGGCAGGCGCGGTTGAGCAGGTCGTAAATGCTGACGTGCTCGGCCTTGGCCTGCGCGGAAAGGTGCTTGGCAAGCTGGTCGCGGTACCAGCGCACCACCGCGCCGCCGGAAATGTTGTAGGCATAGGTGACATATCCCGCGTTGTCCACATAGGGCACGCAGGCGAAGTTTTCCTTCGTAAAGGCAAAGTCTTCCGGGATGCCGGCGAACAGAGGCTCGATGCACTCGCAAGTGCCGGAAACATCCACGCCGTCGCCGTGCTCAGAAACGCCGCAGGCCAGCGCGTTGACAATTTGATCGTGCGAGCCGATTACCACGCGCACGGATTCGGAAAGCCCCAGCGCCTGCGCGATTTCCGGACGCAGAAAGCCCACCGCCGTGCCCGTGGGGCACACTTCGGGAAGCTGATCCAGATTCACGCCCGAGGCTTCCAGCAATTCACGCGACCATTCGCGCCTCTCCACATCGTACAAAAGCGTGCGGCAGGCAAGCGATACATCGGTCATCACCGCGCCCGAAAGCCGGTAGCACACATACGCGGCGATGGGCAGGAATTTCCACACCGGCCGCGCCGCCGTGCGCAGCGTATAGAGCATCTTGGCCAGCGAATAAGAGGCGTCGGGGAGGATGCGCGCGATACGCATGAAAGTTTCCTCGCCCACGCGCTGCACCAGCTCGTCAAACTCGCCGGATTCGCTGTTGGCAAAGTACATGATGATATCGGTCAGCGGCGCGCCGTGCTCGTCGATCGGCACGAACGATTCGCCAAACGACGACACCGTGATGGCCGCCACCGCATTGCGCGCAGGCAGAGCCTGCACGCAATCGCGGATGACGCGGACCACCGAATCCGAAAGCACCTGCGGCTCCAGATTGGCTTTGCCCGGCGGGTTCGGATATTCGATATAACTCAGCGCGAGCTGCGCGCCGTGGTCGTCAAAGGCGACGCACTTTGCACCCGTTCCGCCGATGTCTACGCCTAAACTAATCATATTTGTCCCTCAATCAGTCGATCTGAACCAGGTCGTAGCCCAGGTAGGTGCCAAACGCCTCCTCCAGAATGGCCTTCATGTGGCCCTTGCCCACGCTGGTGTGGTGCTTAAAGCCGCCGCGCGCCAGACGGATGAGCTTGTTCTGCAGATCGGGAATCTCGGCAACGCCGGCGCAACCGAAGTAACCGTCCTCGATGACGTCCTCGGTGAAGCGCCCCTCGGAGGCGTACACGGTGATCTTGCCGTCCTCGGTCTTGCAGTTGGCAAAGGTCATCGGGAAGGCGGCGATGCGGCCTTCGTTGCAGCCCCAGCCGCTGCCGGGATCGTTCTTGGCGAACATCTTGTGCTCGGTGACGGTGCCCTTGGCGGTCATCAGGCTCTGGGCCACGGGGCCGCAGTGGAAGAGGATCACCTTGTTCTCGTCGTCGCCGTAGTTGTTGTTCCAGTCGAGCACCGTGGTCGGCTCCTCGCTGGCCAGCGCCATGGCGCGCATGGTGATGGCGGAGCACATGTCGATCTCGCAGGAGGCGACAATGCCGCGGTCGTTGAGGTCGGAAAGCAGCACGCAGGGGCACACGCGCAGGTAGGTCTCCAGCTCGTTCCAGCAGCGCAGCGCCAGCGCGTCGAGGTGATAGTCCTGAATGTACTCGTCCAGCACGCAGCTGATCTTCGCCAGCGTCACGGCGTTCTTCTCCGGCACCTTGCTGAAGTCGGTGTAAGCGCGCAGATGGGCGAGCTTCTCCGCCACGCGGGCCTCGTCATCGGCCATGTGTTCCACCTTCCAGATCAGCTCCGAAAGGTCGAGGGACTCGACGTTGATGCCGTGCTTCTGCATGGCGATCTCGTCAAAGCGCACGGTCTTGAAGGCGGTGGTGCGCGCGCCGATGCAGCCGAGGTTGAAGCGCTTCATGCCGTTGACCACGCGGCAGATGGCGGCGAAGTCGCGCAGGTTCTGCTGGAAGGCGGGGGTCAGCGGATGCACCACGTGCGGCTTGAGTACGGTGAAGGGCACCTTGTACTGGGAGAACACGTCCGTGACCGAGAACTTGCCGCAGTAGGCGTCGCGGCGATGGGCGAAGTCCAGCTTGCCGATCTCGTCCGGGTAGGCCTGCATGAGGATGGGCACGCCCGCGTCCTGCAAAGCGGCGATGGCGCCGTTTTCGTCCACGAAAATCGGCATGCAGAAGATCACGCCGTCGTACTGGCCCTCGTGTTCCTTGAGCCACGCGGCGTACTGCAGACCCTCGTCGCGGGTCTCCACCGCGCC
>DVFZ01000093.1 GCA_018712945.1 Candidatus Pullichristensenella stercorigallinarum | reverse complement strand
GGAAGTTGGTCAGCGTGCCGCCCAGCCAGCGGTTGTTGACGTAGAACATGCCGCAGCGCTTGGCCTCGGCCTCAATGGACTCCTGCGCCTGCTTCTTGGTGCCCACAAAAAGAATGGACTTGCCTTCCAGGGCCACATCGCGCACGAACATGTAGGCCTCGTCAATCTTGCGGACGGTTTTCTGCAGGTCGATGATGTAGATGCCGTTGCGCTCGGTGAAGATGTACTGGGCCATCTTGGGGTTCCAGCGACGGGTCTGGTGGCCGAAGTGTACGCCGGCCTCGAGGAGCTGCTTCATGGAAATGACTGCCATTATGGGATTCCTCCTTGTTTTTTCCACCCTGCGCTTCTTCTCCAGACGCCATCCCTCTTGGGACAACCGCCGCCCGGATCGGCGCAAGTGCGTTTTCCGACAAATTATAGCACAGTTTGGGGCTTTGGCGCAACATGAATTTGTAAAATTTTGCGCGTTGGCAGCACTTTTTCTCACTTTCCCGCGTAATACTTGGCCAGCCCGCCCTCGGCGGTCTCGCGGTAACGCCCGGAAAGGTCGCGCCCGGTCTCATACATGGTCCGTACCACGGTATCAAAGGAAATCTTGCGCGTGGCGGTCAGGAAATTGGCGATGCGCACAGCGTTGATGGCGCGCATGGCGGCCACGGCATTGCGCTCGATGCAGGGAATCTGCACCAGGCCGCAGATGGGGTCGCAGGTCAGGCCCAGATGGTGTTCCAGCGCCACCTCGGCGGCGTATTCAATCTGATCCACGCCCATTTCAAACAGTTCGCCTAACGCCGCCGCGGCCATGGCGCAGGCCGAGCCGATTTCCGCCTGACAGCCGCATTCCGCGCCGCTGATGGAGGCGTTGGTCTTGATGAGGTTACCAATCAGCCCCGCCACGGCCAGCGCGCGCAAAAGCCTCCGCTGCGAAATGCCCCGGTTTTCGCGCATATAGCGCAATACGCTGGGCAGCACGCTGCACGCCCCGCAGGTGGGCGCGGTGACGATTACGCCGCCGTCGGCGTTCTGCTCGCTGATGGCGAAGGCATAGGCGCAGACGATGCGGTTTTCGCGCGTCTCCGGGCTTTCGTCGATGTGCTTCTGTTGAAAAAGGTACTGCGCCTTGCGCTCCACGCCCAACCCGCCGGGCAGTATGCCGCGCCGGGAAAGGCCCTCGTCCACGGCGGCGTTCATCGCCCGCCACACATCCTCCAAAAAGGCCCAGATCTCCTTGCCCTCCTGCGCCTCCACATAGTCGCTCAGGCGCAGGTTGTGGGATTTGCATATCTCCGCAATTTCATGAAAGCTGTTCTGCGGATAGATTTCCCGCTTTTCCGCCTCCGCCTCCCCCGGATAGCGCACGTCGCCGCCGCCCACGCTCAGGGCGCGCAGAAAGCCGGTTTGCGCTTCGCCCTGAAAGGCCAGAAGATCCAGCGTATTGGGATGTTCCAGGGGAAAATCCGGCTCGGGAATCCACTCAATCTCCGTCCTGACGGGCGCGAGCGTGGCCATCAACACGCGGTCGGTGCCGTGCCCCTTGCCGGTCTTGGCCAGAGAACCGTAGAGGCGCACCACGAAGCGGTCGGCCTCGGGGTGCTCCTTTTGAAAGCGCATGGCGGCGCGCTCCGGCCCCATTGTGTGCGAGCTGGACGGGCCGCGGCCGATTTTGTATATTTCCCGGATGGATTGCATATTTTTGACTCCTCCCCTGCCCTTCTATCATACCATGCCCGGGAAGGGATTTCCATACGCATATAAAACAAAATTTCCCCCGCCTGTGTTTGCGGACAGGCGGGAAAACGAAAAGCGCGGGCAAGAATCGGAAAATGCCGTGCGCATGCGGGGCGTTGGCAAAGCGGACAGACTGGCAAATGCGCCGTGGCCGGCAAAAACGGCTCTTTATCCGCGGGCTCTGTCATTGCTTCCATCTGTTCCCGGCGCCCTCCTGAACATCCTCTTCCAGCTGCCGGGCCGCCCAGCGCGCATAGGGGCCGACGAGCGGGTCGCCTTCCAGCGCGCGCACGGCGTCCAGATGCTCCTTCTTTTGCAGGCATGCCGCCACCAGACAGGCGCGGATGCGCATGCGCGCCTTGCGCGCGTAGTTTGTGCCGATCAGCGGAGCCAGATCGCGCGTGTCGCCCGCGAGCAGGCGGGAAAGGGAGATCGCCCTGCGCACCTCTTCCGGCATAGGTATGGGCACAATGCCGGCGTTGCGCGGGCAGGCCAGTTGGCACAAATCGCAGCCCCATAGGCTCGCGCCGGTCATGGCCATGGCCGCCTCCGGCATGGGCGGCGCGTTTTTGGCCGCCAGCGCCCGCAGGCAGCGGGACGTGTCCACATGCCCTTCTCCGTCCAGCGCTCCGGCTGGGCAGGCGCGCAGGCAGCGGTCGCAGCCCTGGCATTCTTCCGCCAGCGGCGGTTCCTCCGTCCACGGGCGAGGCGGGGCTTCTTCAGCGCTCCATGCCGCCTCCACCGCAAAATACGTGCCCATGCCCGCGAGGGAAATCAGGCTGTTGCGGCCTCGCGCGCCAATGCCATAGCCCGCCAGGATGGGTTTGAGCGGCAAACGGAAAGCCGGACGCTCACAGCTTGCGCGCACAGATTCATAGAGGCTTTGCGAGGCGAGGTAAAACGCCGAGAGCGCCGGTTTGCCCGCCTCAAGGGCAAATGGCGCGTAGGGCTTGACAAACAGGCGGATCGAACGCGCGCCCTCCGGCGCGTCGGCGCTCAGGCCGTCCAGAAGGGCGTCCCGCCGTGCCGAGCACTCCGCGCGCCAACGCACGAGCGGCGGGATGGGCAGGCAAAACTCCCGCACATCCATCAAAACAGCCTCCCCAACCACTCCGCGATGGGAAAATAGGCGCAGGGCACCAGCATGGCTGGCAGCATGTTGCCCACGCGCAGGCGTTCTTTGGTCAACCCCAGCATGTTGATGGACAAGCCGATGATGAGCAGCGAACCGACCGCCGACATCTCGTTGATAAGCGCGTCGGTGAGGAAGGGGGCCAACACCCCCGCCAGGGCCGCGATGCCGCCCTGGTAGATGGTCAGGGGAATGGCGGCAAAGACCACGCCCACGCCGAAACTGGAGGCAAAAATCACCGCCGATACCGTATCGATCACCGACTTGGCCAGCAGCGTATCGGAATTGCCGCTCAGGCCCGCCTCCAATGAACCGACCACGGCCATCGCGCCGACGGAAAAGAGCAGCGTGGCGTTGACAAAGCCCTCGGCAAAGCCGCCCTCGCCGCGCGAAAAGCGCGCCTGCGCCCATTCGCCCAGCTTGTCCAAACCGCGTTCGATGCGCAAAAGCTCGCCCACAAGCGTGCCAATCACCGCCGAGACGATGACAATCAGCACGTTGGCCGTCTCAATCGCGCCGGACACGCCGATGATCAGCACGCACAGGGCCAAGACCTGATTGAGCGCCGTCTGATACTTTTTCGGGATGCCGCCGCGCAAAAGCGTGCCGAGCAGACCGCCGAGCACCACGCCGGCGCAATTTACCCATACGCCAAGCATCGCTTTCCCTCCCGTTATAGTGTGACCGCACCGGTGCGGGCGGCATGAAACAGATATTGCTGCAAAATGCCTCCATGCGCGCCAAAGCGCTGGCGCGCCCACTGGCCCAGCTGGCGGCGGGAGCCATGTTGCCCAAACCAGTTGTGCAAAAGCCGCGCCACCCATACGTCCACTGGAAACGCCTCGGCATGGCCGCAACCGAACAGCAGCACGCAGTCGGCCACTTTGTCGCCCACGCCCTTGAGGGAGGTAAGGCGCGCGTGCGCCTCCTCGTAGGGCAGATCTCGAAGGCTCTCCAGCGGGAAACCTTCGCATACAGCGCGGGCGGTTTCAATCAAATAGGGGGCGCGATAGCCCGCGCCCAAGGCGCGCAGGGCGTCCTCCGAAGCGGCCGCCACCGCCTCCGGGCCGGGGATGCCATATAAGCCGTCCGCTTCCGCGCCATAGGCGCGCGAAATGGCATACACCAGCGAGCGGATGCGCACCACATTGTTGTTTGCCGAAAGGATAAAGGAAAAAAGCGCCTCCCAAGGCGGCTGGTTGAGCACGCGCAGGCCCGGACAGGCCGTGAACGCCTTTTGTGCAGCGGGGATATCCTCATATTCCCGGGCAATGGCCTGATAATCGCGGTCGAGGTCGAGGTAGCGGCGCAGGCGCGCATCCACAATCTCCATCCCCGGCTTCAGCCATATGCCGTTGCCCTCCAGCACCGCGCCGAAGCCGCGCTCGGTTTCCACCCAATGAAAGCACTGGGCGGCGTCGATGAGGGACAAACGCAGGTCAATGCGCGCATTTGTCTTTTGTGTTTTCATAGGCTTTCTCCAAACAAAAACGTGCCTTACGGCACGTTCAGAGCGCTGATAAAGCCTGCAAGCGCAAAAATTGCTTACTCCAAAATGGACAAGAGGAAGCAATTTTTGCTTACTGCGTCAGCAAACTTGCAGCCGCGGTCACTTACGCCCATGTAAGCTCCCTTGCCTGCAAATTTGCTTCCTTGTCTTGCAGGCTTTTTCATCACTCTGGCAGTCTATTGACTTTGTCAACATCCAGAAAAACGTGCCTTGCGGCACGTTTTTGCACAACACCGGAGCGTTACTGCGCGGCGACCTCGGCCTTGGGATAAATGCTGACCTGCTTGCGGGTCTTGCCGAGACGCTCGAACTTGACAACGCCGTCCATCTTCGCGTACAGCGTATCGTCATCGCCGATGCCCACATTGTGGCCGGGATGGATGCGCGTGCCGCGCTGACGCACGAGAATGTTGCCCGCCAACACAAACTGGCCGTCGGCGCGCTTGGTGCCCAAACGCTGCGCATGGCTGTCGCGGCCGTTGCGGGAGGAGCCCATTCCCTTTTTATGCGCGAAAAGCTGCAAATTCATCTTGAACATGTGCCTTACCTCCGTTCCTTGAAGATCACCCGGATATGCCGGGCATAGTCCGCTTCGATCATCTGGAGGGCGGAAACCAGCGTTTTGAGCAGAAGCTGCGCCCCTGCGCGCTTGTTTTCGGGAACATCCCCCAGCGAAGCGGTGAGAACCCCGTCTTTCTCGTTGATTTTATAGGCCACCGGCGCTTTAAGCACATTGAGAAGGCCGTTGAGCGTTCCCTGCGTAAGCGCGGAAACCGCCGCGCAGACGATATCCTCGCCCGCATCGGCAAAGTCCGCATGGCCCCGGCAATCGAAGCCGGAAAGCGTGCCATCCGGCAACTGAAAGACGGTGACGGTCGTCATCAGGCGTTCACGGCCGTGATCTCGACCTTCGTGTAGGGCTGGCGATGGCCCTGCTTCTTGCGCTCGTTCTTCTTGGCCTTGTACTTGTAGACGACGATCTTCTTGCCTTTCACCTGGGCGAGAACCTTGCCTTCCACGCTGGCGCCTTCGACCACGGGAGTGCCGATCTTGGCCTCCTCGCCGCCGACGAACAACACCTGGTCAAACTTCACCGCATCGCCCGCCTGACAGTCGAGCTTCTCAACGAAGATAACGTCGCCCTGCTGGACGCGGTACTGCTTGCCACCGGTCTGAATGACTGCGTACACGCGTTGCACCTCCTGTTTACAATACTCGCCACGGGCGGGCAGCGCTGCGCGCATTTTCAAACCCCCCATGAGCGGCTTCCGAATCATTATACCTGAAACGGGCGGGAATGTCAAATCATCCGGTACAAAAAGCGCTGGAAGCGGGAAATTTAACACGCTGAGAGATGACACACCTGAGTGGGAACCGGTTTATTCTGTCAAAGAAGGCTAGCAGAACCGCCCGTAAAATCGTCCCCGGCGACATGTGCGGCGGGGACGCAAGGATTTTATCGCAGGCAAGTTTACTTGCCGGAGAGAAAATCCTTACTTAAGGTTGAAGACCTGAAAGGTTTTCAAGTCGGCCGGGCCGACCACTTTTGACAATTTGGAAAATTGGCAAAAATTGGAGAGAGTGGCAAGGCGCAGAATCCACAGGATTCTGCGGTTTCACCAAAGGCGAAACTCAGGATGTTGACAAAGTCAACAGGCTGCCAGAGTGATGAGAAAGCCTGCAAGACAAGGAAGCAAACTTGCAGGCAAGGGAGCTTACATAGACGTAAGTGACCGCAGGCTGCATGTGCAGCTGACGCAGGAAGCAAAAATTGCCCCTGATTTCTCT
>DVFZ01000092.1 GCA_018712945.1 Candidatus Pullichristensenella stercorigallinarum | reverse complement strand
CGCGCGTGAGTGGCGAACCCCTGCCCCACGAGTAGAGGGCAGGGGTTCTTTGCTGCGTTTCTGATTGTTGGAGAGTGCAAAGCGCGCCGGGCGGCTCAGGAGCAGGAGCCGCCCGGCTGTCGTTGCAACATAGAGGGCGGCGGTGCCGCCTGCCAGGGCTGCCGCGCGTGAGTGGCGAACCCCTGCCCCACGAGTAGAGGGCAGGGGTTCTTTGCTGCGTTTCTGATTGTTGGAGAGTGCAAAGCGCGCCGGGCGGCTCAGGAGCAGGAGCCGCCCGGCTATCGTTGCGACATTGGGGCGGCGGGCGGCAGCAAGTATTCACGAGTTGCCGGAGGAGATACGCTAAAGGAAGCGCATCGGGGATTGGGAAGGAGATGTGTTGTGTGGTAGAGGGGGAAAAGGGGACACGGTGACGTCGGTAGACCGCAAAAGCGGCTGGATATGCGGCTAGGTCGTCCATTCCAGACAGGCTTCAAAAACCAGACGGGCAATCCTTGAGGGTTTCAAGGATAAAGTGGTTCACAGTCTATCGCTGGACAACGGCGCAGAATTCGCGGAGTTTCGGGAACTGGAGATGCAGCTCGAAGCGCCAGTGTACTTTGCCGAACCGCATAAGCCGTGGCAAAGAGGATGCAACGAAAATGCCAATGGACTGCTTCGTTTCTTCTTCCCCAAGGGTTGTAACTTTCTGAAGATATCCCAGGCCGGGTTTGACCGGGGTCTTTAATCGGAATCAATCGCATCCCCAGCAAACATCCCGGCTGGCTTTCCCCCTTCGATGTCTTCTTAAATCCTGTTGCGCTTGCTTGACAATCTACCCTTGTCCTTTAAGAACCCCATGTGCCGCCACGTGGTTTCCCCATGTTGCGGCATAAGCCGGGAGGCCCTGCTCTTGGGCCGCCCGGCTTATGCACGCGGCTCCATGTAACATTCAGGACGTATCCCAAGCCGGGTTCTTGAACTGAATCAATCGCAGCCCCCGCAAACATCCCGACTGGCTTTCCTCCTTCGATGTCTTCCTCAATCCTGTTGCGCTTGCTTGACAATCTACCCTTGTCCCTTAAGAATCCCATGTGCCGCCACGTGGTTTCCCCATGTTGCGGCATAAGCCGGGAGGCCCCTGCTCTTGGGCCGCCCGGCTTATGCACGCGGCTCCATGTAACATTCAGGACGTATCCCAAGCCGGGTTCTTGAACTGAATTAATCGCAGCCCCCGCAAACATCCCGGCTGGCTTTCCCCCTTCGATGTCGTCTTCAATCCTGCTGCGCTTGCTTGACAATCTACCCTTGTCCCTTAAGAACCCCATGTGCCGCTGCATGGCCTCCCCATGTTGCGGCATAAGCCGGGAGGCCCCTGCTTATGGGCCGCCCGGCGTCTGCATATAGCTCCACACCAAACGGAACGAAACAAAGCGCGCCCGCCCCCTGCTCGTGGGGCGGGCGCGCGCCGCTCATCCGCGGCAGCTCTGGCCGCCGGCACCGCCGGCCCGCACTACGCTGATACGCTGACGGATGTGGTTTCCTTTTAGCGCTTCGTCGATCATGGCGATGGCGTAATCCGCATAGCTGATGATGCTCTCGCCCTGCTCATTCAGCGTCAGTTCCTCGCCGCCGAGGATGTATTTGCCGGTGCGCTCGCCCTCAGCCTGGAAGTCGCCCGCTGGGCTGACAAATGTCCAGCGCACATCGTCGCGCTTGCGCAGTTCGTCCAACGCCTTGCCCTGTGCCTTGGCCAGGGGCTTGAACACATCCGGGAAGTCGGGGCCGTCCATTACCTGCGCGGTGTGTTCGGGGTTCACATACAGGCTGCCCGCGCCGCCGACCACCAGCAGGCGCACATTCGTGCCGCTGAGGATATCGCACAGGTGCTTGAGCGACGTGCTGTGCTGCGGCAGCGTCTCCTCCGTCCAGGCGCCGAAGGCGTCGATCACCACGTCGTAGCCCTGCAAGTCTTCTTTGGTCAGGTCGTACAAATCCTTCACAAGCGCCTGCTTTGCCGCCGTGCGGTTTTCGCCGCGCACGATGGCGGTCACGTCCAGATTGCGATCCATGGCTTCCTTGACGATCAACTTTCCAGCCTTGCCGTTTGCGCATACAACTGCGATTTTCATGTTTATTTCCTCCTTGAAATTTGTCCGTTGGGATAGGTTTGCGTTTCTCTTAGAACTTGCCGTTTTCGTTCTGCCAAGTGGACTCGTCGGCGATGGTTTCCATCACGTCCCAGTGCTCGGCAATCTTGCCGTTTTCCACGCGCCACAGGTCGTAGTAGCTGGTGTGCGCGCCGCCGTAGGTGCCTTCGGAAACGGCCAGCACGAAGTTGCCCTGCGCAAGCACCATGTGCGTTTCATCGTAAATCATCTCAATGCCCGCTTCGCTCAGGGCCGCCAGCGCTTCGCTCAGCCCAGAAATGCCGTCCGCGATGGCGGTGTTGTGCTGAATGTAGGTATCGCCGTCAAAGTAACCGGCGGTCTTGTCCGGGTTGTTGCCCTGCATCACGTCGTAGAGGAAGTTTGTCACCAGCTCGCGGTTTTCCTCGGTCTTGTCAAGATTGGTGATCTCCGTGGTTCCGTCGGTCTGGGTGTGGCCGGAGGGATTGGGTTCGGCCACGAAGGCCAGGTTGTCCCAGTGCTCGGCAATTTCGCCATCCTCGTCAAAGCGGAAGATGTCGAAGGCGACCTGCTCGCCAGCGCCGGCGAAGTTATAAATGGTATGCAGGAAAACGTACTCGCCGTCCTCAAAGGCGCGGATGTTCTGGACGGTGGTGGGCGTTTCCGCGGCGGCCAGCTCTTCCACAGAGGCGATAAAGGCGTCGCGGCCGGTGCCGTAGGCCAGGTTGTGCTGGATGTAGTTTTCGTCCAGCAGCGAGGCGGCCAGTTCGGCATCGCCGGAGGCGAAGGTGCCGATCAGCGCCAGCGCCTTGTCAATCTGCGTTTCGGGGGCCTGCTCGGCCTGGGCGACGGTGAGAAGCATGACGAGTGTGAGAAGCAATGCGGCGAACTTTTTCATTTTGGTTTCCTCCTTGGGGTCTGTCGGGGCGCTTTCCCGCCCGCAGGTATAGCATAGCACTGCCTGACGCGCCTGAAAAGTACGCACTTTCCCGTGCCATAGGCACCCTTTGGAAACATTTGCACGGTTTCCAAAGGGAAACTTTTTTGCGCCCCAGGGCTTTTCACGCCCTTGAGGATGAATTGTTAATTTTTGCAGAAAGGTTGACGCATCCCGGCCGGGGCTTTTATACTTTCATTAAAGAACCCGCCCGGAAACGGGCAAAGGAGCCGCATATGAGCAACAAAGAACTTCCCGTCTGCCCGGTGGAAACCACGCTGGGCCTGATTTCCAACCGCTGGAAGGTGCTGATTTTGCGCGATTTGTTCACCGGCACCAAGCGCTTTGGGGAATTAAAAAAATCCCTTGCGGGCATTTCCCACAAGGTGCTCACCGCGAATTTGAAGGATATGGAGGCCGCCGGACTGCTCACCCGCAAGTCCTACCCCGAAGTGCCCCCGCGCGTGGAATACACGCTCACCGAAACCGGCGAGAGCCTCAAGCCCATCCTCGGAGCGATGTTCGATTGGGGCATGGATTACAAGGCCAAAAACGATTCCCCCGGCAACGCGCTGGTGGACGAACTGGGCAAGGCGCTGCATTGAGGGGTGGTTACCCCTCTTTTTTTATCGGGAAGTCGCCTTTGCGGATGTCCGGGAAAGGTTCGGCCAGGCGGTTCCAGAAATCAAGGTTTCTTATTGGATTGTAATATCTCAGGATCGCCTTGCGATTGCGCGCGTATTCCTCCGCGCTTTCCTCAATTCCATTTTTTAGGCAGTTTGCGCACGGAGATTGCACGGGGATGTCCCCGGCATGGCATGCTTCATAAATCTGCCGCGCTTTTTCAGGCGCTTCCGCGCAGTAATATGCTTCGAGCAAATCCCACAAGCTCCATTCCGGGTTGGGAAGTTTGCGCAGCGCCTCCGGTTGTATCTCCGCGAGGCGCTTTTGCGCCCTTTCACATTCGCCGGCCTGCACGCAGGCAAAGGCGGCGGTGAGCCGCGCGCAAATCTGTATTTCTTCATCGTTCCCGGCCGTTTCCAATATGCCCTCGCACAGTTGCGCGGCCTGTGCGTACTGGCCGGTCATATAGGCCCCCGCCTGCGCGCACAGGGCATAAAAGGGTTCCCGCGGCGCGCATTGATGCGCGCGTTGGAAGAAGCGCGACACCTTGGGATATGGCGGTTTGGGGCAGTGTAACACATAGGTAAACCCAATCGCGGCAAGCACCCGGGCGTTTTCCGGGCTTTTGCGCAGCGCGCAGAGCAAAGTCCGGCGCGAGGTTCTCCGGGAAACGTCACATTGCAGGTATACATGCCCAAAGAAGTGGAAAAAACGGCAGTATTCCGTCCAGTGCATGCTCAGAAAAAAGAGATTCTCCCAGGAGGGGTTGGCCCGGATGCGCCGCTTGAGCATGTCCTGCCATTCTATCCCCTGAAACGCCCTTTCCCTGTAATCCGCGATTTTGACAAGCCGCATTCCGTCACCCCCTTGTTTATATAGCTTATCGTAAACCCCGCCGCCTGTCAACCAATTCGCAAGCGGCGTCTGGGAAAGCACGGATGCCGCGGTTTTGGATAACGGACCCTCTGCTTGGAGCGGGGGTTCCGGAGGACTCGCTATGCGCAAAAACATCAAACCCTTTTCCAGCAGGGAAAGGAAACGCTAGACAAAGAGGTTAAGCGGCTGCTTTTCGCGGCATCTGGGGAAAGCGGTGCATGCGATGGATATTCCGAGCGCGGGAGCGCCGCCGGAATCATGCCTTATAGGGCTTCGTCATGCCGGTAGTCATGATTCATGGATTCGTTTTTTACTCCCTTGGTTCATGATCGCCGCGATGTTCGATTGGGGCTTGGATTGTGTGGTCAAAAATGATCTCCCTGGCAATGAATGGTGGACGGATTGGGTAGGACGCCGTATTGTGGAGCGGATGGCTTTTGTTTCTTTGTGCGTTCGCTTGATTGGCTCCGTGCATTCTGGAATGGTGGGGTTTGGGGATTTTGACGCTGCCTTGCCACGGTGGGGCAAGGGGCGCTGGGGAGGTGCGGAATGACGCTGCTTGCCTACGGCAAGGGCGCTTCGTTGGCGCGCGCCGGTTTTGGGGTTTGGTATGTTTGTAGCGGGCGAACCGTTCGGCACGCAAGTACCCCTGTTCCGCGCGCGCGGGGCTGGCAGTGCAATCGCTGTACTTCCTTTCATCCGGGCCATTCCCCCATCCGGCGGGGCTACGGCGGGCTCCGCCCGCACCCGCTCAAGGGACTTGTCCCTTGAGAATCCCATTTGCTGCCGCGCAAATTTCGCAACCCCGCAACGCAAGCCGGGCGGCTCCTGCGCGTGAGCCGTCCGGCGTCTATTCCCACGTCCGCCCCAACCGGAACGAAACAAAGCGCCCATGCCCCCTACTCGTGGGGCATGGGCGCGTCGCCTTCGAGCCGAAGGCGCTGGCCGGCGGCACTGCCGCCCCGCCCTAGCGGTATTTGGGGCGGGCGGTGTAGTGCGTGTGCAGAAGCTCGTGCGCCTTGTGGGAGTTGGGCTTCTCGAAGTACTCTTCGTACAGCTTCATGATGGACGGGTTCTCATGCGACTTGCGCACCGGCTTGGCCTCGTCCTCCGCATAGATGGCCTTGGCGCGCAGCACCTTGGGATCGTGCTTTTCGCGCTCCGCCGGGGAGACGATGGGCTGGCCGCCGCCGTTGACGCAGCCGCCCGGGCAACCCATGACCTCAATGAAGGTGTAGCTCTTTTCGCCGGAGCGCACCGCATCCAGCAGCTTGGCAGCCGCGCCAGTGGAGTGGGCCACGGCCACCTTCACTTCCAGGCCATTCAGGTCGTAGCTGGCTTCCTTCACGCCGTCCAGGCCGCGCACATCCATGAACTCCAGCTTTTCCAGCTTCTGGCCGGTGATGGCTTCGTAAGCGGTGCGCAGCGCCGCCTCCATCACGCCGCCGGTGACGCCAAAGATGACTGCCGCACCGGTGGAATCGCCGAGCATCTCGTCGAAGTCCTCGTCGGGCAGGTTGGCAAAGTCGATGCCGGACTTCTTGATCATGCGCGCAAGTTCGCGCGTGGTGATGACGATATCCACATCCGCCATGCCGTCGTGGCCCAGCTCGGGACGGCCGGCCTCAAACTTCTTGGCCGTGCAGGGCATCACCGATACCACCACGATGTCTTTGGGGTCGATGCCGGCTTTTTCGGCGTAGTAGCTCTTGATGACCGCGCCCTCCATCTCGTGCGGGGACTTGCAGGAGGACAGGTTGGGGATGAAGTCCGGATACTGATGCTCGCAGAACTTGATCCAGCCGGGCGAACAGGAGGTGATCATCGGCAGCACGCCGCCGTTCTTCACGCGGTCGATCAGCTCGTTGGCCTCCTCCATGATGGTCAGGTCGGCGGCGAAGTCGGTATCGAACACCTTGTCAAAGCCGAGGCGGCGCAGCGCGCAGGCCATCTTGCCGGTGACGGAGGTGCCCATGGGGATGCCGAATTCCTCGCCCAGCGCCGCGCGCACGGCCGGGGCCGGCTGCACGACCACATGCTTGGTGGGGTCGGAGAGGGCGGCGTAGACCTTGTCGGTGTCGTCCTTCTCGGTCAGCGCGCCGGTGGGGCACACGGCGATGCACTGGCCGCAGTTGATGCAGGCGGTATCGGCGAGGGAATCGCCCCAGGCGCAGGAGATCTGCGTGTTGAAGCCGCGCTTGATCGGGCCGATGACGCCCACGTGCTGCACCTTGTTGCAAACGGCCACGCAGCGGCGGCAGAGGATGCACTTGGCGTTGTTGCGCACGATGGAGGGGGACTTATCGTCGATCTGCGTTTCGGTCATGCTGCCCGCGTAGCGGTTTTCATCCTCCACGCCGTACTCGTTGCACAGTTTCTGCAATTCGCAGGTGGTGGAACGCACACAGGACAGGCACTTTTTATCGTGGTTGGAGAGCAAAAGCTCCAGGTTCATCTTGCGGGCGTTGCGCACGGCGGGGGTGTTGGTTTTGACGTTCATCCCCTCGGAGGCGGGCAGCACGCAGGCGGCCTGCAAAGCGCGCGCGCCGGTATCCACCACGCACAAACGGCAGGCGCCGATCTCATTGAGGCCCTTCATATAGCACAGCGTGGGAATATGGATGCCCGCTGCCTTGGCGGCCTCCAGAACGGTCGAGCCGGCGGGAACGCTTACCGACACGCCGTCGATGGTCAGCGTAATCATACTCATCTATGGCAACCTCCTTGCTCACTTCTTGGAGATGGCGCCAAACTTGCACTTCTCCATACAGGCGCCGCACTTGATGCACTTCTTCGCGTCGATCACATGCGGTTCCTTCACCTTGCCGGAAATAGAACCGGTGGGGCACACGCGCGCGCACAGCGTGCAGCCGCGGCACTTCTCAGGATCAATCACGAAGTTCAAGAGCTTCTTGCAAACGCCCGCCGGGCAATGCTTGTCGTAGATGTGCGCCTCGTATTCATGGCGGAACTGCTTAATGGTGGAAAGCACCGGGTTGGGCGCGGTTTGGCCCAGGCCGCACAGGGCCGTGGCCTTGATGTTCTGCGCCAGGTTTTCCAGCCGCTCGATATCGCCGTCCTCGCCCTTGCCTTCGCAAATGCGGTTGAGGATTTCCAGCATGCGGCGCGTGCCGATGCGGCAGGGGGTGCACTTGCCGCAGCTTTCATCCACGGTGAAATCCAGGAAGAAGCGGGCGATGTCCACCATACAGTTGTCCTCGTCCATGACGATCATGCCGCCGGAGCCCATCATGGAGCCGGCCGCGATCAGGTTGTCATAGTCCACGGGGGTGTCGAGCATGTGCGCGGGCAGGCAGCCGCCAGAGGGGCCGCCGGTCTGCACGGCCTTGAACGCCTTGCCGCCGGGAATGCCGCCGCCGATTTCGTAAATGATCTCGCGCAGCGTGGTGCCCATCGGCACTTCCACAAGGCCGGTGTTGTTGATTTTGCCGCCCAGGGCGAACACCTTCGTGCCCTTGGAGCGCTCGGTGCCCATGGAGGCGAACCATTCGGGGCCGTTTAAGATAATCTGGCAGACGTTGGCGTAGGTTTCAACGTTGTTCAGAATGGTGGGCTTGCCGAACAGGCCGCGCACGGCCGGGAACGGCGGGCGGGGCCACGGCTCGCCGCGGTTGCCCTGGATGGAGTTCATCAGAGCCGTTTCCTCGCCGCAGACGAACGCGCCCGCGCCCAGGCGGATGTTGATGTTGAAGTTGAAGCCCGTGCCGAAGATGTCCTCGCCGAGGAGGCCGTATTCGCGGGCCTGCTCGATGGCGATCTCCAGGCGCTTGACGGCGATGGGGTACTCGGC
>DVFZ01000091.1 GCA_018712945.1 Candidatus Pullichristensenella stercorigallinarum | reverse complement strand
GATTTGTCTCAATGGCGATGCGTTGAAACCAGCCCGCGTCCGCCGCGCTACTTGCGCACATAGCGCAGCCAAAGCGCGTTGCCATCCAGCGCCTTTGCGCCGTGCAGGGAGAAGGCGACCGGGGCGTGCGCGGGCATGAAGGCGGCGCGCTCAAAAATAGAAACCGATTCGGTGCCCCCATCCGCAACGGGGGCAACAACCACGCTCAATTCATCAATCAACCCCTCTTGCGCAAAGGACCAGTTGACCGTGCCGCCGCCAGCGACCAACAGCCGCCCGATGTCAAACAGGGATTGCAGTTTTTGTAGCAGCAAGGCACAGTTCAGCAGCTTGTCCCCGGCAAATACGTAGGAGATACCCAGGCGCCGCAGGTAGGCGAGATAGGCTGGGGACGCCTGAGCCGTTAACGCTTCGATGACATGCGCGGCGGGGCGGCCCTTCTTTTCAATACAATGGGAGTGGAAGCCCAGCGTGCCCAGCGGATCGACGGAAACGATGAAATTTCCTACGTCAAGCCCAGCGGCATTGACGTAGTCTTCGCGCGCGGATACTGCCTCGCCCTGCTCCAGGGACGGAGCCAGGCCGTCGGCATAACCGCCCAGCATAGTGGTGGTTCCGTACAGCGTCGCCGGACAGTTGTAATAGCCCCGCAGTTCCCCATAGGCATGCAGCGCCGGGGCGGTTTCCGCCGCGCCAAAAAAGGCGCCGTCGATCTTTCCGTCCAACGAGGTAAGCATGTGGCAGACAACGAACATATTATTCCTCCCCATAAACTTCTTTTGCCATCCGCAGCGCCGCCCAGGCCTTGGGCCAGCCCGCATAGAAGGCAAGCTGGGTGAGCGCCTCGCTCATTTCCGTGCTGGTGATGCCGTTGGCTTTGGCGCGCTGAATGTGGTGCAAAAGGGAAGAATCGAGAATGCCGCTGGCCATCAGCGCTGAAACGGTGATGAGGCTGCGGTCGCGCGGCGAAAGCTTGTCCTCCCGCGACCAGACTTCTCCAAACAATACATCGTCGTTAAGCTGCGCGAATTTGGGGGCGAACTTGCCCATTGCATCCCTTCCGGCGGTCACTTTGTCCATGACAACCATCCTTTCTCGAAAAAGAGAGAGGGGCCGCCTATGCGGCTCCCTGCCCTCCGTCTACTGCGTAAATGGCGCCGCTGACATAGCTTGCCTGGTCGGAAGCCAAAAAGGCGGCGATATTGGCAACTTCCTCCGGCGCGCCGAAGCGGCCGAAGGGGATGCCCGCGGCGATGCCCTCCCGATGGGCTTTGGCTGCCTCGGGCGATAGGTCGGTGACGTTCCATATGTTCGTGCGGATGGCGCCGGGAGCAATGGCGTTGACGCGCACGCCGTCCTTGGCCAGCTCCATGGCCCATACGCGGGTGAAGTTTTCCACTGCCGCCTTCGCGCCCACATACATGGACAGGTTGGGCGCGCGATGGGTAGCGCCTACGCTGGACAGGTTGATGATGCTGCCCTTGGACTTGCGGATGAGCGGCAGGGCGTGGATGGTCAATTCCACTAGCGCGCGCACATCCAGGCTGAAGGCGCGGTCGTAATCCGCGATGGTCAGCTCCGTGACGGGCTGCACCGGGCACCAGCCCGCGTTGTTAACCAGTATATCCAGTTGCCCGTGAAATTCCTTTTCTACTACGCCAATAAGCTTTTCGATGGTTTCTGTCTTTGTGATATCGCCGGTGACATAGGAAATATTTTTGCCGCAAGCGCATGTCTCCTGCAAAGGCGCTTCCTTGCGCCCGACGATTACAACGCTTGCGCCTTCCTTGGCGAACCGCTGGGCGATGGCCCGGCCAATGCCGGATCCGCCGCCAGTGACAATAGCGACCTTTCCAGTCAGGTCATACATTTGCGTTTCCTCCCATCAGACCTATTGCCTCAAGACCGGGGCGCTTATTGCAAAGCTGCCCCATCGTTGAAGGCATTACCAACTTCTTCACCCAACGCATGATAGGCGTTGTGTACCGGTTCAAAGGAGATGGGCCGGAACTTGTCCAAGTCGAGCTTGCCATCCACACCCAGAACGCTTTCGTCAATGCTGACATTCACAATCTGCCCGATAATATTGCCGTCCTCGTTTACTTTGATGAGTTCGCATTCCAGTGCCACGGGCAACTCGTGGATCAGCGGCGCGTCTACAAATGTGCTCTTTGTGGTGTGGAAACCGGAGATCTCCATTTTCCGCGGCTCGCGGTTGGCAGAGACGATGCCCACGTAGTCCGCCGGCACCACATGGGCGGCATCCGCGAAGCTGACGGTAAAAGCCTTGCGCGCCTTGATGTTGGCGGTAGTCTTGTGCCCGGCGCTCAGGCAAAGCACCACCTTGTCCGCGTCGTACAACCCGCCCCAGGCGGCGTTCATGGCGTCGGCTGTATTGTCTTCATTATAGGTGCCGATGATGAGCACCGGCAGCGGGTAGAACCAGGGCTTCGATCCAAAATTCTTGCGCATACGGAATTCCTCCTCTTATTTCTGCTCGTCTACCGGAGGCACCATTTTGACATAGCGTGCCAGCAGCTCCGGCGAACTGACATAATAGCGTTTCTTTTTATCCATTGCGGCGATGCGCGCCATTTCCGCATCGGTGAGGGCAAAGTCAAAGAGGTCAAAGTTATCCTTGATATGGGCAGGGTTCTTGGAACCGGGAATGACGATATTGCCATCCTGTATATGCCAGCGCAGAATGACCTGGGCGTTGGACTTTCCGTATTTTTTGCCCAATTCGGCAAACAGCGGTTCTTCGATCAACGCCTTGTCGCCGTGGCCAAGCGGATACCAGGCCTGGATGACGATGCCCTCTTTGTCAAGGAAAGCTTTCAGTTCCTTTTCCTGCGAATAGGGGTGCACCTCGGTCTGCAAAACGGCGGGTTTGACCTCGCATACGCTCAAGATCTCGCGGATCTGCGCCTCATTGAAGTTGGAAAGGCCAATAGAGCGCACTTTGCCTTCCTTATAGGCTTTTTCCATCTGCCGGTAACCGGCCAGATAGTTGCCCGCGGGCTGATGGATGAGCAAAAGGTCTATATAATCGGTATCCAGACGCGCGAGCGTCTTATCCACCGCGTCCGCCTGTTCGTAGAAGGACGGCCAGAGCTTGGTTTCCAGGAAGATCTCCTCGCGCTTGAGGCCGGATTTCTTCATCGCCCGTCCCACGGCCTTTTCGTTGACATAGGCGTTGGCCGTATCAATGAGGCGATAGCCGCATTCCAAGGCGCTGAGTACGGAAGCTTCCGCTTCGTCCGGGGTGAGCAAAAAGGTACCGATACCAGCCATGGGCATTTTTACGCCGTTATTCAGGGTAGCAAATTCCATAATCCAACATCCTTTCTGGGTTTAGTCGTTGTAGATGACCGGCTTGATCAGGCTGCGGTCATGGTTCAAAAACAGGAACTCTTTTCCTTGTGTGGACGTTTACTGCCGCCCGCTGGCGACGGGCGTTCCGCCAAATACAGCGGACATTCCCATGGCATCCAGCGCGTCATCCAAGGCCTTCACCTCGGCAGCTGACAGCTTTACTGCGGCAGCTCCGGCGTTTTCGCGCATCCGTTCCACTTTTCGCGTGCCGGGGATGGGCACAATCCAAGGCTTTTTGCACAACATCCAGGAAAGCGAGATTTGCGCTGGAGTAGCGCTCTTTTCCTGCGCCAGGCACTCAAGCAGTTTGAGAAGCGCGCGGTTTTGTTCCACAGCTTCATCCGTGAATTGTGGCATGGCCGCCCGATAGTCATATCGCGCGTCGAAATGTTGCCCCTTGCCATAGCGGGCGGTTAGAAAGCCATTCGCCATCGGAGAAAAAGCCACCAGGCCCACGCCCAATTCTTCGAGCGCCGGAAAGAGGCCTTCATACTGCCGGGCCATCATCGAATAACGGTTCTCTATCGCCGTCACCGGGCAGACGGCGTGCGCGCGACGGAGGTAATCTTCGTTTGCTTCCGAAATGCCCCAGTGTGTGATCTTGCCCTCACGGATGAGATCTGCCATAACGCCCGCGACGGCCTCCGGTTCCACCTGGGGGTCGATGCGGTGTTGGAAGTAAAGGTCGATGTGGTCGATCCCCAGCCGTTTGAGCGATCCTTCCACAGACCGGCGGATTGTTTCCGGCCGTGAATCGGGAATCAGGGGCAGCGGCACCTTGCCGCTCTCAAAATCGAAACGCAAGCCAAACTTGGTGGCGATAACCGCTTGATCGCGGTATGGAGCCAACGCCCTGCCCACGAGCCGTTCGTTGACATGCGGATCATTGCCGGTTCCGTAGACCTCAGCGGTGTCAAAAAGCGTATAACCTTCCTCTGCGGCCTGCCGCAAAAGACGCACTGCTTCGCGCTCGTCCACCGGCGCGCCATAGCCGTGTGAGAGACCCATACATCCAAACCCCACAGCGGATACACACAAATCCCTGCCGAGCACTCTCTTGTCCATCGTCCCATCATCTCCTTGTGACTGTATTATACCCCCGCTTTTGGAAGGACAGAAGTCTCGATCTGTTTTCCTGTATAAACCTGCGGGTTATGACACGGATTTTGCAGCTTTCAGGCTGTGGAATACGTGCATATACATACCCAGCGACACGGGCAGCATGATGATCTCTACCACAAACTGCGTCCAGATCATGCCAAACAATCCGATGAGGGCGTTCATGGCAATCAGCAGCGGGATGTTGAGTAGCCCCTGGCGGCAGGAGGTAAGACACGCAGACTGGACGCCCTTGCCCATGGCTTGCAGCGTATAGCTGATGAGGAAATTGACGCTGGTCAGTGGCACGGCAAGGCAGGCGACGCGCAAAAACTGCGCGCCAAGGCTGCTGGTTTGCGCTTCGGGGATGAACAAATGCAAAATCTGCGGCGCAAAAGCGGCAAAGCAGGCCACAAAGCACGCCGACATGATTACTGCCGCCTTCCACGAAAACGTGGATACATGGCGCATCCGTTCATAGTTTTTTGCCGCATAGTTATAACCCACCAGCGGCATAAAGCCCTGACACAGACCCATGGAGACATTGAGCGGGAACTGGTCAATGCGCTTGACCACGCCGTAGGCGGCGACAGGAATATCGCCATACCCGGAAGCCAGATGTACCATCACCATATTGGAGGCATTGCCCAATGCTGTGGCCAGCGCCGAAGCCAGCCCCACGGAAAAGATAGGACGAATAAAGCGGAACGTGAAATAGCGCGGGCGCAGGGAAACGTCTGTCCGGTCGCGCAGGCGGATATACTGGATGACGAAAAAGACGACCGACGCGGCGTTTGAAAGTGCGGTAGCGATGGCCGCACCAGCCACGTTCATGTGGAAGACAAAAATGAACAACGGGTCGAGCGCTACGTTGAGGATGCCGCCAAACATCATGCCGGCGCTGGCGGGCCTTGCGTGGCCCTCGCTGCGCAAGAGGTGTCCCATGGCCAGGCTGACCATGGTGGGTACGCCGCCCATCACTACGACCCAAAAAAGATAGTCCTCCGCATAGCCATAAGTGTCCGGACTGGCTCCCAGAAAGGTCAAAAGGGGCGCGCGAAAAACATAGGTCATCAGGGAGAACAGCAGCGTCGTCACCGCGCCGCCCCAGATGCTGAATGCGGCGACATGCTTGACGTCCTCATGGTTTTTCGCGCCCAGCATGCGGGAGATAAGGCTGCTTCCGCCCAACCCAAAGAGATTGCCCAACGCGGTGAGCAGGTTGAACCACGGGGATACCAGCGAAACGGCGGCGACCATGAGCGGGTCGCCGATCTGTCCCACAAAGAACGTATCCGCGAGATTATAAATCATCGTCACGATCTGGCTGATGATTGTAGGAACTGCCAGCGTCGCCACCGCCAGCGCTACAGGCATCTCTTCAAATAGATATTTTTCACTTTTTTCCAATGTTTCCGCCATCCGGCGCGCCCTCTTTCTCATCTGTATGAAAATGGCAAAAGGCAGCCTTTCCCACGCGCAAAAGCGGGGAAAGGGCTGCGGTAAGGGAGAAACGTTTTTTTACAGCGCCAGTTCGTCAAGCCAGGCCTGTACGTCTTCCTCGCTCACGCGGGAGGAGAAACGCATGCCTTCCAGCCATTCGCCGGTGCCAGCCATCTCCGCGAGCAGCTCGCCGCTGTCGCCCAGGCCGGAGCTGGAGGAGGTGCAGAAGGGGATCACGGTCTTGCCAGTAAAGTCGTTGGCCTGCACAAAGGTGTCCACCGGCCAGGCGGCGATGCCCCACCAGATGGGATAGCCGATAAACACGGTGTCGTAGTCGTCCCAGTTTTCAACGGTCGAGGCTACAAGCTCCACAGCGCGCGCGTCCGGGTTGTCGTGCTCATAGACCACGCGGCTATTCTCGTCAGTCCAGCGCAAATCGTCGCTGGTATAGGGTTCCACCGGTTCCAGCACAAAGATATCCGCGCCGGTAGCCTCAGCGATGTAGTTCGCGGCTGTTTCCGTGTTGCCGGTGGCCGAGAAGTAGACCACCAGCGTCTTTCCTTCCTCGGCTGTGGCGGCTTCTTCCGTTGCTTCCGGCTCAGCGGCGGGCGCGGCTGTCTCCATTTCCGCCAGGCCGGCGAGGGCAAAGAGGTTCAACATCAAGACAAGGCCCATAAGCAATGCGGTCAATTTTTTCATGGTAAACGCTCCTTTCATTCAAAGCACTCGTTAAAGATATCGAGGATTTCCTCGTGGGTCATTTTTTTGTAGCTGCCCGCGGAAATACCACAGGAGTCAGCGATAGGCTTGAGCATCGCCCGGTCGGTCACCCCCAGCTCTTTCAGCGTAGTAGGCAGGCCGATTTCTCGTATAAATTCCGCCAGTGACTCAATGCCCGCCAGCGCCATTTGCTCGTCGGTGTGCCCCCGGCGGGGGATATTCCAGACATTCTCGGCAAAGCGCACGAACTTGGGCAGCCCTTCCTTGTAGATGTGGCGGTAGTAGACCGGATGCAACACAGCCAGCCCGCGGCCGTGATTGCAGTCGGTATACGCGCCGAGCTGATGTTCCATGTTGTGGCACTGAAAATCGCACTTCTTGCCCATCTTGATAACGCGGTTTTCCGCCATGGTGGAATCCCACATCAGGTTGGAACGGGCGGTATAGTCGCGCGGGTCGCGGATGGCGGCGCGCAGGTTGCGGATGACGGAGCGCATCAGCACTTCCATGATGTCGTCGGATACGTTGTCCTCGTTCGGCTCGCTGAAATAGGTTTCCATGATGTGGCTGAGGATATCAAACGCGCCGGAAACCATCTGCTTTGCGGGTACGCTGAAGGTGTAGGTGGGATCCATCAGGGCAAAGCGCGGGTTCAGGCGGGGATAATCGCGGCCGGTCTTGACCTTCTTTTCCTCATTGGTGATGACCGCGCCGCCGTTGCACTCGCTGCCGGTGCCCGCCACGGTGACGATTACGCCCAGCGGCAATGGCTCCACTTCGATGACGCCGGGCTGGGCCCAGAAATCGTTCCAGATATCGCCGTCATAGCGGGCGGCCAGCGATATGGCTTTGCAGCAGTCCATCACCGAGCCGCCGCCCACGCCGAGGATCAGATCGACGTTGTTCTCCCGCGCCAGCTTCGCGCCTTCCAGCACATTTTTGTAGGTGGGGTTGGCCATGATGCCGGGAAATTCCACGATGTTCTTGCCCGCCGCGCGCAGGATTCCAATCACTTCCTCGTAAACGCCGTTGCGCTTGATGGAGCCGCCGCCATAGGCCAGCAACACTGTGTTGCAGGATTTGGTCAGGCAGGAGAGATATTCCTTCACGCAGCCCTCCCCAAAGTAGACCTTGGTGGCGTTTTGAAAGATAAAGTTGTTCATGCTGCCGCTTCCTTTTTCATTATTCTGCTTTGTTCTGTTGGTCATTGTTCCGCCTGGCCATTGGCGGCAAAGACCGCTTCCAGCCATGCGGCATAGTCCTCAATCCAATCGCCATCGCCGCCGAAACCGTACGGCCATCCACGCAGGACAAGGCGGCGCACCGGGATGCCGACATCGTCCCGCAACAGTTCAGACTGCGCCTCGAACTGTGAATAGAACGGGTCTTCTGTGCCGTAGACGTAGAACGTAGGCGGAAGTTCGCCCGCGCGCAGCGCGTCTGCATCCATGGAAGCAACGCTGAGGCGGCCATAGAAGGAGTAGATCATCCCTGCGGCGGAGGCATACGCTTCCACTCGTCCAGCGCGTCGGGCACATAATCTGGGTCGAGGAGCGTGCCGTTCACATCGCCATCAAAATTGAGGAAGAATTCCCCGGCCTGGATGCCGCCCGCGGAATAGCCCATCACGGCGATGTCGTCGGGGTCGATGCCGTAAACGCCGGCATTTTTGCGGATGAAGCGCACGGCGCGGGCCACGTCCAGCGCGCCTTCCTGCTGCGTGTAGGGGCGCAAGCGGTAATCGACGATGAATGTATGAAACCCAAGTTCCCGCAAATGCGCGGCGGTTGGGAGGCTATCGGTGTAGTTGCCGCGCCACATGAACGCGCCGCCCGCCAGCAACACGACCGCGCCTTTCGCCTGTACGCCTTCCCGAACGGGAATGGCGGTGAGATAGGGGCGAAAATCCGGCTGGTCAAAGTAGCCGCCCAGATCGTCGGTGAACGATGTGCGGGCTGGGGCGTTCCCCTCCTCCCACAGATACAATACCTGTATGCGGCTGGGATCGGCGGGCGTGTTGAGCACGGTGGCGTCGTCCTCCGGCGCAGGCGTGTGGCGGTCATTGGCGTCATAGGTCCACGAAGCGGCCAGACCGCTGCCATTTCATAAGCCGCCGGAAAATCATCGGGCGTGGGCAGCGTGGTTTCCGAGGAACCCTCGCGCTCCTCCCAGCGGGTGAAGATGTCTGAAGCCTCGTTCGCGGTTTCCGCCATGGCGGTTCCTCCCGTCAGGCACAGCAGCGCGGCGAGCAGCAGCGTGCCGAGCTTTTTTACCTGTCGCATATTTTCATTCCTCCTTGGATACGGGCGGTCTCAATGCTCCCCAAACAGCCAGCCCATCGCCGCCGCATCGTGGGCAAAGGCCTGCCCGCCAGCGTGCTGGTCGGTAAAGCAGTTTTCGGTGAAAAAGGACTGCTCGCGCACGTCCAGGACGACGAGACGGTCGATCTGCGCATCGTCCAGTCCCTGCCCCGCATACAGTTCGCAAAGCGCCGCATAGGTCTCCTGGAAGGAGTCCGCGCCGTAATAGCTGTCCTGAGCGCCAATGGCGAGATAGACGGGGGTCTGCGCCGCGGCCAGCACGGCCAGGTTTCCATCCCACTGCGAGCTGGTGACCAGACAGGCGGTGAACAACTCCGGCCGCATGCCCAACACCAGGGAAGCTGTTTCCCCGCCTCCGGACATCCCGTGCAGGTAGACGCGCTCCGGATTGATGTTGTAGTTTGCAAGGAAGTATTCGGTGAGGGCGATGGCCATGTTTGCGGAGGTTTCTCCCCAGTCGTTGAGTTGCGGCGAAAGGACGATCATGTCCTCCACATAGCCGATGGCCTCTGGGCCGAAATCCGCTACCATGTTCGCGCCCACGCCCTGGAAGTACAGCCCCTCCCACCCGGGCAGGGTGACAAACAACGCATAGGGCGTACTGCCGTCGTAGCTTTCGGGAATGTAGCTGCTGAAATGGATGTCGCCGGTTTCATCGTGGAGCACATTGTCGTTGACAAACCCGCGCTGTGTCTGCGTGCCGGGGGTGATGCCGCCCGCCTCCTCCGCCGTGGCGGAGGAAAGGCACAAAAGGGCGGCCAGGCAGAGAAGGAGAATGCGTTTCATGGGCATATCCTCGAAAAACTTCAGTTCAGGCCGTGCTCGCCGAGCCATGTTTCAATGTGCTGGGCAATTACGTCGTTGTTCATTTCCTGGAACATGAAGTGGCTGTTGCCGGTGATGCCCTCGTCCGGCAGATTGACCACGGTGCAATCGCCGCCGTCGGCATTGTAAGCCTCGGCAAAGGCCACCGCGCCGTCGCGTACGCCCTGCCAGAAACCAGTGGACATCAAATCCTCAGGGCCGTTGTCAATATAGTCGCCAAAGTAGATGACGATGGGAATGCCCGCCTCCAGCAGCCGGTTGTACTGCTCGGAGCCAACCTCAGGCGTTCCGCTCGGCTCAATGGCGACGATGGCGGAGATGTTTTCCACCGGCACATCCCACCCGACAGCGCCGCCCTGCGAGTGCGTCATCAGGATGGATTTATTGCCGGTGCGCTCCATCACCTCGGCGAGCACTTCGCCCATGGCTTCGGCGATGGCGGCCTGGTCAAAATTGCCGGTATTGGGGGTCATCTGGCGGAAGAACTGATTCTGGGCCTCCTCGCCCTCGGGGAACTGGGAGCCTTCATAGCGCTCCGGGGCGACGCGGCCGATGCGGAAGTGCGTGTACCATGCCTGGTCGCCAGGACGGTATTCCTTGGAATCCTCGCTCCACACATCCAGGAAGCCGTCGGTGGTCATGCTCTCCTGCGCGCCAGCCTCGCCGCGGCCGGGCTGATCGACCAGGTAAGCGCTGTGGCCGTTGCGCAGGAAAATCGTCGCCCAACCCTCGCGGCCATCCGGCGTGGTCATCCAGCCCATGCGCGACTGGCCGTAGCCGTGCAGATAAACGATGGGGTTGCCGTTGTCCTCGACGGGAATCTGATAGAGTACGTTGGCATGCCCCACATGCGCGGTGTTGCCGGCGCGCGTGGCATCCAGCCAACTCTGGGTGGGGTCGTATTCGCCCTCAACCGGTTCGGTGACAGTGCCACCGGCAGAGAACATGCCCTGTTCGGCGATGGAAAGGGGCTGCCCAGCATCTTCGGCAAGCGCAGCGCTCATGACGCTCAGCGCCAAAAGCGCTGCCAGGATGAGGCTCAAGATTTTGCGACTCATGGTTAAAACCTCCTGCAATGATATCTCTTATGGAAAAGCGTTACAACGCACGTTAACCAGCGTTTTCCTCCCAGAAGGCCACGGCCTGGTCGAGCCAGCCCTCGGCCACGGTGCCGGCGCCCAGGCCGAAGCCATGGGGCAGGCCGGGATAGTGGTGGAACTCCGTGGGAATGCCCAGCGCATCCAGCGCCTCTATGCGCCGCTGCATGGTGCGCCAGTTGGCGATGCCGTCGCTCTCGCCCACGCAAGCAAAGGTGGCGGGGTCGTTTTCCGTGTAATCCGAATGGCCGGTATACTGCATAATCACCGCCGCCGGGCGCGGGTATTCGCCCTCTTCGAAAGCCGCTGTGCCGTAGGAGCCCAGCCAAGCCGCCATACGTCCACCTGCCGAGCCGCCCCAAAGGGAGTAGCCCTCGGTGTCCACTTCCAATTCCTCCGCATGTTCAAAGATGAAGCGGATGGCGCGCGCCAAGTCCTCACAAGCGGTCTGCGCGCCGGGACGATAAATCAGGGCGAAGGCATTGTAGCCACGCTTGGAAAGCTCCAGCGCGTGCGGGAAGCTGTCCTGCATTGCACCCACATAGGCAAACCCGCCGCCGGCGTTGCAAATGGCGAACTTCTCGCCCGGCGTGCCCTTGAAGAAGAACAATCCGGTGTCCTCCTTATCGGGGTCTTCTGCCTTTTCTGCGTCGGTGTAGATATCATAGAATACCGTTTCGCCAGCCGCGGCGCGCTGGCGCAGCGTGTTTACGATTTCCACGGTTTCGTCAGGGTCGATGTTGTTATACCACGTAAGGCGCAGTTCGCCCAACGTGTCGCCGCTCCAGTAGCCTTCGTCCACCGGAAACAGCAGCCGCCCGTAATCCGCGAAAACCGGGTCGTTTACGACTTGCGCTATGGGCGTATCCACTGTATAGGGCATGTTTCCCTCCTCGCCAAATCCATGCACGCCCAGAAACATACACAGAGCCAGGGCGACTACCGCCATTTTTTTCATTGCTTTCTACCGCCTTTCCTGCGACGCCCTCATTATAAACAAATCGAGGCTTCCGCGGAAGTCTCGATTTGTTGGGCAGTATTTACTTGTAGGTTTATAGTGCGGCCTTTTCCCGCGGCCTGGTTATTTTCTCCACGGCCTTGAGAAAGCGGGCGACGGTGGGGGAGGGCGAAGGCGAATGCAGCAGCCCAAAGGGAATGGAATAATTCCAATCCACGGGCAGAATTTTCAAAAGCGGATGCACATAGCGCCAGTTTTCAATGGCCATAAGCACGCAGTTGTTGTTCTCGCATTTGTTGAACGCCGCCACATCGTAGAAGTCGAAGTCCACAATGTGAACCTGAGGGTGGTTTTTCCAGAGGTCGTCGCGCAGCATGTCTACGTAGTGGCTCCAATCCCGGCGCATCAGCATCAGGTTTTCGCCGTAGAGGTCGCGCACGCTCAATTTGTCCTTCTGCGCCAGGCGGTGGTGAATGGACACCGCGCAGCAGATCGGTTCGCGGGAAATTTCCAGCCCGGCGCACTTGCGCAGTTTCAGCATGGTTTCATCGAAGATGCCAGCCACTACGTCGATGGTCTGGCCGAGGTTGCCGAGGATTTCGCGGGCGTTTTCCGGGGTGTTTTCAAAGGGCACAATCTGAAATTTCACATTGGGGCAATCCCCCTGCAGGCGCGGCCACAAATCCACCAGCACCTGCGCGGGCGTCATTGGCGAAGCGCCGATGCGGATGACGCTTTCCGCCTCCTGCATGGCGTTTCTGGCCCGGGTGACGGAATCTTTGCAATACTGGATGATATACCTGGCGTCTTGGTAAAGGGAACGCCCGGCCCCGGTGAGGGAAAGGCCGCGGTGCGTGCGCTCAAAGAGTTGGAGGTTCAGGTTTTCTTCCAGCAGGTTGATTTGCTTGATCACCGCAGGCGGGGAGATATACAGCTTTTCCGCAGCCTTGTTGAAGCTGCCAGAATCCGCCACGCAGAGGAAGGTATCGAGTTGGGGGTTGTACATACGCACCATCCTTTCCATCGGGGCGTTGTCCCGATTGCGCCGGTGGGTTCCGCCGCTGCTTTCATTATAAAACATTTTTGCGGAGAATCAAGCGCTGGAGTTTATATTTGGTATATGTGCGGTCAGAACCTGAAAGGGCGGGCATGCGTCAGCCTTTCCGCGCCCTTTGCCTGTCGCAAAAAACCTTGTGTATACGCAAATGATTCGCGCGGTGCGCCAGGGCGGCGCAAGCCCAGGCAAATTCAACCGGGCATTTGCGCGGGCAGGGCGGTTCATCGACAGAGCGGGATCCAGCGCCCCGGAAAATGAGGATGGATATTTGCCCGGTCTGTCCACGCCCTGACGGACAGTCTTCCAAAGAAATATCTCTGCTGCATTTTCTGCGTTCATGGGTGTTGCAAACAGGTGGCGCCTGGAGAGCGCATGTATTTTTCTCCGGGTATATTCCAACATGTCCTTTTTGCCAACAGAACGGCCCTGCTCCGGAGGTGGAGCAGGGCCGCTTTACGGCCGCCGTCAGCGGCTGCCCTTGTCGTAGGGGATACCCTCGGCCTTGGGCGCGCGGGATTTCTTGGAAGTGAGCACCAACACAATCATTGTGACGATGTAGGGAAGCATCAGGTAGATGTATTCGCTGGACTTCACGCCTTCAAAATCCGGCAGGAAGGAGATGCTGCCCGAATAGGAAGCGAGGATTTTGAAAAAGGCAAAGAACAAAGAGGCTCCCAGGATATTCAGGGGCTTCCAGTTGCCAAAGATCATCACTGCCAAGGCCAGGAAGCCGTAACCGGCCACCTGGCTTTGGAAGCCGGAACCGGCGGCCACGGTAAAGGCCAGCCCGCCGACGCCGCCCAACAAGCCGGAAATAAACACGCCGATATAGCGCATTTTGTATACGTTGATGCCGGCGCTGTCCGCGGCCTGAGGATGTTCGCCGCAGGCGCGCAAGCGCAGGCCCAGGCGCGTTTTATAAAGGAGGATGACCGAGGCGATAAAAAGCACGATGGCCACCAGTGTGGTCAAGTAGAGGCTTTTGAAGATCAGGCGGTTGAAAAACACGTCCTGCGAAGCCTCGCTGGTGATGCGCACCCATTTGGGGATGACGATGGTGGTCTGCCCCTGACCCTGGATGGCCCAGGTGAGCACGATGGCAAACGCCGGGGCGAGCATATTCAGCGCCGTGCCGCCGATGGTCTGGTTGGCCTTGAGGTGCACCGAGGCAAAGGCCAGCAACATGGAAAACACCGCGCCCGACAGCGCCGCGACCAGAATGGACAAAAATACTGCCAACTGCGGGTGGAGCGCTCCCCAGCCATTTAGATCCATGGCGCGCAAAAACAGGCAGCTCATCAGCGCGCCGATGATCATGATGCCCTCCAGAGCGATGTTGATGATGCCGCTGCGCTCGGAAAACATGCCGCCCAGCGCCACCAACAGAAGAGGCACTGCGAACAGTATAGTGGAGCTGAGTATATCCGCGAAAATAAGCATTATTTGCCCTCCTTTCGCACAGATACCGCGTCACGACTGCGGTTAAACAGACGGGCAATGCCGTTTTGCACCAGCAACGCGAAGGCGCTCAGATAGATGATTGCCGCGATGATGATGTCGATGATCTCCTTGGCGTATTCGGGTTGCAATGTCTCTCCGCCGACCTGTATGTAGGAGACAAACAGCGCCGAGAAAATGATGCCTATGGGGTTGGAAGAGGCCAACAGAGCCACAGGGATGCCGTTAAAGCCCATGTTCACCAGCGTTTTGACAATGGTAAACTGCGCCGTGCCGCTCAGGTAGTAAATCGCGCCGCCAATGCCCGCGAAAGCGCCGGAAATGGCCATGGAAAGGACGATGTTGCGCTTGTCGTTGATGCCGGCATAGAGGCTGGCATTGCGGTTGTAGCCGCAGGCTTTCAGCTCATAGCCAAAGGTAGTCTTGGAAAGGATTATCCAAGCGACGATGGCGAACAGTATGGCGATGAAAATACCGATATTCATGTAGCTTCCCAACACTTCGTCCAAACCAAGCTTTGGCAGGATCGCGTCGGGATTGGCAAGGCCCAGACTGCCTGTGCGGTCTTTGACCGGTTGCTTCCAGGCATTTGCCAGCATCATGGGCATGTTGTTCAGCGCCAGATTCACCGAGAACAGGCCAATCCAATTGAACATGATGGCGGCGATGACTTCATTTACATTGAAATACGCCTTGAAAAAGCCCGGAATCGCGCCCCAGATCGCGCCTCCGATCATGGCGGCAAGTATGCACACATACCAAGGCATCTGGAATTGTATGGCCGCCGTCAGCGCGAAAAATGCGCCAACGGTATACTGTCCGGTTGCACCGATGTTGAAAAGCCCCGTTTTGAACGCGAAGCCCACCGAAAGGCCGGTCATCAGAAGCGGCGCGGCGGTGTAGAGCACCTTGCCGAATTTGGAAAGGTCGCGCGCGCCGTTCAAGAGCATGTTTTCAAAGCCGCTCAGGGCGTGCGAAGGGTTGATGACCAGAAGCAACACAAAGCCCAGCAAAAAGCCTGCCAGGATGGAGATGAGCGAGCCAAGCAGGCTGATAACGCCGCGCTTTTGCAGGATATTTTTCATTTGCCTGTCCTCCCATCCTGTCGTTTCGCACCCGCCATGTAAAGGCCGAGTTCCTGTACGGTCGCTTTCTTGGGGTCAAACTCGCCGGTGATGCGCCCCTCGTACATCACAAGGATGCGGTCGGAAAGGTTCATCACTTCATCCAGTTCCAGCGATACCAGAAGCACGGCTTTGCCAGCGTCGCGTTCACGCACGATTTGCTTGTGGATATATTCGATTGCCCCTACATCCAAACCGCGCGTGGGCTGCACCGCCACAAGCAGGTTGGATTCCTTATCCAGCTCGCGGGCGACAATGGCTTTTTGCTGGTTGCCGCCGGACATGCTGCGCGTAATGGTCTGCGGCCCTTCGCCGGAGCGCACGTCGTACTGCTTAATCAGCCGCTGGGCATAAGCGCGCACTTTATCCCGGCGGATAAAGCCATGGCGCTGGAACTCGGGCTCCCAGTAGCGCTGCAAAACCATATTCTCCTCCAGCGTGTAATCCAACACCAGCCCATGCTTGTGCCGGTCTTCGGGGATATGGCTCATGCCGTCAATGGAACGCTCGCGGATGGAAGCGTGAGAGATATCCTTGCCGTTGAGCGTAATTTTGCCGCCGCTCATCTTTTCCAGACCCGTCAGCGCGGCGACAAATTCCGTCTGCCCGTTGCCTTCAATGCCCGCCAGGCAGACGATCTCACCAGCGTGCACCTCAAAGGAGACGTCGGAAACGGCATTTTTCTTATGCGTGCGCGAAGGAACGGTCACGCCCTCCACTTTGAGCACTGTATCGCCAATGCGGGCAGGCGCCTTTTCAACGCTGAAGTTGACCTCGCGTCCCACCATCATGCGCGAGAGCTCTTCCTTGGTGGTGGAGGCCACGTCCACAGTGCCCACACAGCGCCCCTTGCGCAGCACCGTGCAGCGGTCGGCGACGGCCATAATCTCGTTGAGCTTGTGGGTGATAAAGAGGATGGACTTGCCCTCGGCCGCGAATGAGCGCATGATTTCCATCAGTTCGTCAATTTCCTGCGGCGTGAGCACGGCGGTGGGTTCATCGAGGATGAGGATCTCGTTGTCCCGATAGAGCATTTTTAAGATCTCCACGCGCTGCTGCATGCCCACGGATATATCTTCAATCAAGGCGTCGGGATCGACCCGCATGCCGTATTTTTCGCTTAATTCAAGAACCTTTTTGCGCGCGGCGTCCCTTTTGAGAAAACCCAAGTGGGTATCTTCCGCGCCGAGGATGATGTTGTCCAGTACTGAAAATACTTCTACCAGTTTGAAGTGCTGATGCACCATGCCGATGCCAAGCGCTGTAGCATCGTTGGGATCGTTGATTTTGACGGGCTTGCCGTCTTTTTTGATGACGCCCGCTTCCGGCTGGTACATGCCGAAGAGCACGCTCATCAACGTGGACTTGCCAGCGCCGTTTTCACCCAGCAGGGCGTGAATTTCGCCCTTTTTGAGAAGCAGTGTCACATCGTCGTTGGCGCGTATGCCCGGGAAGATCTTTGTGATGCCCAGCATTTCAATGACATATTCGCTCATCCGGCTACCCCTATCCGTAATACAAATTTTGAAGGGGCTGTCTCCAAAGAGGCAGCCCCAAGAGGCATAGAAGGTTTAGGTCTGATCGTCCACGGTGACGTTGACGGTTTCGGGCATGGCGTCGGTGCTGTTGCTGATCTCAATCTCGCCAGACTGCACGCGGGCATAGAGCTCGTTGTACTCGTCGATGGTATAGTTCTCAAAACGCCAGGAGTGATCCGCAGTCGGCAGGCCGACGCAGTTTTCAGCGGCGCCAAGAGTCTGGGTAGCGCCCGCATAGTCCTCCGGCCACACGCCGCCATTGTCATACAGCGCGCCCAGAGAGAGCTGTACAGAGTTGGGCAGATCCTTCATGGCCGAAGTGATGACCACGTCGGACAGATAGTACTGGTCGGAGTCCACGCCGATGACCTTGCCGCCGCCCTCTTCAGCAGCCGCGATGATGCTGGTGCAGATGCCGCCGCCGCAGGAGAAGATGACCTGCGTGCCTTCGGTGTACCAGCTGGCGGCCTTGGTCTTGATATCGTCGCTGGGGGAGAAGGAATCGGCGTACCAGTATTTCACATTGACGTCAATGCCGAGTTCCTGCGCAGCCACATCCGCGCCCTGCACGAAGCCATAGCCAAAGCGGATGACCGCGGGAACCGCCATGCCGCCGACAAAGCCCAGCTCGGTGTAGCCTTCCTTCACGGCCGCGTAGCCCGCGAAGAAACCAGCCTGCTCTTCACGATAGAGGATGCAGTGGGTGTTCGCGGCGGTTTTATACTCGGAATAGTCGGCGCTGTGGGGTTCGCCATCCAGCAGGAGGAAGTTGACCTCCGGATATTCATCCTGTACGAGATACACGGAATCCTCAAACAGATAGCCGGGGCAAACGACAACTTTCGCGCCGTTTTCAATGGCCGCGCGCATGGATTCCACGCGAGCGTCGGTAGAGTCCTCGCTCGGACGGTAGTAGGCGTAGGTCAGGCCATTCGCTTCCGCGTAAGCCACCATGCCTTCATAGGAGCTCTGGTTGAAAGACTGGTCGTCGATGTTGCCGACGTCGGTCACCAGGGCCAGCTCATAGCCGTCCCCTTCCGCCAGCGCGGCGGCGCCCATGACCATGATCGCCAGAACCAGCAGGGCAGAAAGCAGTTTCTTCATACGGGATTTTCCTCCTTTTTTCGTCGTGGATGGCAACTGCCTCACACATTTATATTATAACAGAAAAATTACCGGTTGCATAGTCTTAAAGATTGATTTGCGACAAAAAATCGGCTAAAATATTGCGGATTGTGAAAATGGATTTTCGGAGGGCTTTTCATGAAACTTTGGAAAGAATTCAAGGAGTTTGCTTTCAAGGGCAACGTCATCGACCTGGCGGTCGGCGTTATCATCGGCAGCGCATTTACAGCTATTGTCAATTCCGTAGTCAACGACCTGTTCACACCGATCCTCTCTGTCATTACAGGGCGGGTGGATTTTTCCACGCTGTCCTTGACGCTGGGCACTGGTGAAAACGCGCCTGTGCTGGCCTACGGCTCATTTTTACAGGCAGTGTTCAACTTCCTAATGGTTGCCATGTGTATCTTCATGTTTGTCAAAGGGGTCAACAAGCTGCACAGGAAAGTGGAATTAAGGGAAGAAGCCAAGCCCGCGCCACGCCTGTGCCCTTACTGCTATGGGGAGATCAACGAAAAAGCCACCCGCTGCCCGCACTGTACCAGTGAATTAAAGGGCTCGTAATATTGAGCGCTGACAAAGCCTGCGCTTTGCAACGCGGGCCCTTTGATGTATATGTGTAATTTTTAACAGTTGCTTACCTCGAAATGAACACATTGCCCATGGTTTTAACTTGTCAAACCGCATAAAGTGGAGTAAAATAAGGAAGGATAGGGCTTGACCCTAAGGCAAATTCAACAGGAGGGCTTTCACATGATTAAGATTGGTATCAATGGCTTTGGCCGCATTGGCCGTCTGGTTTTCCGCGCCAGCCTGGATCACAAGAATGTCGAAGTCGTGGGCATCAACGACCTGATCACCCCTGATTACATGGCCTACATGCTCAAGTATGACACCATGCACGGCCGCTTCGACGGCACTGTCGAGTACACCGATCATTCCCTGATCGTGAATGGCCACGAGATCCGCGTCACCGCCGAGAAGAACCCGGCCGACCTGAAGTGGAGCGAAGTGGGCGCTGAGTACGTCGTCGAGTCTACCGGCCTGTTCCTCACCCAGGAAAAGGCTCAGGGCCATCTGGACGCGGGCGCGAAGCACGTCGTCATGTCCGCCCCCTCCAAGGACGGCACCCCGATGTTCGTCATGGGCGTGAACAACGACAAGTACACCTCTGATATGAAGTTCGTCTCCAACGCGAGCTGCACCACCAACTGCTTGGCCCCCATCGCCAAGGTTCTGCACGACAACTTCGGCATCACCGATGGCCTGATGACCACCGTGCACTCCACCACCGCCACCCAGAAGACCGTTGA
>DVFZ01000090.1 GCA_018712945.1 Candidatus Pullichristensenella stercorigallinarum | reverse complement strand
TTTAATACGATATTAGATAGTCTGATATTTGACTAAATTATATCGCTAAAGCCGCCACATGTCAAGTACAGTGTAGAAAAGCGCAAAAAGCCCCGGCGATGGCCGGGGCAAACCTGTAAAATGCTATTTTGTCAGGCGCTCGTATTCCTCCACTAGCGCGTCGAAGGCGTTCAGGGCGCTTTCCACGGCGGCGGGGCTTTCCATATCCACGCCCGCTACGCGCAGCGCCTCAATGGGCGGCACGCTGCTGCCCAGGGAGAGAAACTTTTTGTAGCGTTCGACAGCCGGCGCGCCCTCTTTGCGGATGCCTTCGGAAAGCGCCATGGCCGCCGAAAAGCCGGTGGCATATTTGTAGACGTAGAAGGCGTTGTAGAAGTGGGGAATGCGCATCCACTCATAGGCGATCAGCGCGTCCTGCCTGACCTGCGGATAATAGGCGGCGTTGAGGGAGGCGTAGACCGCGTTGAGGCTTTCGGCGGTCAGGGCCTCGCCGCGTTCTGCCATGGCGTGCGCCTCGCGCTCGAACTCGGCGAACATGGTCTGGCGGAACACCGTGCCCCGGAAGCCGTCCAGCAGATGCCAGGTGAGGAACGCCTGCGCCTGCGGATCGTTTTTATAGCGCTCCATCAGGGCGCGCAAAACGAGGATTTCGTTGGTCGTGGAGGCGACTTCGGCCACAAACAGCGAATACTCCGCGTCCAGATAGGGCTGATGCCTATTGCTCAAATAGGTGTGCACCGAATGGCCCATTTCATGCGCGATGGTGAGCACGGAATCGAGGTTTTCCTTGTAGTTGAGCAGCACATAGGGATGCGTGCCATAGGTGCCCCACGAATATGCGCCCGCGGACTTGCCCTCGTTTTCATAAACGTCGATCCAGCGTTCCTCGCGGGCCTGGCGCAAAATAGCCTGATAGTCCTCGCCCAGCACGGAAAGCGCGTCCACCACCAGGTCGTAGGCTTCATCAAAGGGCAGCTTGATGTCAAACCCCTCTACGGCGGGCACGTACAGGTCGATCATGCGCATGTTGTCTACGCCGATCAATTCACCGTTGCGCTTGACAAAGCGCGCCAGGGCGGGAATATGCCGCCGCACGGAGGAGACGAGGTTGTCGTACACGCTCACGGGCACCTGATCCGGGAACAGGGCGGCGTCCAGGGCGCTTTTGTGCCTGGCGGTGCGGGCGGAAAAGATGTCGGCGCGCACCGAGGCGTCGTAAAGCGCCGGGATGGTGGAAGAAAAGGATTTGTAGGTTTCGTACAGGCCGGTGAACGCCGCGTTGCGCACGCCGCGATTGCGGTTCATCATCAGGGGGATGTAGTTGGCGTGGGTGATGCGCACATCCTTGCCGTTTTCATCGTGGATGACGGGGAATTTCATGTCCGCGTCGGCAAGCATGGTGTAAATCGTGTCTGGTGCGGCGGCCATTTCGCCGGCCATGGCCACGATGCGCTCCTCGGCCTTGGAAAGCGTGTGCGGCCTCTGGCGTTCCACCTCGCGCAGCGTCACGGCAAACTCGGAAAACGCCGGTTTTTCACACACGTCGGCAAGATATTCCGCCGGAAGGGAAAGCAGCTCCGGCATCAGGAAGCTCGCCGCCGTTTCCACCTTTGTAAGCAGCGCTTGCGCCCGGGCGGTCAGGGCTTGGTTTGCGGAAACGCGGTTGTCCTCGTCGCGGCGCATGCGCGCATAGGCAAACACAGTGGCGGCGATTTCACGCATGGAGGCAAAGTGTTTGAGTGCCTCCAAAAGCGTTTCCGGATCGCCCAATTTGCCTTCGAAGCGCGCAAAATCGGCGGCTTGTTTTTCCGCCGCGTGCAGCGCGCCTTCCCATTCCGCTTCCGTCTGGTAAATGTCTTCCAACTGCCAACGGTATGCCAGCGGTATGTCCTTGCGTTCAGTCATCGGTAAAAAATCCTCCTTGTTTTGAAACAACGCCCCGGCGGGCCGGGGCGTCAGACTGTCAAATCCCGGAGAGCGCGAGAGGGCCGAAGCCCTTTCGCGCTTTCAATCGTTCCCGGCGGGCGCGCCGGGGCGTTTGCATCAATGGCGGTGCTTGATGAAGTCCAGCGCCTTGGCTGCCTCCATTACCAGCAGGGGACAGAGGATCAGCACCAACGCCCAGATATACAGGCTGCCGGGCAACACGATCAGCCCAAAGGCCGAGCGTACCGGCGGCACAAACGTCACCAGCGCGACCAACGCCGTGGAAGCCAACGCCGCCCAGTTAAGCTTGCTGTTGCTGAAGGGGCCGATTTTAAACAGCGAGTGGGTAGAGCGCATGTTGAACGCCTGCACCACTTGCGAAAGCGCCAGCACCATGAAGGCCATTGTCTGGCCGCCCTCGATCCGGCCGGTCTGATGTTCGCCCAGCCAGTAGGCAATCAGCGTCAAAAGGCCGAACATCAACCCCTGCAAAGCGATTTGCAGGCCGTACCCATTGGCAAACAGGCTCTCGCTGCGGGGACGGGGCTTGTGTTCCATTACGTCCCGCTCCACTGGCTCCATGCCCAGGGCAATGGCGGGCAGACTGTCGGTGGCCAGGTTGATGAGCAAAAGCTGCATCGAAAGCAACGGCGTGCGGTGCCAGAGCAACATCGCCACAAATACGCAGATGATTTCGCCGATGTTTGTGCCCAGCAGGAAGCCGACCACTTTTTTGATGTTGTCGTAGATGCCGCGACCCTCGCGCACGGCGTCCACGATAGTGGTAAAGTTATCGTCGGTAAGCGTCATGTCCGCGGCGCCCTTGGCCACGTCCGTGCCGGTAATGCCCATGGCGCAGCCGATGTCGGCGGCCTTGAGGGCGGGGGCATCGTTGACGCCGTCGCCGGTCATGGAGACGATTTCGCCCTGGCTCTGCCAGGCGCGCACGATGCGGATTTTGTCCTCCGGCGACACGCGGGCGTATACGGAGATATTGCGCACGCGGGCGGCCAGTTCTTCATCGGAAAGGCTGGCAAGCTCCACGCCGGTCATGGCCTCGTTGCCCTCCACAAGGATGCCTAGCTCGCGGGAGATGGCGGCGGCGGTGACCACATGGTCGCCGGTAATCATCACCGGGGTGATGCCAGCCTGGCGGCAGATCTTCACCGCTTCGCGCACCTCTGGCCGCGGCGGGTCAATCATGCCCACCAGGCCGATCAGCGTAAGCCCTGTTTCCAACGCCTCAGAGGTTGGGTTTTCGGGTACGCGGTCGAGCTTTTTTGTGGCCACGGCCAGTACGCGCAGGGCTTGCTGGCTCATGTCGTTGACAATATCGTCCGCCTCCTGGGGGCACCCACCCGGCACGCAGCGTTCCTCAATGACGTCAAACGCGCCCTTGACGATGGCGTAGAGCTGGCCGTCGATCTTGTGTACGGTGGTCATCAGCTTGCGGTCAGAGTCGAAGGGGATTTCGGCAAGGCGCGGATATTTGCGGTTGAGCGCGGCCTTGGTGATGCCGTTTTTGGCCGCGGCGGCGACGATGGCCGTCTCTGTGGGGTCGCCGATATGCTTTTCCTTGCCGTTTTCCATTTCAATGCTGGCATCGCAGCAGAGCGTGGCATAGGAAAGCAGGCGGCGCACCTCGTTTGAACAGTTGGGCGTGAGTTCCTCGATCCCCCTGCCTCCAACGGCATAGGCGCGGGTGAGGGTCATGCGGTTCTGGGTGAGCGTACCGGTTTTGTCCGAGCAGATGATGGAGGCGCTACCCAGTGTTTCCACGGCGGGCAGGCGGCGGATGATGGCGTTTTTCCTGGCCATGCGTTGTATGCCGATGGAGAGCACCACCGTGACGATGGCGGGCAAGCCCTCGGGAATGGCCGAAACCGCCAGGGAGACGCTGGTCATAAAGATTTCCAGCACTGGGATCTTGTTGAGCAGGCCGATGACGAAGATTACCGCGCAGGCGGCGATGGCCACGATGCCCAACAGCTTGCCCAGGCGGGCCAGCTTGTGCTGAAGGGGCGTCTGCGTATCGTCGGCGCTTTCCAGAAGGCCGGCGATGCGGCCCATCTCGGTGTCCATGCCGGTGGCGGTGACGATGGCGCGGCCGCGCCCATAGGTCACCGAGCAGCCGGAATAGAGCATGTTTACGCGGTCGCCCAGCGGCGCGTTTTCCTCGACGGTGGCCTGGGCGTTTTTTTCGACGGGCACGGATTCGCCGGTGAGCGCCGATTCCTCGCTTTTCAGGCTGGCCGATTCGATCAGGCGCGCGTCCGCAGGCACGAAATCGCCCGCTTCGACCAGGATTACATCGCCAGGCACCAGCTCGCTTGCGTCGATCACGGCTTCGCGGCCGTTGCGCACCACGCGCGCGTGCGGGGCGGACATGCTTTTGAGCGCCTCCATCGCCTTTTCCGCCTTGCTCTCCTGCAACATGCCCATGATGGCGTTGAGGATGACGATGGCCAAAATCAGCGCCGGTTCAAGGAATTCCCGCGCCTCCCCGCTCTGCGCGGCCACAAAGAAAGAGATGATGGCGGCGATGATGAGGATGATAATCATCGTATCCTTGAACTGGGAGAGGAAGCGCGCCAGAAGCGAGGGCTTCTTTTGCTCACGCAGGACGTTTTTACCATACTTGGCGCGCGCCTGGTCGAGCTGCGCCTCGTTGAGCCCCTTTTGTGCGTCGGTGCCAAAGTGCTTTCGCAGATCGTCCAGCGGTTCAGTATAGAAATTCATGGTGTCCTCCTGTTATTGTTTGGAGAGCGTCGCCAGAATGACGGCCTTGATGGTGTGCAGGCGGTTTTCGGCCTCGTCAAAGACCACGGAGCGCTCGCCTTCAAATACGGCGTTTGTCACTTCCATCTCCGTCAGGCCGAATTTTTCGTGGATCTCGCGGCCCACTTCGGTCTTGAGATCGTGGTAAGAGGGCAGGCAGTGCATGAAGATCGCGCCCTCGGCGGCATTTGCAAAGGCGGCCTCGTTGACCTGGTAGGGCAGCAACAGGTCGATGCGCTCTTTCCAGACAGACTCCGGTTCGCCCATGGAAACCCAGATGTCGGTATAGAGCACATCCGCGCTTTGCGTGCCCTCCGCCACACTGGAAGTCAGCGTCACGCTGCCGCCGGTGTTTTCGGCAATTTCCCGCGCCTTTTTCACCAGGTCTTCCGCCGGGAAGAGCTTTTCCGGCGCGCAGGCGGTGAAGTGCATGCCCATTTTGGCGCAGGCGATCATCAGGGAATTGGCGACGTTGTTGCGCGCGTCGCCCATGAATGTCACGCGCACGCCGGTCAGGCGGCCCAGGTGCTCCTCGATGGTGAGCAGGTCGGCCAGCATCTGCGTGGGGTGAAACTGGTCGGTCAGGCCATTCCACACCGGCACGCCGGAGTATTTCGCCAGCAGTTCCACTGTATTTTGGCTGAATCCCCGGTATTCGATACCGTCGTACATGCGGCCGAGCACGCGCGCGGTATCTTCCAGGCTTTCTTTTTTGCCCATCTGCGAGCTGGCAGGGTCAAGGAAGGTCACGCCCATGCCCAAATCACGGCCCGCTACTTCAAAGGCGCAGCGCGTGCGCGTAGACGTCTTTTCAAACAACAATACGATGTTGCGGCCCATCAGATGCCGGTGGCCGATGCGCAGGTGCTTTTCGCGCTTCAGGCGCTTGGCAAGGTCAAGCAGATAGCGAATCTCGTCGGGCGTAAAATCGAGAAGCGTAAGAAAGCTGCGTCCGTAAAGCGTCATGCGATGGTATCTCCTTTCCAGTCGGAAAACATGGCGAGGCGCCGGAAGGCCTCAAAGCCGGTCAGCAGGGCGCGCTCATCCAGCGTGAACAGGGGAGAGTGAAGGGGTTCTTTTGTGCCGGTGCCCAGATAGAACATCACGCCCGACACGCGCTCGAGATAAAAGGCAAAGTCTTCCGTGGTCAAATCTGGCTCGGGCAGGAGCTGGAAATCCAGACCCGCCGCCGCCTCGCGGAAGCGCGCAAACAACGCGCTGTCGTTCACCGTGGGCGGATAGCCTGTGCTGAATTCCACATCCGCTTCCACCCCATAAGGGAGGCAGGCGGCGCGCACAGCATGGATGATCCCCGCCTTGATTTTCGCGTGATCCTCGCGGCTGAAAGCGCGGGCCGTGCCGTCAATAGCGGCCTGGTCGGGCACGATATTGGTGGAATTGCCGGCGTGGAAGGCGCAAAGGCGAATCAGCCGCGGCATTCCCGTGGGCAGGGAAAGGTCAAAATCGTATACGGCGCGCACGGCCTGAGCGCCGGCGAGCATGGCGTCCCGCCCCTCGTGGGCGCGGGCGGCATGGGCGGATTTGCCGCGCAAGCGGATGTGCACTTCCGAAGAGGTGGCCATAAACGCGCCGGGCCGCGAGGCGAGCATGCCTTCGGGCAGGCCGGGCTGTACGTGCATGGCGAAGATGCGGGCTACGCGGTACTTTTCCAGCGCCCCGCTTTCCACCACCAGGCGCGCGCCGCCTTCGCTCTCTTCGGCAGGCTGGAAGATAACCAGCGCGTTGCAGGGAAGATCACGGATGTGCCCCGAAAGCCAGCCGCACATCGTCAGCATCACCGCCATATGCGCGTCGTGGCCGCAGGCGTGCATGCGCCCGGGATGTTCGGAGGCAAATGGACAGCCCTCTGGCTCCTGAATGGGCAGCGCGTCCATATCGCAGCGGAAGGCAGTCGTCTCCTCCTTGCCGGCGTCGAAAAAGGCCAATACCCCGCTTTTCGCCACGGTTTCCACCCGCGCGTTCAGGCCGGAAAGCTGCGAAAGCACGTAGGCTCGCGTCCGGGGAAGGTCAAAACCCAGCTCCGGAATGCGGTGCAGGCTTTGCCGGTGGCGGCGGATGGTTTCCAGCATGATATTTCCCCCATAATTTTCCATACTACGATTCTACCATGTCAACATTAAATCCGCTTGTCGGCAGTGGAAAAAATACAATTTTCAAGCTTATTTTTGCGGACAGTTGTAGTTTGTGCAGGGACAAAATAGTGGAAACCAACCAAAACTTGCAAAACATCCCCGCGTCTGCTATGATGTCGGAAACGACGCAGTTGGAGGTGCCGGCATGTTTGAAGGCAGCTATGTGGCGCTGGTAACGCCTTTTTACCCGGATGGAAGCATCAATTTTGAAAAGCTGAAACAGCTGTGCCACTGGCACGTGGAAAACGGCACGGATGGCTTGGTAGTGCTGGGCACGACCGGCGAATCGAGCACCACCGACGCCGCTGAGGACGCGGCCATCGTGCGCTGCTGCGTGGACGCGATTGGCGGCCGCATCCCCGTCATCGCCGGCGGCGGCTCGAATTGCACGGAAACGTCGCTTTCCAAGAGCCGCAAGTTCCGCGATTTGGGCGTGGACGGGCTTTTGCTCATTACGCCTTATTACAACAAGGCCAATCAAAAGGGCATGTACCGCCACTTCGCCACCGTTGCCGAAGCCGTCAACCTGCCCATCATTCTCTACAACGTGCCCGGACGCACGGGCTGCGCCCTGTCCGTGGAGTGCGTGGAAGCGCTTGCCAAGCTGCCCAATGTGCGCGGCATCAAGGAGGCCAGCGGCAGCATTTCCTACGCGGCGAAGATCGCCCGTCTCCTCAACGATGAATTCGTCATGCTCTCCGGCAACGACGATATGATCGTGCCCATCCTTTCCCTGGGCGGCGTGGGCGTGATCAGCGTGCTGGCCAACATCTGCCCGCGCCAGACACACGAGATCGTTTCTTCCTACCGCGCCGGTGATGGGAAGCGGGCGCTGGAACTGCAATTGAAATATCTGGAACTTATCAACGCCCTGTTCATTGAGGTGAACCCCATCCCGGTCAAGGAGGCCATGAACATGCTGGGCATGGAGGCCGGCCCTTGCCGCCTGCCCCTGTGCGAGATGGAGGACAAAAACCGCGAGGCGCTTGAAAAGGCCCTGCGCGTTCTGGAGGAAGCATGAAACTGATCCTGGTGGGCCATGGCCGGATGGGAAAGATGATTGAGGAACTGCTCGCCCCGCGTGAAGATGTCGAACTCCTCGGCGTGGTAGCGCCCGGGCTCTTTGAAAACCCTGCGGACGTGCCCGGCAAGCCGGACGCCCTGATTGATTTTTCCTACCCCGGCAATCTGGAATATACCCTGCTGCACGCTACGCAGACGGGTGCGGCGGCCGTGATCGGCACCACCGGCCTGTCGGCGGCGCAGGTGGAGCGCATCCGTGCGGCGTCCGAGCACATACCGGTGGTATACGACGCCAACTTCTCCCTCGGCGTGGCGGTGCTGCGCAAGACGCTCCGCCAGGCAGGGCCGCTGCTCCTGCGCTGCGGCTTTGACGCGGAAATCGTAGAGACGCACCACAACCGCAAAGCAGACGCACCCAGCGGCACGGCCAAGGCGCTTTTGAAGGCCATCGACCCTGAGGACGCTTACGCGCACGTCTATGGCCGCGAAGGGTTGCCCGGCGCACGGGGGAAGGAGATTGGCGTGCATGCCGTGCGCGGGGGTACCGTGGCCGGCGAACACCGGGCGCTGTTCTTCGGAGAAGATGAAACCCTGGAGTTCCGGCACAGCGCAGCCAGCCGCCGCATCTTCGCCGCCGGCGCGGTGTTGGCGCTGGACTTTGCCGTTGGCCATGCGCCGGGGCTGTATAGCGTAGACGACGTGCTGGGGTTAAATGAAATTTGAGGCAATATCATCCAATTCGGCTGAGAAGCCGCCATGCTCTTTTATCCCTGGCTTGCGCGGCGCGGCCCTGATGACCCGGAAGGAGGAATGACCATGAACGCGGAGGAGATCATCCGCTTTATACACGATGCCAAGAAGACTACGCCGGTGAAGGCCTATGTAAAAGCTGCGCCGGGGCTGGAATTTCCCGGATGCCGCGTGTTCGGCGCGGGCGATCAGGTGATCTTCGGCGAGTGGGCCGACGTTAAAGCCGCGCTGGAGAAGAACGCCGGCGCCATTGAGGATGTGGTGGTTGAGGCTGACCGGCGCAACAGCGCCGTGCCGCTTCTGGATGTGAAAAACATCAATGCCCGCATTGAGCCGGGCGCTTTGATCCGCGACCGCGTAGAGATTGGCGACCGCGCCGTGATCATGATGGGCGCGATCATCAACATTGGCGCGGTGGTGGGCGAGGACACAATGATTGATATGGGCGCGGTGCTCGGCGGCCGCGCCATGGTAGGCGCGCGCTGCCATGTGGGCGCGGGCGCGGTGCTCGCGGGCGTTGTGGAACCGGCCAGCGCCACGCCGGTTGTCGTCGAAGACGACGTGCTCATCGGAGCGAACGCCGTGGTGCTTGAGGGCGTGCATATCGGCAAGGGCGCGGTGATTGCCGCTGGCAGCGTGGTGGTTTCCGATGTGCCGGAAAACGCCGTGGTGGCGGGCGTTCCCGGCCGGGTCATCAAAACGAAGGACGCAAAGACCGAGAAAAAGACCGCCCTGGTCGATGCCCTGCGCGCGCTGGACTGAAGGGCGCGATAAAGGTAGAATAAAGCAAAGCCGGAAATCGTTCGATTTCCGGCCATTCTTTATTGAAACGACGGCATTTAGGCGCCGCCTGTCAAAGACAGCTATTCACGATAGGGTTTGGCGATGGGGGCATTGTCCGGGCCGAGCGGCGTAAAATCCACCGGCTTGTGGCAGTGGGGACAGGTATACAGTTCATTTTCTTCCTTGATCTCATCAAGGGGCACAAAAAACACCTTGCCACATTCGGTGCAAATGCTGCCCGCCAGCGGCTTGCTGCCGCTGTTTTCCGCGCCGGAGGAAATGACCCGCAGGCCGCTTTCAGAGGCGAAGTGGCCGTCATACTCCCCGTCGTCCTCATCCTCGTATTCTTCGTCCTCCCCGGCAAAGTCAGGGTCGCGCTCGTCGCCGTCAAACGCGGCCTCGAGATCCTCAAGATCTTCGTCGAGGCTTTCGACAAAGTCGTTCAGCTCCGTCAAGTCATCGCGCAAATCGCCGATTTCGCCCGCGAAGCCCTCCAGAATGTCTGCCAGAGCCGTTAAGAGCTTGGCATTGGGGGAATCCGGCGCAAGTTCCATGCTGCCGATGATGCCCCGGATATAGCCGATCTGCTCACTCAGCTTCGTCATGCCTTCACCTCCCGCCCACAGGGGCAGATTTCAAAACAGAATGCAGAAAATTGGGCGGCAAAGCGTGCCGCCCTGAACATATTGTGCGGTTTGGGACCAGCTTATGCGCGGCCGAGGTATTCACCGCCGTTGCGGGTGTCGATCTTGAGCTTATCGCCGATTTCAATGAACAGCGGCACCTGCAGGGTAAAGCCGGTTTCGACCGTGGCGGGCTTGGTGGTGTTGGAAGCCGTATCGCCCTTGAAGCCGGGTTCGGTGGCGGTCACTTCCAGCTCCACGAAGTTCGGGGCTTCGACGCTGAAGGGCGCGCCCTTGAAGAAACGCACGGTGACGTTGGTGTTTTCCTTGACAAAGGGGATGGCGTCGGCAACCTGGTCGTGCGTCAGCGGAAGCTGGTCATAGGTATCCAGATCCATGAAGTAGTACAAATCCCCATCGTTGTAGAGATACTGCATCTCCTTGGTCTCGATGTGCGCTTTGGCCATCTTGTCGGTGGGGTTGAACGTGCGCTCGATGACGGCGCCGGTGACGATGTTCTTCAGCTTCGTGCGCACGAACGCCGCGCCCTTGCCGGGCTTGACGTGCAGAAAACTGACGACGGTCCAAATGCCGTTGTCCATCTCAATGGTGACGCCGTTTCGGAAGTCGCT
>DVFZ01000089.1 GCA_018712945.1 Candidatus Pullichristensenella stercorigallinarum | reverse complement strand
CGATGCCGTTGTGGGAAGTGGCGGTAATGGTGGCCGTGCCTTCGCCCACAGCGGTGACCACGCCGCTTTCGCTGACGGTGGCAACCGTTGTATTGCTGCTGCGCCACTCAAAGTCCGCGGGCGTATGGTAGGTAGCGTTGGCAGGTTCGCCGTCGGGTTTGAGGGAAGCAGTCTTGCCCACAAACAGGTTCAGCGTGTTGGGATAGAGACGATAGCTTTCAACGGGGACGATGACGCGGATGCTCATTTCCGCGCGCGCCTCGGAGCCATCGGTGGCAATGGCGGCGATTTTGATGGTGCCTTCACGCAGGCCGGCCACCGTGGCGGTGCCATCGCCGTTGTTGGTGATACGGGCATAGTCGGCGTTGTTCACGCGCCACTCAAAGCGCTGAGAAACATCCGTGGCGGCGCCGTCCGGGCCGTAGGCCACGGCGCGCACCGTCAGACCGGTCTCGCCGATGCCAACTTCAGCTTTGTCCGCGTTGACCAGGGAAAGCTCGATGCGTTGGGTAGCTGTAGTAACGCTGATTGCGCAGGTGGCCTCGATGCCGTTGTGGGAAGTGGCGATGATGGTGGCTGTGCCTTCGCCCACGGCGGTGACCACGCCGCTTTCGTTGACGGTAGCGACGGATGTATTGTCGCTTTCCCAAGAGAAGTCGGAAGGCTTATGATAAGTAGCGTTCGCCGGCTCGCCGTCGGGTTTGAGGGAAATCGTGTCGCCCACGGCCAAGGCCGTCTCGTTGGGGTAGAGGCGATAACTCGTTACCGGCACGATGACGCGGATGGTCATTTCTTCGCGTGTGCCGGAGCCATCGGTAGCGATGGCGGCGATCTTGATGGTACCAGCGCGCAGGCCGGTGATGGTGGCGGTGCCGTCGCCGTTGTCGGCGATGCGGGCGTAGCTGGAGTTGCTCACGCGCCACTCAAAGTCCTGCGAAGCGGTGCCGCCCTCGCCCAAGGCCACGGCGCGCACGGTGAGATCGCTTTGGCCGACAGAAACCTCGGCCTTGCCGCCGCCGACCACGGAAAGCTCGATGCCCTCCGTGCGCACGCCGACGCTGACTGTGCAGGTGGCCTCGATGCCATTGTGGGAAGTGGCGGTGATGGTAGCCGTGCCTTCGCCAATGCCGGTGACCACGCCGTTTTCGCTGACGGTGGCGACGGCTTCATCGCTGCTGCGCCAATCGAAGTCTGCGGGCGTATGATAGGTGGCGTTGATGGGCTCGCCATCGGGTTTGAGAGAGAGCGTCCGGCCAACAAACAGGTTTGCCGTGGCGGGAATGATGTGGAAGCTCGTCACCGGGACGATCACGCGCACATTCATTTCCGCGCGCACGCCGGTGCCGTCGGTGGCAACGGCAGTAATCCGGAAAGTGCCGGCGTTCAGGCCTTCGACGGTAGCGGTGCCGTCACCGTTGTCGGTGATGCGCAGCATGTCCGCGTTGCTTACGCGCCAATCGAAGTCCTGCAAAACATTCTCGGATGCGCCGTCCGCACCGTAGGCAACCGCACGCACAAGCAGGCCGTCCTCGCCGATGCCGGTTTCAGCCGCACCGCCATCAGCCACGGAAAGCTCAATGCGCTGCGTTGCCACCGTGACGTTGACTTCGCTCGTGGCCTCAATGCCGTTGTGAGAAGTGGCGGTAATGGTAGCCGTGCCGCAGCCGACGCCGGTGACCACGCCGTTTTCATTGACGGTGACGATGGATTCGTCATCGCTTTCCCAGGTAAAGTCGTCAGGGTCGCTATAGGTAGCGTTCGCGGGCGTGCCGTCCAGCGAGAGGGAAACCGTCTTGCCGACAAACACGTTTGCTGTGGCGGGCTGCACCTCAAAATCCTCCACCGGTATGATGACATACACGGTGATTTCGCCGCGCACGCCGGTGCCATCGGTGGCGTAGGCGTAAATCTTGGCGGCGCCTTCCTTTACGCCGTACACGGTGCAGGTGCCGTCGAGGTTATCGCGCACCTGAGCAACCCGGCTGTCGGAGGACTTCCAGGTAAAGCTCTGCTGGATATTTTCAGTCGTATCATCCGCGCCCAAGGCGATGGCGCCGAGCGTCAGATTGCTGGAATCTACGTATACTTCCGGCTTTTGCGAGCCGATCAGCGTAATGGTAATTTCGTCCGTGGGGACGATCACACGAACCAGGCAGGAATCATGCAGGCCGTTGTGGGACGTAGCAGTGATGATGGCCGTGCCATGGCTCAGGCCGGTAACGACGCCGTCTTTAACGGTGGCAACGCTGTCGTCACTGGTTTCCCAAGTGAAATCGGAGGCGTCCTGATAGGTAGCGTCCGCGGGCGTGCCACCGAGCTTGAGCTGCGTTGTGCCGCCCACAAACACCTGCGCGCTTTCGGGCAGGGTGACGCTGGTTACCGGCACGATTACTCGCACGGTAATTTCGCCGCGCGCGCTGGTGCCGTCAGCCGCGTAGGCATAGATTTTCACTGTGCCCGCGCTGACGCCCGCGATGGTGCAGGTGCCGTCGCCGTTGTCCAGAACGTTGGCCATGCGCGTATTGGAAGATTTCCAGGTGAAGCGCTGCTGTACGTCGTTGACTGTGCCGTCCGCGCCATAGGCGGTGGCGCGCAGCTTCAGGCTGCTGTCGCCCACGCCGACCTCGGCATTGGCGGTACCAACCGCTTCGATTACGACGGTGTTGACGGGATTGGTGATGCTGATCAGGCAGGAAGCGCTGTGGCCGTTGAGGGTCTGCGCAGTCAGGCGTACCTGGCCCACCGATTCGGCGGTGAGGTTGCCACGCTCGTCAACACTGGCGGCGCCGGTAAGGTTTTCCACCGACCAGAGGATATCGCTGGGATAAGCGCCACTGGGGCTGATCGTGGCCGTAAAGCGCATGGTTTCGCCCACCACAAGTTCCTCCGTCGCCGGCAGCGACACGGAGGTGGGCAACTTGTTTACATAAATGCGCACGCTGACCGGGTCGAGGGAACCGACCTGGGCAGTGATGATGGCATATCCGGCGTTGCCCAGGGCATTGACAAGGGCGCCGCTCTGGGTCGGGGTCACGGTGGCGATGGTGGTATTGCTAGAAGTCCAGGTGATGGGCTGATCCAGTATGTCCTCCGGGCCGAGCTTAAGGCTCAGGCCGGTGTTCATGTTTAGGTACAGCGTATCATCGGCGCCGACTTCAGCGTCGTTGTAGTAGAGGATCGCCCTGGGAAGGGTGGGATCAATCGTTTCCGAGGCGCCAAAGAGGGCCTGGGCCGTGATCTCGCCGCCATCCGGGCAGAGGGCGGCCACGTCGTCATAGGTAAAGCTGGCGCGGCTGGCGTACCAGCGCAGGACAGTATCGCCACTGGTAAGCGTCCAACCGTTGAATACCTTGCCGGACGGCGCTTCCGCGGTGGGCAGCGTATAGACGGATTCCGGGGTCACAGAAGAGACCGTGCGCCGGGCCAGCAGCTTGTCATAGCTGCCATAGAAGGTGACGATAATGCGCGTTTCATCTTCCTGCGCCTCGGAGGTGGGGGTGTAAAGCGCGGTCAGTTCCAGGCTCGCCTCGCACACGGCGGAAACAGCCTGGCCATTTTCGTAAGTGTAAACGGGTGCAGAGTAGGAGATCAGGGAGGAGGACACGGAAGCGGTCAACTGCTCGAAGGTCAGCGTACCGGCCTTGAACAGCGTGCCATCCGCCAGCTCCCAACCGGCAAAGACCATGTCGGCCGCCGCGCCGGGCGCGGGCAGTTCCACGGTATCGCCCTTGCTGATCTTGAGCGTCTGCGTAGAACCCTCGTCACGCAATATCAGGTTTACGGTATACGTCGTTTCCACGGCTTCGCCGCCATTGTCTGTGCAATCGCCGGTGAAGCGCACAGAGGGCGTCAACACCACTTTGGCGTAGCCATTTTCATCAAATTCCGCATACGGCTCTACTTCGGCAAAGCTGACCGCAGTGGGATAAGCGGCGGAGAGCACGCGCTGACCGTCGATATACCAGCCGTCGATCGTGCAGCCAGGATAGAGCGTGGCAAAGTCGTTGCTCAGGCTGCTTGCCTGGCTATCGCCCATGATGTCGCTGCGGTAGCCGGTGTAGGTCTCGTAGCCGTCCGCAAGGGAAACGGCGTCCTCGGCGCTGTCTTCGTATACACGTACGCGCGCGCCAGAACGTGTCCAAGCGCTGGCATCGAGAACCACTTCAATGACGCGGCTTTCCGTTTCGCGCTCCAGGACAGGGGTAATATGTACCTCTACTGTAGGCAGGCCATAGTCGAGTATGATGCCGGCAACGGAAATCATGTTCAGCAGTTCGTTATAGGAAAGGCTGGCCGTATCCGCCGGCACCAGAGCGTCGGCATGGGCGGGGGAGTTGTACGACCCGCCGATAAAGTATTCCACCTGCCAGCCCACGAGGCGCTGGCCGTCCAGAGCCACATCGCTCACCGGGAAGTAGAGGGATTGGCCGCTGGCATACAGCCGCGAATAGGACGTTGAGCCGTCAATGGCGGTAAGGGCGACGTTGATGATGACGGGCTGCTCCGCATCCGCCTCTACAATCAGCTCCGCGCGCACAGCGATGCAGTTGGAAGACACATTCTGCGTCTCTGCACCGGCTGCGATGAGCGCTTCCAACTCGGCGTAGCTCACGGTGGCTTTATCCGCCGGCCAGGTCTGGCCGTCAAGCCTCCAGCCCGCGCAGGTCACGCCAGAGGGCAGCGAGTAGGAGAGGGGCACGTTTTCATCGCCGGGGGCGAGCGTCACCGAGCCAATGGTCTGGCCGCCGTTGGCGAAGACTACCTGCAAAAACGGTTTGTCCGTACCGGCGGTGCTGTCCGGCTCATAATACGCGCACACTTCCAAGCGCTTGTAAGAGCCTTCGGCCACGGGCAGGCTGGTCGCCGCCGCGCCAAGGCTTTCCATGAGCTGTTCATAAGTAAGCGTTGCGCCGGCCTCAAAGAGCACGTCGTCCAGATAAACGCCGCCGTAGACGCCGCGCCAGTATGCCGAATAGCCCTCGCGCTCCTCGAGCTGCGGGATGGCCTTGGCCGCCTCGCCCTCATACAGGCGCACGCTGCCGAGTTCGTTCAAATCCCAATACTGGCTGTCAGAGTGCTCGTAGAACGTGAGGATGATGCCGTCTTTTTGTTCGCCCTTTATATACATATAAATGGCGGAAGCATCTTCCACGCCGCTTTCGACACAGCGCTCGTATACCTCATTATAGGTGATGGAGGTCTTTCCCTCGGGCAGCTCGCGCGTCATCTTGCCGTCGGCGCTGGCCAGCACCCACGTAGCGCCTTCAGGCAGCACGTCGGGCAGGGCATAGGCCGTCTGGCGGTCTTCGGGGCTGAGGGTCAACGTCGAAGAACCGATGCGGTCTGCGGCGTCCATCCCAGCCTCATGATAAAAGGCGATGCTGTAAACAGGCAGTTCATTTTTTACGGTATAAGTGGAGCGGAGGTTGATGATGATGGTGCCGAAGTTATCGGTGGTCTGAAGCGCTTCGGCGTTTTCGATATCCTCAAAGGACACCGTGCGCGTTTCCGCTGAGCAGAAGGCTTGGCATTTGTCCAGGAGGAAACTCTCCCAGCCGGTATGCGTATAGGCTTCGTTTTCGGACAGAACCGGCAGCGCAATGGAGGAACCGCCCTCAACCAGCGCCGCCTGCATCAGCTGCACGCCGGTATAGCCGTTGTACACATTCAGATGGATGATGCGCAACGGATTGCCTTCTTCCACGCTGCGCATGTACATTGCCGCGTCGCTGGCAGAAAGCAGATTGATTTCGTTCAAAGGAAGATCGTCTTCCACGGGCGTTTCTACCGGCTCCTGTGTGCCCTCCTCGCCGTCAGGCGTTTGGGAAGGCTGTGCGGAGGGAACCTGCGTGGCGTCTCCGCCTTCCGGAGCCTGGGAAGGCTGCGCGGAGGGAACAGGCGTGGAATCCTCCCCCTCCGGAGCCTGAGAAGGCTGTAAGGAGGAAGAAGCGTCCGAACCCTGCGTTTCAGAAGGAACATCGGTCGGTTTTTCCGGTATGGGCGACGTGGAAGGCGTCTCCGGTACCGAGTTTTCTCCAGAAGCCTGCGTAGGCGCCTGTGTGGTAGTGGCAGGCTCGCTACTTTCCACCGGGGAGGGCATTTGCGTGGAAGAGGTAGCTTCCGGCCCTTGAGAGCTTGATTCCGGCTGGCTGTTTACCGTCGGTTGCTCTCCTCCGGATGCCGATGAGGAGGGTTGCGCAGATGCATTTTGGGGTACAGCAGTAGTCCCGGGCGTCGTTTCCGCCTGGGGAACGGTGGTTGTTTCGACGGAATCTATGATGACGATAGGCTCGCCTTCCGACCAAGCGGGCAGTGAGCTGAGCAGCATGAGCAACGCCAGGGCGATGCTCATAACCTGTTTCAATCGTCTCATTGATATCCCCTCCCATGTTTTTAGATTGATATTCAAGTTAAATATATCATAAATATGAACAAATGTCAACAAATTTTGGCAACTTCACGCGAAGGTTTTCGTTGGTTGCGAAAAAAAGACTGCGGTCTATATGAAAATAATTGCAAAAAATGTATAATAAAAACGCGCGGCGCCTTTGCGCGCAGCGCGTCCGAACGTGAATAGGCCTCAGCTGAGGTCGAGCATCTTGGCGCGGATGCCGTCCATGGCGTTGAGGGAATCGAGCATGGCCTCAAGCGTTTCCTTTTCGCCACACACCTGCAACATGATGATGCCATCGTCCGAGCAGAAGTTTTCATTCGTTTCATGCAGGCCGACGCGCAGCTTGATGTTGCAGCCATACTTCGTCAAAAGTTCCTGTAAACCGACCGCGTTCGCCACGCGATGATTGACCCGTATACCGATGATATAGCAGCAGTCCATTGCGTTTCCTCCTTAAGATCAACTTTAATGGTATTATACCACGAATGCGCGCCCGTTCAACGCCTTTTTCCTCCGCAAACCGTTATTTTTCATCGACGGCGCGCGCCGCTATTGACAAATTATGCGGCAATATTATAATTGATATGTCAACTGTTGATATATCAATTATTTTGATGCAGGGGAGGGGACTACGTGAAGGAAACGATGCACATATTGCTCTATCGCGCCTTCCATGCCCAACGCAACATACTGCGCCCTTGCATGCGCGAATTGGGGCTTGGCGCCGGACAGCCGAAAATCATCGTTTATCTGGATGAGCATGGGCCGTGCCGCCAGCGCGAACTGGCGGACTATTTTGAGGTGGACCCCGCCGCAATTTCGCGGATGCTGGAATCACTGGAAAAGGGTGGCTTCGTCACTGTTATGACGGACGAAAACCACCGGCGCTGCAACTTGGTGGCGGTGACCGACCGGGGCCGGACGGCGGGCAAGGCCTGGCTGGAGAAATGTGCGCAGGCAGAGGAAATTATGCTGCGCGGCTTTAATCCTGCGGAGCGGGAAGCGTTTCGTGATTTCCTGATCCGTGCGCGCCGGAACTTTATGGACTGGAGGGAAGAACATCCATGCGAGATCTGAAGCGGCTGTTCAGCTATCTCGGGCCGTATCGCCGGGATCTGCTGGTTGGCGTAATCCTGGTCGTGGTCGAAACCTGCTTTGAGTTGATTATTCCCGTATTTATGTCGCAGCTCATTGATGTGGGCGTGGCGCAGCGGGACGTTTCCTACATTTTATATAAGGGCGCGCAGATGGGCGTTTGCGCGATCCTTTCACTCATTACCGGCTTGCTCTACGCGCGCTTTGCCGCTCGCGCCGCCTATGGCTGGGGCGCGCGCATTCGTGAAGCGGAATTTGAGTGCGTGCAGGAATACGCCTTTTCCAACATCGACCACTTTGAAGCTTCGTCGCTCATTACCCGCATGACCACGGATGTCACCGTTTTGCAAAACGCCATCAACGGCGGTTTGCGCCCCTTGGCGCGCGCTCCAATAATGCTGATTTTGGGCGTGGGTTTTTCGCTTGCCATGAACCCGCGTCTGGCGCTGGTGTTTTTTGTGTGCGCACCGGTTCTTGGGGTGGCGTTAGCGCTGATTCTGCACAAAATCGCCCCCATGTATGGCGTATTGCAACGCGCCGTGGATGCGCTCAACAACGTCGTGCAGGAGGGATTAACGGCCATCCGTGCCGTCAAGGCCTTTGTGCGCGGTGAGTATGAAGAAGAAAAATTTGAAAAAGCCAATTCCGCCCTGATGCAGACCAGCCAGAAAACCTTTCACTATGCCACGCTGAACCTGCCGGCTTTCCAGTTGTGCATGTATACATGCGTGGTGCTTATCATGTGGTTCGGCGGCAATATGATTCTCAATAATTCGCTGCAGGTAGGCGAATTGACCGGCTTTTTAAGCTACGTATTGCAGGTTATGAATTCGCTGATGATGCTTTCCAACGTGTTTCTGCTGGTTACGCGCTCCCTGGCCAGCGCCAGCCGCGTCAGCGAGGTGCTGAATGAAAAAATCGCCTTCTCTTCGCCGGAAGACGCCCTGGAAAATGTGCCGGACGGCAGCGTGGATTTTGAAAACGTTTCCTTTAAGTACCGCGAGGATGCGCAGGAATACGCCCTCAGCGGCGTGAACCTGCATATCCCCGCCGGGCAGACGGTGGGCATCCTCGGCGGCACGGGCTCGGCCAAGAGCACGCTGGTGCAGCTCATCCCCCGCTTATACGATGTCAGCGAAGGCGTAGTGCGCGTTGGCGGCAACGACGTGCGCAAGTACGACCTGCGCGTGCTGCGGGATGCGGTGGGCATCGTCCTGCAAAAGAACGTGCTCTTTTCCGGCACTGTGCGCGACAACCTGCGCTGGGGCGACCCCAACGCCGATGACGGTACCCTGTGGGAGGCTTGCCGCGCCGCCTGCGCCGATGATTTCCTCAAAAACATGCCCAAGGGCCTGGATACCGACCTGGGTCAGGGCGGCGTCAATGTCTCCGGCGGGCAAAAGCAGCGCCTGTGCATTGCCCGCACGTTGCTCAAGCGCCCCAAAATACTGATCTTCGACGATTCCACCAGCGCCGTCGATACTGCCACCGAGGGACGAATCCGCGCCGCGCTTTCCAAAATCCCCGGCGTTACGAAGATTATCATCGCCCAGCGCGTCACATCCGTGATGGAGGCCGACCGCATTTATATACTCGACGACGGGCGCGTGCATGCCTCGGGCACGCACGAGGAACTGCTCGCCTCCGACCCCATTTATCAGGAAATCTATGCCTCGCAGATGAAAGGAGGGATGGCCGATGGCGCGTCAGCTTAGCGGGAAGCGCCCCAATGACCTGCGTTATACGGTTAGCAAACTGCTTTCCTACATGGGCCGGCACAAGCTTCTTTTGCTGGCGGTGGCGGTGCTGGTTTCCATCAGCGCCCTGGCAAACCTGCTGGGCACATATATGATCCGTCCCGTCGTCAATGATTTGGTCAATGGCGACCTGGGGGCGCTGGTACAGGGCGTGATTCTCACCGCCTGCATCTATATAACGGGCGCGCTGTGTTCGCTCGGCTATACGCAAACCATGGTCAAGGCGGCCCAGAAGGTGCTCTACGATATTCGCCGCGACCTGTTTTCCCATCTGCAAACGCTGCCCCTGCGCTTTTTCGATACGCGGCGGCATGGCGATGTGATGAGCTACTTTACCGGCGATGTGGATACCATTTCCGACGCCCTTAACAATAGCTTTGCCATGCTCATCCAAAGCTTTATTCAGGTGGTGGGCACGCTGGTCATCCTCTTTGTCCTCAACTGGCGGTTATCGCTGATTGTGGTGGTGGGTTATGCGGCGATGTTCCTCTACATCCGTTACAGCGGCAAACGCAGCAAGGCGTTTTATAGCGTCCAGCAGGAAAGCCTGGGCGAGCTGAACGGCTATATAGAAGAAATGGTCGCCGGGCAGAAAGTGGTCAAGGTCTTTAACCACGAGGATACGTCCCTGGAGGAGTTCCGCGTCCGCAACGAGGCCCTGCGCAAATCCGGCCAGGGCGCGCAAAGCTATGCCGCCACAATGGTTCCGGCCGTCGTCACCATTTCCTACATCAATTATGCAATCGTGGCTGTGTTCGGTGGTTTGCTGGCCCTGCGCGGGTTGGCCGATGTGGGTAGCCTGGCCAGCTATCTGGTGTTTGTGCGTCAGGCGGCCATGCCCATCAACCAATTTACCCAGCAGTCCAACTTCCTGCTGGCGGCGTTGGCCGGCGCGGAGCGCGTGTTCCGGGTCATGAGCCAGCCGCCGGAGATTGACAACGGATCTGTGCGTCTGGTTCAAGCCAAGGACGGCAAGGGCTGGGACTGGCTGCGCGAAGACGGCACACGCACCCCGCTCCGGGGCGATGTTCGCTTTGAAAATGTGGATTTTGGCTATGAGGACGGCCAGCCCATCCTGCACGATATATCGCTCTATGCCAAGCCCGGCCAGAAGATTGCCTTTGTCGGCTCGACCGGCGCAGGCAAGACCACCATCACCAACCTTATCAACCGCTTTTATGATGTGCAGGGCGGGCGTGTGGTCTACGACGGCATTGACGTGCGCGATATTCGCAAAGACGACCTGCGGCGCTCACTGGGCATTGTGTTGCAGGATACGCACCTTTTCAGCGGCACCATTGCCGACAACATACGCTTCGGCAAGCTGGACGCCACACAGGAGGAGATCGAGCGCGCTGCGCGCATTGCCAACGCGGATTCCTTCATCCGCCGCCTGCCGCGCGGATACGATACCGTGGTTACCGCCGACGGCGCCAGCCTTTCCCAGGGCCAGCGGCAGTTGTTGGCCATTGCCAGGGCCGCGGTGGAAGATCCGCCCGTACTGATTCTCGACGAGGCCACTTCCTCTATCGACACCCGTACCGAAGCCCTGATTGAAAAGGGAATGGACGGCCTGATGGAAGGGCGCACCGTTTTTGTCATTGCCCACCGCCTCAGCACCGTGCGCAATGCCGACGCCATTATGGTACTGGATCATGGCCGTATCGTTGAGCGGGGCAACCACGAGGAGCTGCTCAAGCAAAAGGGCATGTATTACCAGCTCTACCATGGCATGTTCGAGTTGAGTTAGGCCTGTTCGCGGCACGAGACCGGGATGCACTCCCGCTCGTGCCGCCTTTGGTTTTATTGGGAAAATACAAACGGGATACTTGAAAGGGAAGACATTGCCGCTTCCCGGCAAAACATACTACATATATTGTTTCGTGAGACAATTTTTTGAAAATACTGGGATTTGCATTGACTTCCAATAGATGCCTTGCTACAATATGTGTAAATAGGATATAAGTTACAATGTAACCCAAATACTCCGACCGGCCCAGTGTGGACTGGCCGGAAACGATCCGGGGGGCGGCATGCAAAGCAAGCTGGGGCGGAGCCATGGATGCGGAAAAGCCGGGGCGGTCATCGCCGTGGCTATGGCTGTATTGCTGACGCTGCTGGCGGTTGCCGCTTCGGTGGCCATTTATCCGGAGGCCTCGGGTACTGTGCGCTATGAAAGCGGCGGCGCGGTGCTGGACGCCAGCAATGCCAACCAGGGTTACGTAATGGTGCGCATGTCCAGCAGCAAAAAGTTGAAAGTGCGCATTACCGGCGACAACCAGTATACCTACGACCTGGACGGCGATGGGGAATACGACGTCTACCCCCTGCAGGACGGCAGCCGCGATTATACGGTGGTGGTCTATCAGCAAGTACAGGGCAACAGCTATTCCCAGGTGCTTTCCCGCACCGTGAGGGCGGAGATGAGCGATGAAAACGCGCCGTTCCTTTCGCCCAATCGCTATAGCTGGTATACGCAGGATAGCGCGGTCGTCCAGCTCGGCGCAGAGATTTGCGCGGGGCTAACGAGCGATCAGGAAAAGGTGCAGGCGGTCTATAACTATATCACTTCGAATATGATTTACGATTATATGGCGGCCATGATGGTCGCAGCCGGCCAACAGACGGGCTATGTGCCGGATTTGGACGAAGTATTGGAAACGAAAATGGGCATCTGCTTTGACTTTGCCGCCATGATGTGCGCGCTTCTGCGCTCGCAGGGCATCCCCACGCAGATGGTCATGGGCTATGCGGACGCCATGTATCACGCCTGGAACAATGTCTATATCGACGGCGAATGGGTGCGCTACGACGCCACTTCCGCCGTGACCTTTACCAATATTCAGCAGTATACGGAGGAGGCGGTATATTGACACCTTCCAAAAACACGCCCGGCTGCCTCAGCGCGGAGGAAACAGCCCTGTTTTGCTCGCAGGCGGCGATGGTGCTTAGAAGCGGCATTCCCCTTGCCGACGGCCTGACGGCGCTGTGCGAGGACTTTCGCGATATGCGTTCTGGCGCGCTGCTGGGCAGGCTTTCGGAGGCAATTTCGCAAACCGGGTCGCTGACGCAGGCATTGGAAATCGCGCCGGTCTTGCCCGTCTATGCCATGCGCATGGTGCGCGTGGGCGAGCAGTCCGGCAAATTGGACGATGTGCTTGGCGCTTTGGGCGATGCCTATGCGCGTGAAACGCGCGTGCGCCGCAACATCCGCCAGGCAGTGCTCTATCCCGCTGTGCTCACGCTTTTGATGGGCGCGATCATCGCTGTGGTGGTGTTCTGCGTCATGCCGGTGTTTTCCCAGGTGCTGCGCAGCCTCGGTTCGGGGTTGTACGCCACGGCCGAGGGCGTGACCCAGGTGGGCATGATCATCGGCGTGGTGGCCATGGTGCTTGTCGGCATGCTGATCCTCGCGGTGCTGGCCGTCGGCGTGCTGATGCGCACGAAATTGCGGCAGCGCGTACTTGCCTGGCTTGCCCGCCATGTGCCCGTCTTGCGGCGCGTCAGCGCGGCCCTGAATGCGGAGCGGTTCGCTTCGGCCATGACCATGCTCATCAGCAGCGGCTATCCCATTGAAGACGCGCTGCCGCTGGTGGAGGAGCTTTCCGGCCCGGGAGAGATGCGCGAAAAGGTTGTGCGCGTGCAAAAGGCCGTGTCAGAGGGCAAGGCATTCAGCGATGCGGTGGCCGAGGCGGAGGTTTTTGACTCCCTGCATGCGAGAATGCTGCGCGCGGGCGCGGCTGCCGGGCAGGTGGATAATGTGCTTGCGCGCCTGGCGGATATCTACCATGAGCGGTTTGACCGCGAAGTTTCCAATGCCGAGGCATTGATCGAGCCGTTGCTTGTCACGCTGCTGGCCATCGTTGCCGGCGCGATCCTGCTTTCGGTGATGCTGCCCCTGGCCGGCATACTCTCCTCGATGATTTAAAGGGAGGCTCCTATGAAAAGACGCGGTTGGGTGATCGCCCTGTGCGTAATGGCGCTGATGGTGGGCGCGTTTTATGGCGCGGCCTCTTTGAACGCGCGCCAGGCGTCGCAGGAGCAGCGCGCGCTCTTGGAGGAAGCCATTCAGCGCGCGTTGGTCACCTGCTATGCGGTGGAGGGGCGTTACCCTTCCTCGCTTCAGTATTTGGAGGAAAACTACGGCGTGGACGTCGATGAGGAGCACTATGCCGTGTTCTTTTCCAGTTTTGCCGATAACGTGCTGCCCACGGTGCGCGTCGTGGCGCTGGGAGAGGGGGCGGGTACGTGAACGAAAGGCGCTTTGGCCTGCGGGCCGCCAGCGGCGTCAGCCTTTTCCTTATTGTGGCTGTGTTTGCGCTGATGGCGCTTTTGACGGTGGTGCTCGGCGCGGGCGTTTACCGCTCGGTGGTGGAGCGTGCCGCGGTTAACCACGAGGCGCGCACGGCGATGGCTTATGTCACGGGGAAACTGCGTGCTGCCACTGGCGAGGTTTCTATCGAAAAGACTGAAGTCGGAAACGATATGCTCGTGTTGTCCGAAGAGATTGACGGCGCGGTTTATGAAACACGCATCTATGCCCATCAAGGCCTGCTTTATGAAGTGTTTGCCGCGGCGGATATCGAGTTTTCCCCGGAGGAAGGGCAGCCGATCGCCACGTTGGAGAATTTCCAGGCCCAGGATGAAGGCGGTCTGTTGCGCTTGAGCGTGCGCGCGGGCGGCGAGGATTACACGGCGCATGTGGCGCTGTGGGAATAGGAGGAAACGCCATGCGGGAAAGCGGCCGCACAAAGGCCATGCTCGGTGAACTTGTCATCGTGGCGCTGTTTCTGGCGCTTTCCGCGATGACGCTTTTGCGTTTGTTCGCGGCCTCCAACACCATAAGCCGTGAAAGCGAGGCATTGGCCCGCGCTACAATCTTGGCGCAGGATTCCTTGGAGCGCTTCAGCGCCGGCGAGGAACTGCCCGCGCGCGAAGAATGTATATTGGATGGCGTTGCCTATGCGGTGCTTGCGCAAATCGAAAGCAGTGAAACCGGCGCGGGTACGCTTGAGACTTGCACAGTCACCGTGCAACAGGGGGAGGATACGGTAACCAGCATGCAAACGGCCTGTTACCGCCCGGAAAGGAGCGCGCCATGAGAAGTTCGGGAAGGATTGGCCCGGGGGCGTCTACGATCCTGATGATCCTCGTCGTGCTGGTGATGACCATGTTGGGCGTGCTGTCTCTGTTCAGCGCGCGCAGCGATATGGAGATGAGCGAACGCACGCAACAGGCGTCTGCCGAGTATTATACAGCGCAAACCGAATTTAGTCTGTGGACAAGCCAACTCGATGAAACGCTACGCACCCTGCGAGAAGAAGCGGAGGGAGACGCGGAAACCTATGCGCGTTTGGTGCGCGAGCAGGTGGGCGTGGAAGTGGGCGAAACGCTGGATTACCGCGCCCAGGCAGGCGAAACAAGGTTTTATTGCGCCAGCGTGGAAATCCTTCCCTTGGAAGAAACAAACCGATTTCTGATTTTGGACCGCTGGCTGGAGGCAAACGATACGACGGAATTTGAGGAGGACGCGGGATGGACGTTGATCGCCTGACACCAGTCTCTATTGAGGGCCTGGATGACGAGACGGCGCTGATTGAGCTGCTCAAGCTGGGGCTTTCCCTGCACGCCTCGGATCTGTTTATTCTGCCCGGCGCGCCGGTTACAGTTAAGTGCGATGGCAAGCTGGTCTCTTTGACCAAGGAGCGCATGCTCCCCCGGGATACCAGCCGCATGATCGCGCAGATCTACCGGCTGGCCGGTACGCGCGAGGCGGATTCCCTGGAGAGCACCGGCGATGATGATTTCTCCTTTTCGCTTGCAGACGTTAGTCGGTTTCGCTGCAATGCCTACCGCCAGCGCGGTACTTTGGCGGCGGTTTTGCGTGTGGTTCCATTTGGATTGCCCGACGCCGCCACGCTCCACATTCCCGAGGAGGTTATGGCGCTTTCAGAGATGCGGCGTGGGCTTGTGCTGGTGACGGGCAGCGCCGGAAGCGGCAAAAGCACAACCCTTGCCTGCCTGATTGACCGCATCAATCACACGCGCATGGAGCATATCATCACCATAGAGGATCCAATCGAGTTCCTCTATCCGCATACAATGAGCATCGTCAGCCAGCGCGAGGTGGCGCACGATACCGAAACCTTTCAAACGGCGCTGCGGGCTTCCTTGCGCCAGGCTCCGGATGTAATCCTTCTGGGCGAGATGCGCGATTATGAAACCATCTCTACCGCCCTTACAGCGGCGGAAACCGGCCATCTTCTGTTTTCAACGCTGCATACGGTCGGGGCGGCCAAGACCATCGACCGCCTGATTGACGTATTCCCCGCGCAGCAGCAACAGCAGGTGCGCGTGCAACTTTCCATGGTATTGCAGGCTGTCGTTTCCCAACAGCTCCTGCCCTGCCAGAAGGGCGGCCGTGTGCCGGCTTTCGAGGTGATGCGTGTAAACCGCGCCGTGCGCAATATGATCCGCGAAGGAAAAGTGCATCAGCTCGACAATGTCATCTTCTCCGGAGCAGCCGAGGGCATGCGCGCCATGGACGCGGATCTCTATCGCCTTTACAAAGAGGGCATGATTAGCCGCGATGATGCGCTGCTGTATGCGATCCAGCCAGAAACGCTGGAAAAGCGGCTGTAAGCGATAAAAAACCGAAGTCTGTCGAAATACGGCCGGCGGAGAGACGATATAGAACAAAGCTTTGTGAATTTTGCGTAATGACAACATTACTATAATGTGGTATAATAAAATGCCATTCGGTGGCACACAAAACACATTGCTGTTTTTGGATGTGTTTACTGTGTGTAACGAAAGGGGTTGAAAACAGTGGCTGTAAAAGTGCAAATCAAAATGCTGGGCGGCTTTCATGTCTTTGCAGATGGCGTAGTCAGCGATGAAAAGATATGTAAGACGAAAAAGGGCAGCATGCTGCTGCAATACTTGATTTTGCAGCGTGGGAAGAGCGTGCCCTGCATTGAATTGTACGAGGCCCTGTGGCCGAACGACGAATCAAGCAACCCGGAAAATGCCCTGAAAACGCTCGTAAGCCGCACGCGCTCACTGCTTTCCACCATCAGCAAGGAGCTGCCGGCCTGCATCGCCACCAATCGCGGCTCTTACCGTTTTAACGCGATTGCGAACTGCGAGGTAGATATTTACGAGTTTGAAACCCTCTGCGACGAGCTTGTCATGGCCGATACGCTCAACGCGGAAACGCGCGCCAAATTCACGCGCCTTTTATCGCTTTATACGGGCGATCTGCTGCCCTATGGGGCGGGGGAGACATGGGTGGTTCCCCGCAGCGTGGATCTGCACAACCGTTACATGAAATGTATCTATAAATATATCGACATGTTGCGCGCCGTGGAGGATTATGATGAAATCATCCGCGCCAGCCGCGTGGCGCTGGATATAGACGCCTTTGACGAGCGGTTACATCTTGACCTGATGGACGCGCTCGTAAAATCGGGGCGTAACAACGAATCCCTCCAGCAATACCGCCATGCCACCCACATGTATTACCGCTACCTCGGTTCCCAGCCGCCCGCCGGCATTCAGGAATTCTATAAGCAGATTATCACCGCGGGCAACGAGCTGGAAATGAATATAGACATTATCCGCAAAGAGCTGTCTGAAATGGGCGGTGTAACCGGCGCGTTTGTGTGCGAATACGCCGTTTTCAAGGATATTTATAACCTGCAAATCCGTTCCATGGAGCGCCTGGGATTGACGATGTTCATCGTTTTGATGAAGATCGACCGCGTGGATGGAAGGGCGCTGGAGCCACTGAAAATGGACGACGTAATGAAACGCCTTTTGCGTGTGCTCAGTTCCAATCTGCGCAAGGGCGACATCATCACCCAGTTCAGCCCCTCCCAATACGCGCTGCTTTTGCCCACGGTCAACTATGATACCTGCAAAATGGTCGTGGAGCGCATCCGGCGCGCGTTCTATAAGGAGCAAGCCAATTCCAATATCATGCTGACTTACAGGCTTGGGCCGATCAGCGACAAAAATGAGCCGACAATGTGACAAGCGCATATGCTGCTTGCAACACCTGCCGTAATACCGAAATAAGTAACTGCTGCGTAACCATAGGCGATATTTAACAAAGAGAACGGGGAAAAACGCGAAAAAACCTTCGTTACTTGCAAAATTCCTTGTCAATGACCGGAATTGTAACCGGCCTGGTAACTGTTTGGCGGTAAAATATGACTGTAAGATGAAATTATGCTCTTACAGAGCTGAACAGTTTTGAAAGCGACAAGGAGTGGGAAAAGCATGAAAAAAATGATGATGAAGGTTTTTGCGATGCTGATGGTTCTCGTATTGTCGATGGGCGCTTTTGCGGCGTTTGCCGAGGAAGACGGCCAGGCCGCCCCTGTCATCGTAGAGCAGACGGAAGCGCCGAAGGCAACCGAAGCGCCCAAGCCGACTGAGGCCCCCAAGCCTGTCGAGTCTGCGGAGCCTGTCGAGTCTGCGGAACCCGCCGAGTCTGCGGAACCCGCCGGTTCTGCCGAACCCACGGCCGTGCCCGCCACTGCGACGGCTACCGCCGCTCCGGTTGTTGAGGAAACGCCCAGCGCGGCCGTGACCGCGCAGCCCACGCAGACGCCCGCTGTGGAAGCGACCGCCACGCCCGCGCCGGAGGCCAGCGAGCCCGCTACCACGGAACCGACCGAAGTTCCCACTGCGGAACCGACTGCGGTTCCTTCCGCGGAACCGACCGTTGAGCCGACTGTCGAGCCGACGGCGGAACCCACCGCCGAGCCCACCGCCGTTCCCTTCACCGCCGAGGTGGAAATCGAACTGGTCAACACGGGCGACATCTTCTACGGCGACGAGGTGACCCTGCGCGCGGTGGTGCGCAATGCTTCCGCCGCCTACACCCTCCGTTGGGAGAGCACCGAAGACGGCCAGAACTGGAAAGAGATCGAGGGTGAGACGGAAGATGAATACAAGTTCGTCATCACCGAGGAAAACGCCGGGCTGAGCTACCGCGTCGTGCTCGTGGCCCAGGCCTGAATCCGGAAATAAAGCGCAAGCATCCATTATAATAAGGAAGGCAGGAACGAAAAGATGAGGAAAAAGCTGGTTCGCGCCGCCTTGGCCCTGGCGCTCGCCCTGAGCCTGCTGTTGACGGCAGCGCTGGCGGAAGAAGTCATTTCCGATCCGTTTGATCTCAAAGGCAGGGTCACTGCCCGGCCTGAGGCATCGCAAGCGCCGGAGGAGGCTGCCCCCGAAGCCGAGCAGCCCACAATTCCGGAGCGCAGCGTTTCCCTGATCGCTTCAACGCCCTCGAGTGAACTGGAGATGGGCGACGAGGTATTGCTGACCGCCGTCCTGCAAGGTTATGATGGCGCCCAGGTGCAAATCGACTGGGAGCGCCTGGTGGATGGGGCATGGCAGCCCATCGGCCAGAGCGGCAGGACGCTTTTGATTAAAGTGGATGAGCAGACCGCGCAAAGTTCATGGCGCTTTACCGTCACCGTGTTGGAGGAGGCCGTGCCGCAGGCACAGCCCGAGCCCGTGGCGCAGGACGCGGTAGAGCAAGCCGCGCAATAAGCGCGCCAGTACGTGTCGATCCCGCGGGGCGGGAGCGCGCGCGGCCGTGGCCGGGGGATGATCGCTGAATTGCGCAGCCTCCGGTCGCGCCGTATCGTGACCCCGGCCGCCGTGTGAAGGTTTATGGATTATTCAGGATAGGGAGGGTCAATCCGATGAGGAAATTTGCAGGAAAGTGCGTAGCGCTGCTGATGGCGCTGCTCATGCTGCTCACTTCCATGCCGCTGACGGCGCTTGCGGATAGCGTTGTTTCCAGCGTGCCGTTCACCATCGACGCCCTGGAGGACACGGGCGAGAACGCCTCAAACACTCCGGCGCTTGACGCGGTGAATGCCGCGATTGCGGAAAACTCGACGAGCGGGGAGTACGTGTCCATTTTCAAGGCGACCCCGCCGGCGCAGGCTGTAAAAACCGGCGAGTCCTTCAATTACACTATCGGTGTAAAACTTGGCCCCGCCGTTACATATTACGACAGCACGACCAATGAATCCGTCGCCACATATTCGCAGTACAAGAATATAAAGGTGACGTTCACGGCGCCGGAGCATATCGTATTTGCAAATGGCACAAACTCGTATACCCACGAGATTTCTCCGGTAGACATATCCTCGGGCGGCGTCAACCGTGAGTTCGAGATCTCCGCGCGCATGACCAACAACGGCGAGGCGAAAGACGGTTTTGATTATGGCGCGATCACCGCTACGATTACGGCGGATGTAGACGTCGATGACGGCAACGGCGGCACGGTGACGAGGACATTTACCTATACGCTGGGGCAGAATGCGCCTTCCAACACCACCGGCAATGTGACCAACACCGCTTCTACGGATTGGACGCTGGCAAAATCCGAACCTGTCATTCAGGATGATGGCGCGCAGGCGGATACCGTCACTATTACCTGGACGATCAAGGTTGGCAGAACGACCGACGCAGGGCTCAGCGGCGTGGGCGACTACTATGACGTCACCGGCACGCTCAATTTTGCTAACTTCGCGCTGATGGATACGCTGCCGGAGATCAACGGCAGCAATCCCCAGAGCTGGACGCTTAAAGCGACCGGCACGGAAGAAACCTGGAGCGGCAAGACCAATGCGGTCAGCACCAATTACTATGACACCATTGCGCTCACGGACTTTGCTGCGAACGCTTCGGGTGTGAAAACCCCCTACTACACGGAATATACCCTGACGGCCGTCTATCCGCGGAGCGCGTTTGTGCTGGATTACGGCGAGACTGCTAATATTCCCTTTACAAACACCGCCAGCCTTTCCTACACGCCCGTTGAAGGCAGTGCAGATTCGAAGTCTGCTGAGGCTGACGGCGCTTACGGCATTCCCACCAATGGCGGCACGCTTACCATTACCGAGCAGCTGCGCATTGGCTACAATAGTAATCCCGTAAATTACAATGAATTCTACGCCAGTGTTTTCACGGGCGGCGCTTCGTTTGCGGTCTACAAGGCAGAGGATTGGGAGAACAATGCGCCCAAGGCGACGGACGCGAACGGCCAGCCGGTAGTACCCGTGGCAACCACGAGCGTGACCAACAGCGCTACCGCGACGGTTACCCTCGCCCCGGGCGACTACTATGTGATGCAGACCGGTAGACCTGAGGACACCAACGCTGCGGAAAATTCCGCGGATTGGCCGTCGGTTCACATCGAAAGCAACGGCAGCGCTACCGCCACGTTTGTCAACCCCGTGCCCGGCATGGGCATTGTGCAGTTGACCAAGTATGGCGAAACCACGTCTACCAAACTTGCGGGCGTGGAATTCACACTGGACGACGGTAATAATCATAAGTATACATTTACCACCAACAGCGATGGCGGCTGGGTTCAGGCCGTGTATGTTGGTGAAAATGGAACGACCTATACGCTCACCGAAACGTCGGCTCCCGATAATTATTACAAGGCCGATCCGATTGAGGTTACGGTCAAGACCGACGGAACCACCACATATGTTGAAGTCTTTAACATCCAGGAAAAGACCGGTTCCCTGACGGTCAACAAACGGCTCAACGATGCAAACACCGCGTTCACGGATACTTCCGCGAGCTTTACGTTCCATGTCTATCAGGGGAAGAAGGACGCAGAAGGGAATATCGTTTACAACAATACTGCTTATGAAACGATAACCCTTCCCAACGGCAGCAGCTTTACCAGCACCATCACCGGCATTCCCGCCGCGGACGAGAATGGCGTTCCCTACTATTATAAGGTAGAGGAAGCCGATCCCGCGGCAGATACGCCCGCGGCCTACTATACGAAGGTCACGACAGAACCCATCGAGTTCGACTTCTGGGACGAAGAAAACGACAAGCCCTCCACCACTTTGACGGCCACCGCGAACTTCGTCAACAAGCTTTCCTATTCCGACCTGAAGATCAAGAAGGTCGAACAGGGCCTGACCGGCGGCCAGACGGCCATGCAGGGTATTGTATTCGAAGTCTACGAGGGTGTGCCCGCTCAGGACAAGAGCAATCTGAAGGCCACTATTACGACCGGCACGGACGGCGTTGCCACCGAGAGCAAACTGCCTGTCTATGATGCGACCGGCGCCAAGATTCAGTATTACATTGTGGAAACCAATGTAAGCGGTGAATATACGGTCGATTACCCTGGCAACAGCAATGACCATTGGGGACCCATTGAACTGTCTGCTACTTCCCGCACCACGAATTTGACGAACACCCCCGTCGTCAACCGGAAAAACGACACGGCCATTACCATCAAGAAGGTAGACAGCGCCAATCAGTCCGTCGCGGGTGCGGTATTCACCGTGACCTTCCCGGACAAAACAACCGCGAATTTCACCACCGGCACGGATGGCACAGTCCAGGTGAGGAAGTCAGACGGTACGGCGCTTGATCGCGGCGAATACACCGTCACCGAAACGAGCGTCCCGGCAAGCTATCTGGACTCCGGCGCTGTGACGGTCACGGGCGCGAGCGCTACAACGGGCGGCGGAGATGGAACGGCCAAGCTGAAAGCCACCTTCACGCTCGACGCGCTGGATTCCGCTACCGTCAACTTCAAAAACGACAACAAGCCTACGCTCACCGTGACCAAAAAGGTTGGAAACGCGACGCAGGCAAACGGTACGTTCACCTTCGAACTGTATACCAAAGAGGGGGATACCTATACCAAGGTAACGGCCGACGGCCTGGGCGAGACGTTGGATACGTTCACCAACGGCGATACGCTTACCCTCAACCCCGGCACCTACTATATCAAGGAAGTTGGCTTCCCGGCGGGCGTCGTCGCTCCCGCGGCGGACGCTTACACGCCAGTTACGCTGGAAAAGAACGGAAAGGTTACATCTACAATTCAGAACGACTCCAGCTTGACCTCGCTTAGCATTGTCAAGCAGGACGCCAAGACGGATGCCTACCTTGCGGGTGCGACCGTCACCGTTTCGGTCAGCGTGGCGGACGGCTTTACGGACGCTGAAAAAGCGCAGCTGACGGCCGCGGGCTTCGCGGTAGACGCCAGCGACGCGAATACTTACGTCAGGACCGTCACCACTGTAGCCACGCAGACAGGCGTGACGATTGCCAACCTGCCCGCCCTGCGCGCTGATGGCAAAACGCAGTATGAATATGTCGTGGTGGAAACGCAGCAGCCGAATGGCTACATTCTCAACAGCGACGAGCAGAAGGTCACGCTCGTGGATGAGAAGGGCGCGCCCGCCGCAAAGACTGTCACCATCGACAATATCCCCGTGAATACCATTACCGTCAACAAGACGTGGTATTCCCAGTGGGATGCCATGAACAACAACCAGATCGACCGCCCGCTTGCAAACGCGGAGCTGGCCCTGTTCGTCGTGGAGAATAACGCGCTCAAGCATGTCGCCACGATGAAAACCGGCGCGAACGGTCAGGCGCTCTTTGAGAACCTGAACGGTATGTCCACATACGCTGTATTCGAGCTTTCCAACGAGAACGGCTATGTCGCTCCCGATTGCAGAAGCTTTGGTACGGTTGCGCAAATCACGGGAATGTCCCTGACGGACGCGCTGGAGGCCTACTATGGCGCCAGCCTCGACCTCAGCGGGATTACGACGGCCACTGCGCATACGATGAACATGTCCAACATGGAGGAATATGTTCAGATCAATATGGAGAAGTGGTATCAGCCGGAGCGCCCGTTGGAGGAGGGCGAGACGGAGAACGACTTCCCGGTGGATGGATATGTTGACGATGAAAATGCGTCGACGAAGCCGCTTGACCATGCCAAGTTCAAGCTCTACGGCTGCACGATTGAAGAGTATGCGACGCTGGGCGAACCTGAAGACGAAGCTGATCTCCTGGCGAACTATACACTGCCCGACGGCTTGAGCGATTATGTTTACGAATCCGGCACGGGCAGAAACGCCGGCCCCGGCCAGGTTGTTACCGGCGCGCTCCCGGGCGGCTATGTCTACTGGTTCTACGAAATCGAAGCTCCTTCCGGATTTATGGACGTGGAGGATATTCCTTTTGAGAAGCGTTTGAGCCCTGAATTCGACCCGAGGGATTCCGAGAGCACCACGCTGACCGGTGATATGGAAAACTATCCCTTGCATGGCGGCCCTGGCACGATTCGCTATCTCCAGTTTGAACTGGACAAGGTAGCCGAGGATAGAGCCACGGGCGCACAGACCTCGCTGGCCAATGCGACGTTCGAGGTTTGGCTGTCCAACGCGAATGGCGAACGGATCGGAGATGTCCCGGTCATCAGCAGCTTTACCACCGGCGTGGACGTGCCAAATGGCGAGGGAGTTTACAATTCTGGCAAGGCCATTTCCGAATCTGTGCGGATGCATGTGCTCCATGATCAATATCCGGACTATGTCACCCGGATTGCGGGCGAGGAAGACGACAACGGCATAGTGCAGTATGAATACGAGGCATACTTCCTGCTGGTCGAAACTGATTGGCCGGACAACACCACGCCTGAAGACCCCACATACCTGATGCATGTGACCACCAACGGCGAATACGACACCAAAGATGGCAGCGATACGATTTGGGCGGAGTATACAACTGGCAATAAAGGCCCCATTGTCAACATCAAGGAGTCGCTCGTGCCGGTTGTCATCAACAAGGTTGGCTACGACGTAGCCAATCCGGACGCGACTTCTCCGCTTGCGGGCGCGGAGTTCACCGTGTATACGCTGAAGGACAATGTCTATACGGCTGTCGCCACCGCAACGACCGATTCCACCGGCCGCGCGACCTTCACCCTCGAACCGAATACCACCTACTACTTCGCGGAAACGAAGCTGCCCAGTGGCTACGAGGTGGAGGACGAGAGCATACTTGACAAGACGATGAACTCGTTTACCACACACGGGGATACCAAGACCGAGTATGTGGTGGACGCGGATCCGGCGACGGAAGGCAACCAGCCGTTCCGCAACGTCAAGTACCGCGAACTGACCATCAAAAAGGTGGACGCGGAGGGGAACCCGGAGGATGCGACCTTCGAAATTACCAACACCGCCAACGCCTCTGAAAAGTACACCCTGCGGTTGGAAGCGGACGGCGAGGGAACCATTTCCCTGCCGAACGGCGCCTATACCATCGCGGAGACGCATGTGGATGGCAAAGCGCTTTCCACCGCTGAAAAGAGCAACTTCCTGCTGCTCAACAGCGGCAAGACGACCGTCTCCTTCGCTGAGGGTGAATCCAGCAAGACGGTTGAGCTTGCAAACCCCGGCACAGGCTCGATCTCTGTCATCAAGACGGACAACGCCAACCCGGCGAAGGCCATGGCGGGCGTCCAGTTCACGCTGAACTTCACGGCGTTCACCAGCGACAACATTGATGATGAAACGCTGGCGGCCACTTCTGTGACCGGCTCCGTGCAGAAACCTGCGACCGGTGCGCTCCCGACGGATGTGAATGAGGTTTCCGGCATTCAGGTGGCGACGGATGAAAACGGCGCGCTCGAAATCTCCGGCCTCATCCCCGGCTGGTATAAGCTGACCGAGATTTCCACCGACGCCAACGCCAACCATGAGCTTGCCGATCCCGTGGTATTCAAGGTTACCGACGGCAAGTTCGGCGGCCCGGCAACCGGAGAAACCACCATCACCAACACCCGCTATGGCAAGCTGACCATCAGCAAGGCTTTCGAAAGTGGCGCGGATTGGCCGGAAGGTGGCGTTACGTTCAAGGTCTATCAGGGCACCGCTGTGAAAGCGACGGTCACGCTGACAAAGGATAAAACCAGCGAAACCATCCAGCTTGCCCCCGGCGATTACACCATTCAAGAGGAAACCACGGGCGACTGGTACGCCAGGTATTCCCTGACCGACGCGACTGGAACGAACGTTGCCGCAGACGGCTGGCTCGGAGCCAACCAAAGCGGCGCTGTGGCGGTCAAGATTGACGCGGCGCACGCGGATACGCCCGTGGCAGTCGCCTTCACCAACGTTGGCAATCTCGCCGCTGTGGAGCTTGAGAAGGTAGACGATACGGCCGACAGCAACCCGATTGAGAAGGTAGGGTTCTCCCTCTACCGGCTCGAGTTCGATGGCGAGACGAAGACTTACTATAATACGGACGGCACGTGGGGCGGCGCCAACAAAACGGCGGCAGTCATTACCACCGATGGCAGCGGCATGGCCACGCTTGCGAATATCAAGCTGCCCTATGACGTTGTGACGGGCACCGCCACAGGCGTGAAGTTCTATCTGACCGAGGTTTCCACGCCCGCGGCCTACTACCCGGTAGCCGACGTTGAGGTCGCCCTCGCCGCTGGGACAACGACGTCCTTGACGGGCGACAAAGCCATCGTCAACGAAACGGGCATCCAGATTACCGTCACCAAGTATGGAAAGCTCAAGGAGGACGCCACTGCTTCCGATCTCCTTGCGGGCGCGCAGTTCACGCTCTACAAATCCAGCATGAACGACGAAGGCCAGATGGAGTATGAGGAAATCGAGTCCAAGACCACCGACGCGACGGGCCAGGTCGTCTTCTCCAACCTGCGCAAGCTGAGAGGAGAGAACGAGGGCTACTATATCCGTGAAACCGCAACCCCCATCACCCATGTGGAACGCTCCACGCAGGTGTACATCAATGGCAGCGAGGTAACGGCAAACGCGGAAGGCTACTTCCTGGTTGGCAAAGACGCAGACGTCCAGGTAAGCGCCTACAACATGCCCAAGACCCAAATCGTCATCCTCAAGAGAGATCTGATCAATAAGACCGCCCTGCCGCTGAACGCGACCTTCGACATCGTGGGCGTCGCGGGAACGGCGACCGAGGGCAAGAGCTATACGGTCAATGCCTCCCGCGAGGCCAAGGAGGGCGACCCGGATCTCGCCAGCTCTGGCTATACCCTGGAGGGCAATCACTACGAGGGTGCGGACGGCACGTATTACACCGTTTCTCTGACCGAACCGCAAGAGGTTGTTCCGGGCCAGTACGTCGTGACTGAGAAAACACGGCCTGAGGGCTACCTCTATACGCCGAATGCGGGCGCGGACGACGCTTGGGCAACCACCAAGACCATCACCGTTCCGGACGATGGAAGCATTGCCGTCGTCACCTTCACAAACGTGCCCAATCCCGAGGAAATCGACTTGACGATGACCAAGGAGGCCGATCAGGACAGCATCGGCAGCCTGCAGGCGGAGGGCGGTCAGGAACTGACCTACACGCTCAGCGGCTTTAACGAGCTGACCCTGCCGGTCAACACCGCCGTGATTACCGATGAGGATATCCAATTCCGCGTGGGCGGCGGCGCCACGACCAACGACGAGGGTACGCAGGTCGATTGGAGCATCACCAAATTGGTGATTGATCCGGTGACCTACAACCGCAGCAACCCGTTGTTTACCGGCGGAGATTCGGTGGTAACGAATGCTGTTGTAAGCTTCAAGCTCGCGGACGGAACCTGGACGCAAGCGGTGATTTATGGAGTATCCAACAGCCAAGCCACCGTCAACGTTCCCGAAGGCGCAAAGGGCGTGCAGATTGCGTATAAGGATGCGGATGAGAAAGTCAATGGCCTGCATGCGGGCTTTACGGCTGGCGATGTGAAAATCACCATTCAGGCCAGCCAGCCCAGCGGGGAATCCATCGTGCCCGTTACCAGCATCTACAATGGCGCAAAGTTTGAAGTCGAGTATGACTTTGGCACTGTCGGCACAGAGACGCAATCCGCGACCGTCACGGCGCAGGATGAGGATACCGTCGCCGTCAATTCGGCGCTGGTTCTGCCGCGCGCCTCGCTCACAAAGGAGTTTGAGATTGACGAGCGGAGCGATCAGGGCCTGGCCGATGATGTGGTCACGGTTAGCGATACCCTGAAGTACACCATTACGCTCGAGGGCAAAGCCAATGGCGACGATAACGGTACGGCCTGGGGCGTGACCAATCCCGTCATCGGCGACGTCGTCCCCACCGGGCTGGAAATCCTCAGCGTCACCGCGGAGACAACTGCCGCAAATCTCGACATTCCGGACACCATCACGCCCAACGGCCAGGTGGTCACGCTTGAGACGCAGGGCGAGCTGATGGCGGGCGAAACCGTAACGCTCATCATTGCGTGCAAGGTTCAGCCTGTGGCGCTGGTCAACAATGAGCAGGGAAGGCTTGTGAACGATGCCTACGTTTACAGCCCCTACAAGGTTTCGCAGAACACGGCCAACCCCAACGGCGTATCCTTTGCGGATAACAACGGCAATCCGGTTTCGACCGCGGTGGATGAACAGATCGCGGCGGGCGAGCTGGGCCTGAAAGCCAGCGCTTCCGTTGGCATTGCCAGTGCCGGCGGCGTCACCATCAACAAGTTTGTCACGGTTGGCGGCGAGACGGCCGGTAACGACCAAACCCTCGTTGCTGAAACGGGTGAAGCCATCCGCTATGAGGTTCGCGTTACCAACAATGGAAAGGAACCCATCACCAACCTGTGGATCAGCGATACGCTGCCGTATGCCGGCGATGGCCGCGGCAGCTCCTGGACCCCGAAGCTGAACAGCGCTGTTGCGATCAGCGGCGCGGCTGGGACGGTTTACTATTCCAACGAAGCGAAGAACGAGAACACCGTACTCGCGGGGCATGGCGCGACGCCGCCGGAGGGCTTCAGCAATGGTTGGAGCGCCAGCTCCATGTCCATCCTCGCCATAATTCCCGAACTCCCAGCGGGCGGGACGGTCACATTGACCTACACCTGCCAGGCCCCGAGCAAAGAGGAAGCGGACGCAAGCGAAACGATCTACTACTATACGGCGATTAACAACGCCTACTTCAACTACAACCTGGGCGCTATCAACAATAGCGCGGATACGATGGTTACGGTCATGCCCGACCCGGTCTCGCTGGGCGATACGGTGTGGATCGACAAAAACGCCGATGGCATTCAGAACGACGGCGACGATCTCACGCCCCCGGATGTGACCATCACGCTTACCACCTATGAGGAGGAAAGTGGAACGTCGTCTTCCAAGACGGCATCGCTCGGCCAGTATGTGTTCACCGGCCTGAATCCGGCTACCCCGCAGGGCGGCGCGAACGCAAGCGCGCGTTATGACGGCAATGGCGATGTGGACTACACGAGCCTGGTGGGCACCACGCGCTTCACCTATCGCCTTTCCGCCACCGCGCCGGAAGGCTACCGCATCACCGAGCAGTATAACGGCGGCAGCGTGCCGACTGTGGACGCCGGTGGAAACACGCGCGGCACCGACAGCAACTTTGACCCCGCCACCGGGACGACCGAGCGCTTCTACCTCAAGGCCGACGGTGTGGGCGATATGACCTACGACCTGGGCCTGATCCGCACGCGCGAACTCACCATCACCAAGAAGGGCGATAACGCGAACAATGTTGCGGGCGCGGTATTCCATGTCTACGGGCCGTATTACCAGATGCCGACCGGCATAAGTGCGAGCGACTTTGTGGCGACCATCACGACCACCGCAAACGGAAGCACGACGGTCTTTGAGAACCAGGATGGCTATCTCAATGCCTACGCCTACTACGTCGTCGTCGAGGATTCCGTGCCGAGCCCGTACAGCGACGATATGTTTGAGGTTACCCCTGGGAACGCGGAGGTTCCGGAGAGCATGACGGGCGTTGAGGCTGGCAAGAAGTGCTTCGTGCTTAAGCCGTATGCGGGAACGGACGTGACCGGCGCGGCGAAGGACGCGGTCACCGTTTACAATGATTACGTGTCCAGTGGCTCCCTGACCATTGCCGGAACCAAGGAACTTGAGGGCGGGACGCTGACAGATGGCGCGTATACCTTTGAACTCAGCTCCACCAACGACCCGGATTTCGCCGGCGGCAAGACGCTCACCGCCCCCGCCGCGGCAAACGGCACGTTTGCCTTTGACATGCTTACCTACGACTATGAGGACGTAAGGACGCAGCGTGGCCTTGACAAATACGGCAACCCCGGAGGCACCGGCACGGGCGACTACATCTACACGCTGAAGGAGATCGAGGGCAGCGTTTCGGGCGTCGAGTACGATAAAACGCTCTACACCATCAGGGTGCAGCTCAGTGACTCCGGCGCTACTGGAAAGATCTCTGTGTATGTGCAGGTGAAGAACGAGACGACCGGAAAGACGCAATCCTACAGTAGTGTCGTCAATGGCGCAAATACGGGCAGCGTTTCCATTCCGGCGGCCGGCATTACCTTCACAAACCGCGTCACGGGCGGCCTGAGCATTGCAAAGGCCGTGGCTGGCGACGCCGGTGACCCCAACAAGCCGTTCGATTTCACGCTGACGCTGACGGATGCGGATGGCAACCCGCTTACGGGCCAGCCCTTTACCTACAGCGACAACCTGCCCGACGGAAGCGGTGAAATCACCGTAACCGAAGGCGCGAACGGCACGTACACCTTCTCCCTGAAGGACGGCCAGAAGCTGACCATAGCGGGCCTGACCGCCGGTACGATCTATACTGTGCAGGAGGCCTCCTATACGGCCGATGGCTATGTGACCACAGCCACCACCAACACGACCGGTGTGATTTCCAACACCTCGACGCCCGCGGTTGTGTTCACCAACACCCGCGATGTTGGCAGCCTCACGGTTTCCAAGGAGGTCACAGGCAATGGCGGCGAGACGGATCAGGACTTCCGCTTCACCGTGACGCTGGAAAACGAGGATGTTGAGGTCAACAACACCTACGGCGGCGTGACATTCACGGCCGTGAACGGAAACGACCATGTGGCTAGCGCGACCTTTACGCTCAAGCACGGCGAAAAGAAGGAACTGACCGGCATCCCGGCCGGTACAACCTACACCGTGGCCGAGGACGGCTATACCGCCGATGGTTATGAAACGAGCCGTGTTGTCACGGGCGACACAGACAGCGATGGCGTGATCGACAAGAATGAAAACGTCTCGATCGCCTACACCAACGAGCGCTATGTCGGCAACCTGACGGTAGAAAAGGTTGTGACCGGAAACGGAGCGGGTACGCCGAACGCACTGACCGCGTTTGAGATTACCGTTACGCTGACCGCGCCCGCGAACAGGGACCTTGTTGGCAGCTACACTTCCGGCGACGAGGAGCATGCCAATGGCACGCTCAACGAAACGGCAACCGCGCAAGGCGCGCAGTGGAGTGAGACCTTTGCGCTGGGAGCTGGCGAAACCATCGCCTTCACCGGGCTGCCCACGGGAACGAAGTATGAAGTCACCGAGAAGGACTACAGCCAGAACGGCTACACGACGGCGTATACCAATAAGACCGGAACCATCGAATCGGATGCCACGAAGACCGCAAATGTGACGGCGAGGGTGACCAACACGCTGAACGTGGGCGGCCTGACCGTTGAGAAGACGCTGGGCGGCAACGCGGCGGATGCTGAGAAGGAGTTCAGCTTCACCGTGACGCTGAAGAACGAAAGCGTCGAAATCAACAAGACGTACGGCGGCGTGGAATTCACAGCCGTGAACGGAAACAATCACGAAGCGGAAGCGACGTTGACGCTGAAGGGCGGCGAATCGGCGACGATGAGCGGTATCCCGGCGGGCACGAGCTACACCGTGGAGGAAGCGGATTACAAGGCCGAGGGCTATGTGACCACCATTCCTGCCGACGCTGAAGGTGGAATCGTTGCGAACGAGACGGCCACCGTCACCTTCCTCAACACCCGCAATACCGGCAATCTGACGGTTCAAAAGATCGTCGCCGGTACCGGTGTGGATAGCCCGAACGCGCAGATTCCGTTTGCCATTACCGTGTATCTGACCGCGCCCGAGGGCGTGAATCTGAGCGGCGAGGTGAATGGCGAACCTGTTCAGGCGGAACAGACGTTTACCGTCAACGCGGGTGAGTCCGTAAGGTTCACCGGGCTGCCGGAGGGCACGGCCTATGAAGTTGTAGAGGAACCGATTGACGCGGCCTATGGCTTCGAGACGCCGGTGTATGCGAACGAACAGGGAACGGTTGCCGCCAGCGCACAGGATGCTGTGGGCATAACCGCAACTGTGACCAATACCATCCACGCTGGCAACCTCTCGATTTCCAAGACCGTGAATGGTTCCGGAGCACAGACCGACAAGGCGTTCAACTTCGAACTGACATTGGTCAACAATGGCGGCGTAAATGTTGACAATACATACGCTGTTACTGGTACGGACCTGACCACGCTGACGGTGGAGGGCGGCAGAGCGAGCTTTACGCTTACGCACGGCCAGACCATTACCATCTACGGCATCCCGGTCGGCACGAACTACATTGTTACCGAGGTCGATCCCGATAGCGAGCTGGAGGGTTATCTGACTGACGGCTATGTGACGCAAGTCAATGGCTCGGATGGCGTTACCGCCGCTGGATACAACCTCACATCCGCGGGCGCGACAGTTGCGTTCACCAATACGCGCGATGTTGGCGAGCTTACGGTTAGCAAGACGGTCGCCGGAGCGATTGGAGAAACCGATAAGGCGTTCGACTTTGAAGTGACCCTTGTATCCGGCAACAATGGCGTTCCGGTTGATGGAACCTACAGCGCGACGCTTTACACACACGACGAACCCACCGCTGTCACTGTCCGCTTCGAAAATGGCATTGCGGAATTCTCGCTGACCGACGCGCAGAGCATGGTCATCCACGAGATCCCGGCGGGTACGCGCTATATCGTGCGCGAATCGTCTTACGCGCTCGATGGCTATCAGACCGAGATGACGGGCGAAACTGGCACAATTCCTGCAACCGGGAATATGCCGGCCGCCAGCTTCATCAACACGCGCAACGCTGGCAACCTGATTGTTGAAAAGGTGCTCGCTGGCAACGCGCCCATCGCGGACGACAGCTTCGAGTTTACCATCACGCTCAACCGCACGGACGGCGTGAACGTGGACGGCGCTTACGAGGCGCTGCGCAATGGCGAACCCATTGAAGACGTCATCTTCGAAAACGGCGTGGCAACTGTGACCCTCACCGGTGGAGATACATTGGAGATCGCGGGCATCCTCTCTGGCACGACCTACGAAGTCGTCGAGAATCTGCCGGAATACACGGATTACGACCTGGCCGGCAGCAATGGCGATACAGGTACGATCCCGGTTGATGCCGCTGCGACGGCAACCTTCACCAACATGCGCAATGTCGGCTCGCTGACGCTGCGCAAGACAGTGGCCGGAAATGCCGGCGAAACCAACCGCGACTTTAGCTTCACGGTGTTTATGCGCGACCGTTACGGCAGGAACGTAAATGGCGTGTATGCAATGAGCGGTGATGCCGGAACTTCCATTACCTTCACCGACGGTTACGCAACCATTAGACTTTCGTCTGGCGAACAGGCGACCATTACGGGGATCCTCGCGGGCACTTACTACAGCGTCAGCGAGAATGAGGCCAATACCGACGACTATGTGACCACTTCGTCTGGCAGCACGGGAATCATCGCTGCAGATGGCACGGCGCAGGCAGCCTTCACCAATACCCGCAATGTCGTGCTGGTTGAGTACACCAGCCGGACGGTCTACAAGATTTGGAACGATGAAAACGACGCCGACGGCATCCGCCCCGACACGCTGACGGTCTACCTCATGGCAGACGGCCAGTCGGTCGCCCAGGCGACGCTGAGCGAGGACAATGACTGGAGCACCGTATTTGCAAACCTGCCGGTTTACAACGCGGATGGCACGGAAATTGTCTACCGCGTAGTTGAGGCTGTCACAGCCGACTACTACGTCCGCTACCAGTATGGCGACGCCGTCGTGAACATCACCAACACGCACAATCCCGACCGGTTTACCCCGACAACCCCGGATGATCCAGAACTGCTGACGCTGATCGAGGACAACATGGTTCCGTTGGGCGGCAACATCAACATGAACGAGGGCGATTGCTTCAACTAAGCAGCGCCAAGAGCGGCGGCATGGGGGCTTCCCTCGTGTCGCCGCCATAGAATTATTAACGGAGGAGATTCTATGCGCAAGCTGATTGCTTTGCTTCTGGCCATGGTGCTGCTGTGCTCGTCCGCGGGATTTGCAGAGGCGCTGGATACCGCCGCTACCGAGGCCGCAACTGCGGATACCACAGGCGAAGATACCGCCGCGGAGGAAACCGTCCTCACGCCGGCAGATATTGCCCTGATGGGCCGCCCGGTGAGCGAGGAACCCACGCACATTACTGTGGGCAATACCACGAAGGTAAGCGGCGGGTTCTTTACCAGCATGTGGAGCAACAATACCAGCGATATCGACGTGCGCACCATGATTCATGGGTACAGCCCCGTGGTGTGGGACTCGCAGGTGGAATTCGTGCTGGATCACATGGTTGTGGAGTCTGTTGAGGGCGCGGCGGACGGCGCAAATACCGTCTATACCATTACGCTTCAGCAGGATCTGGTTTATTCCGATGGCGAAACGCCGATCACTGCGGCGGACTACGTGTTTTCCTACCTGCTGTGCGCATCCAATGAGCTAATGCAGATGGGTGCGGAATCCACGCAGTTTGCACACATTGTCGGCTATGAGGAGTATAACAGCGGCGAAAGCGATGTGTTCTCCGGCGTTCGCCTTCTGGATGAATACACATACAGCATCACCGTCAAAGGCTCGCACGAGCCGTTCTTCTACAACTACGCCTATTTGCGCACCAATCCCTATCCCATTTCCGTGCTGGCCCCGGATTGTGCGGTGGCCGACGATGGAGACGGCGCCTATCTGACCAGCCTTGATCCCGAGGCGGAGGAAGTGCCCTTCACCGTTGAGATTCTCACGGAAACCATCTTTAACGAGGAGACGGGCTACATGTACCGCCCCTCGCTGACCTCCGGCCCCTACACGCTCACGGCCTACGATGCCGAAAGCGGCCAGGTGGATTTCGCCATCAATCCCTACTATAAGGGCAACTATGAGGGCGTCGTGCCCGTGATTGACACCATTACGCTCGTGCCCGTGCTGCCGGAAACCATGATTGAGCAGCTCGCCAGCGGCGAGGTCGATTTGCTCAACAAGTGCGTTGACAGCGACGTTATCCTCGGCGGCATGGCGCTGGCGGCCGATGGCATTACTTCCAGGAACTATGCGCGCTTGGGCTATGGCTTCTGCGCCTTTGCCTGTGAAGCTGGCCCCACGCAGTTTGAAGCTGTGCGCCAGGCCATCGCTTACAGCTTTGACCAGGATTCCTTCATCGCGGAATACCTCGGCTCTTTCGGCATCGCCGTATACAGCTATTACGGCATCGGCCAGTGGATGACGCTGGCGGCCATGGGCGCGCTGCTGCCCGGCAACGCCGAGGGTGAGGAAGCGCTGGCCTGGGGAGAGATCAACCTTGATGGCCTCAACCACTACGATCCCGATCCCGAAACGGCGTTGAACCTGCTGATTGAGGATGGCTGGACGCTCAACGAGGATGGCGAGCCCTTTGATCCCGAAGTGGATACCGTACGCTATAAGGAAGTGGATGGCGAGCTGATGTCGCTGACCATTCGCTTTGCCAAGGTCACGGGCAATGAAGGCGCCGACCTTGTGGTCGAGCAGCTTTCCGAAACGCTTCCGGCGCTGGGCTTTGAGTTCATCGTCGAAGAAATGTCCTTTACGGATATGCTTGCGGACTATTACCGCGAGAATGGCGAGCGCCAGTACAACATGAATTTCATGGCGACCAACTTTGCCAACGCCTTTGACCCCTACTACACCTTCATCACCGATCCCGATGTGCAGGCTTCCACCAACACCAGCGGCATCAGCGATGAGGAATTAATGAATCTGGCCTGGGAGATGCACGTGACCCAGCCCGGCCAGTACCTCACCTATGAGGAAAACTGGCTGGCGTTCATCACGCGCTTCAACGAGATTTTGCCTGCCATGCCCATTTACTCCAACATTTACTTCGACTTCTTTACCGACTGGCTGCAAAACTACGAACCGGCCACCTATTATAGCTGGCCTGTGGCCATCCTCTACGCCTACTATGCGGAACCGGAAGAAGTGGTAGAGGAAACGCCTGCGGTCGATGCTGGAGAAGCCATGGACGAGGCGACGGGAGACGGCGAAATCATCATTCTTGACTGATCGAATGCGCGGCTCAACCAGCGGTTGAGCCGCGCCGCGTTTTTTGCAACGAGCGCGCCATTTACGGCGCGCCTTTGTTTTGCTAAAATAAAGCTGTAAAACGGCGCGCGCGTTTTGCGGATAATCTACAGGGAGGAATCCTTATGAATTTGGGAGAAGCCATCCTTTTACGGCGCAGGGCGCTGGGGCTGACGCAGGAACAGGTGGCTGAGCGCCTCGGCGTAACGCCGCAGGCCGTCTACAAGTGGGAAAAAGATCTCGCCTGCCCGGATGTACAGTTGCTTTCGCCGCTGGCACGGCTGCTGGAAACCGATTTGAACACGCTGTTTGCCTACAATACTGAGCCAGACGGCGTAGAGCTGTCCGCACTGATTGAACGCCTCAGCCGCCTTGGAATGCAAAAGGACGGCCTCGACACGGCCTTTGCCGAAGCGCGCGACGCTCTGCGCAAATACCCGGCCAGCGCGCAACTGCGCCTGTCCCTGGCCGTCGTGCTGGAAGGCGCGATGATGGCCCAGGACAGAAAGGACGAGGAAAAACAGCGCGAAATTGAGAAGATGTACCGCTTTGCCGCCGCCTCGGAAGACGCCCGTGTGCGCGACGCGGCGCGGAGCATCCGCGTCCGGCGGCTCATTCAGGCCGGCAGGCTGGACGAAGCGGAGACCATGCTCGACGCCCTGCCCGACCAGCCGCCGCAAAAATGGCACTATCGCGCTCAGCTTCTCAAGGCGCGCGGAAAGACAGATGAGGCGGCGGCATTGCTGGAGGAACGCCTCTTTGTCGAGGCGAGCGGCCTGTGTACGGCGCTGGACATGTTGTTGGATATGGCTCTTGAACAGGAGGACTTTGACTGGGCAAACGCGCTTGCGGCCACACTTGAACAGGCGGCGGGAACCTTCGGCATGTGGAAAGGCTCGGCGATGAGCATGCGGCTGGAGATCGCCGTCAAGCGCCGCGATGCCGAGGCGGCCATAACCGCGCTGGAGGGGCTGGCGAAGGCCGTGGAAGGCCCCTGGACGCCCGGCAAGTTCCCTCTGTACCGCCACGCGCGCTTCAAGGAGAGCGGCAACGCATGGCTGCAAAGAATGCCGGAGGTACTGCGCACGAGCATATGGTCGGACAAGCATTACGCCTTTCTGCGCGACGACCCGCGCTGCGCCGCGCGCCTGCGCGAGCTGTTTGGGGCGGCGGATGGACAGGCATAAACGCAGTGCGCCGCGATGGGCGGCGTGAGCAGAAAAAGCAAGGCGGGTGGCTGCATGCGAGCGGCCGCCTGCCAGAACGCCGGTGAAACCCGCGGCCGCAAAAGTTGCTTTTCCCCAAAGGGGAAAACAACTCAGGCTGTCACCCTCGTGAGAGCGCGCGAGGGCGGAAGCCCTTTCACATTTTAATTGTATCCGACGGCAGCTTGAACCCCCTTTGGATTTTCAAGCCGGTTAAAGCCAACTGGCTTTGACAATTTGGAAAACCGGCCAATCGCCTTGTGTACGTCTGTGTGTGGGACAATTTTCAGGAAATTTTATTTCACATGGCAAAAATCGTTTCTTTGAAATCTCCGCTTGTGCCGCAAAGTGGCGCGAATTAAAATTGGAGAGGATGGACGGATGCGCAGAATCCGCAGGATTCTGCGGTTTCGCCATAGGTGAAACCGCCACGGCTCAAATTGAAAATTTGAGACGCGGCACCAGGCAGGGAAGATGCTTTCCCGTCCGCCAGCGTGTCAAAAAAGGTCTGTTTTCTGCGCTGCCATGTTTGCAAACTGTGGTTGTTTGCGGATTTTTCCTGTCTGCAAACCTGCGCGCTGATCTTGCGGACTTTTCAACGTTGCCGGCCTGTTGGATTCATCAATACCCTGTGCCGCGCAATTCCCGTTGCCTGCGCGGGTAACGTTCGCAAACAAAGAAGCGCGCTTGGCCGCATCCTGTCTTTGGTTTTCTGGAATGTTCAACCTATGAATTTTGAGGAGATCCTAAGCGATGGTCAGTAGCAAACAGCCTCTGTTTGGCTTCTGACAGGCTTTGCTTGGCCTCTGCGTCCGGGAAGGTGCATTATTTTTCTGGCGGGTTTGCTTGTGCGTTTTGCAATGGGCATACGCAGCGGGCAAGAGTATGCTTGTTTTCGAGGGCGTGTGGAACTCCCAAATGCTTGCGTCAACAAGCCGGTCCGCGCCGGGTATATACGCAGATACAATACTCGCGCGGCTTTACATTTCCGGCGCGCTGCTGTACAATATACGCGCGGGCGCTTCTTATGGCCCGCGAAAGTACCCGTCAAGGCGGGAAACAAAGGCGGTATGCCATTTGGCCTGGCTCTATATTGCGATAATTCTTCTGGCAATTTTTGCCATCTATGCGTTTTGCAGCGCTCCCTCACGGCGAGGGCGCACGCTCGAATTGCCGCGCCTTTACGCCCATCGCGGACTGCATGGGAAGGGCGCTTCGGAAAACAGCCTAGAGGCGTTTGAGCGCGCTTGCCGCGCCGGGGTGGGCATTGAACTGGATGTGCGCCTGAGCGTGGATGACATGGTGGTGGTATTTCACGATGACACGCTCGAGCGCCTGTGCGGGCAGACAAGCTGTGTGGATGCGATGACGCTGGCGCAGCTGAAAACCTGCCCGCTGCCCGATGGCACCAGTATTCCCACACTGGAGGAAGTGCTGGCGTTGGTTGCAGGCCGCGTGCCTCTGCTGATAGAGATTAAAAACGGCCGCAACCTGGCGTGGCTGTGCGCGCTGACGCTGGAACGCCTGCGCGCCTATCCGGGGGAATATGTGGTCGAATCGTTCAACCCATTGGCCATGCGTTATTTCCGGCGCTATGCCGCCCATGTGCCGCGCGGCCAGCTCGTCAGCCTGTCGGATGGATATCTCGGCGCGGTGCTGCGCGTGGGCGCTGGAGCGCTTTCGCACCTGATGGCAAACTTTCTGTCCCGCCCGGATTTCGTGGCCTACGACCGGCGCATGCAGGGCGTGCCGGCCATGCACGTTCAGCGCACGCTGCACCACACGCGCCTCGCCATATGGACGGTGCATAGCCGCGCCGAGCTGCGCAAGGCGCTTGCGCGCGGGGAAAGCGTCATTTTTGAAGTTGGGCAGGGCGACGACCCCATCGACCCGGAGAATCCCGCCGCATGACGGCAAAATGCCCCGGCAGTTCCGTTCTGCCGGGGCGTTGCATGTGGCGCAAGTACCGCCTTATTCTCCTTTGATTTCTTCCTCTGTTGTCGTGCGCATGGTGGGCACAAAGCGCCGCACAAATTTGCCCTTGCCGCGTCCCTTGAGGTAGAAAAAGCCGAACGTGCAGAACACCACAGCGCCGATGAAGTTGACCAACAGGTCTTCCATCGTATCGTGCAGGCCGATATCCAGATAGCCGCCCAGGCCCAGCGATTCTCCATTGACAATGACATCCGCAATGCCATCAATGGTCATCACCGTATTGGTCATGGTCGGGTCGAGAGCCACGGAACGGATGGTGTGGATTACCGTATCTTTCTGCATGTCCAACAAGAGCACGTTGTCCGCAAAATACTCGACGAACTCCCACAAAACGCCGATGGTCATTGAAAAGCAAAAAGCGACCATCGCCACAAACAGCGGCGATAGATTAAACACCGTCCGTTCCGAACGGTTGAGCACGTCTACCATGGAAAAGCCGATAGCCGCAGCCAGAAAGCCGTTCATCGTGTGCAACATGGTATCCCAAAAATCGAATTTTACATAGTAGGCGTTGATCTCGCCGAGAATTTCCGCCGCAAAGATAAAGCAAAGGATGATGATCTCCAGCGTGCTGGGCAGCTGTATTTTGAGGCGGCGGTTGACAAAGGCGGGAATCATGAACAGCAACAATGTCAGGATGCAAAGAAATGCGTTCTCATAATTGCCGCGCAAAAATTGCAGCACCAGCGTAACAATTACGATGGCGCGCAGCGTGAAAAACACGGCAGCCACGCCCTTGCGCGCGCGAACCTCCGCCATCAGTTCACGGTAAAGCTGCCTGAGCCCCCGGCGTTTTTTTGTCATGCTATTGAATCTCCTTTGTGGTTTACCGTTTCATTTGTGTGTGTATAATGAATTGTAACATATCCACGGCCTTTTTTCCAGCCCTGAAAGAAAAAGGCCGCTCCGGTTAAAAGAGCGGGCCTTCATTGCAGCTTGCTTAAACTTACAGCGTTTCCACCTCGAATTTGCTCCAGGGAATATCCACTGCCTTGCCGTGGTTGATGATGTCGTCCACGTGTAGAAGCAGGGGATAGTCGTCCGCACTGGCCTCGCCGCGCGCAATCAGGGTGCGCACCGCCTTGGCCGTGCGCGTGGCGATGACGATGGATTCCAGCGTCACGCCCTCCAATTCGCGCATGGCGTCCTCAAACGACATGCCCTTGCCCAGCAGCGTGCCAATCAACCGCGTGCGGCCGCCGAAAACCGTCACATACAGATCGCCCGCGCCGTAGACGATGTTGTCGTCCGCGCCGCCCACCAGCTTCAAAAGCCTGCGCATTTCGCGCACGCTTTGGGCAAACAGCGCCGCCTGCGAATTGTAGTGCAGCTTGCCGTCGCGCTTTTCCGCCATGCCCACCGCCAGCGTCACCGCCAGCGCATAGGCGTTTTTCATCGCCACGGCGCATTCCACGCCCACCACGTCTGTGGAAAGGCTGATGTGGTAGTAGTCCGTTTCAAACAGGGACTTGAGGAATTTCAGCGTCGCCGCGTCTTCGCCGCAGAAGGCAACGTAAGTCTGATCGCGGTCGGCCAGCTCATAGCTGGTGCACGGCCCGCCCACGGCGTTGAGATTGCGGCGCAGGCTGCCGAGCTGGCGCTTGTAATAGAGGGGATAGGGGATGAGCCGGCCATCCTCCTCAATCATGCCCTTGGTGACGGCCAGCACGGGCAGGTTTTCGGGGATGATGGGCAGCACCGTCTGCAAAAACCAATCCACGCCAAAGCTGGAAACGCCGCTCACCAGTGCATCTGCGCCCGCAAGCGCCTGGGAAAGCTCTTCAAACTGATAATATTTGTAGCTCTCCGGAAGTTGGCGGCGCATGTTCAAATGCCAGCCCGTCTCACGGGCGTGATTGATGATCTCCCGATCCAGCGGCGTGCCGACCAGCCGGATCTCGTGGCCATTTTCGCTGGCGGGGATGCCGATGGCCGAGCCCATCATGCCCGAGCCGACGATGGTGATGATCGCCATGGGAATACCTCCTTTGTTTTGCGTTCACTTGCGCAAACAGCGCCTGCGCGCCGTTTCAAACGCGGCGGGGCGGGCGCTGTCTGCGAATGCTGTTATACGAACCAGATTTTGAAAACGTACTTATCCAGCAGCAGGAAGGTGCCCAGCAGGAATGTATATAGGGCAAACCACTTCATGCTGATGCGGCGGATGAGCTTGAGCATGCCCTTAATGGCGATAAAGCCGAATACCGCCGCCGCCACTACGCCCAGAAAAGTGGGCAGGAAGGTGATATCGCCGATGGGTTCGCCATCCAGCACAATGCCCTTCAGTTCCAGTACCAGCGATCCAAGAATCGCCGGAATGGACATCAGGAAGGAAAAGTCCGCCGCGCGTTTGCGGGTCAGGCCGCTGGCCACGCCCGCGGAGATTGTCGAGCCGGAACGGGACAGGCCGGGCAGGATGGCCACAGCCTGCATAAGGCCCATTGCCGCCGCGTCGCCGAGATTCACCTGCTTGTGCAGGCGATGGTTCCGCCGCCGCCATTTGCCGATCATATCCCCGGCGACGAGCACGATGCTGGTCAGGTAGAACGACCAGATGATGAATTGACCCTCAAAAGCGGCGTCGAAGTTCACCACCAGCGCAGCGATGACGGCCGGGATGGTCGCTATTACCAGCCACTTGAGGTCGGACTGGATGGGATGGCAGATCATGTTCCAGATGCGCCGCCAATAGACCGCGAATACCGCCACCAGCGTGCCCAGATGCAAAAGGATATTCAAAAGAAGCTGCCCATCCGTATCAATGCCGAAAATGGTTTGCAAAACCAGAAGATGGCCGGACGAGCTAATGGGTAGAAACTCCGTCAGCCCCTGCACGATGCCAAGAATCAAGCCCTGTAAAGCGTTCAATCTGTTCCTCCTCTCCGCGCCGCGCAGGGCGCGCCGCCTCCGGTTCCGCGCCGCGAAACCGCTGTGCCATGCGGCTCAAAGCCGCGGGTATTCCAGCGGCGTGGAGCGGGGAAGTTTTCTCCGCCCCACGCCGCGCTGTTTTTCCAGCCTATGCGCCGCCTGGCATGGGCATTTCCATTTAGCAGACGATGTTGAGCAAGCGGCCGGGAACAAAGATCAGCTTGCGCACAGCTTTGCCGCCCAACAGCTTCTGCACCTCGGCGTTTTCAGCAAAGTAGGCTTCCGCGTTTTCGCGCGTCAGGCCGGCGGGAATCTCGATACGGCCGCGAATCTTGCCGTTGATCTGTATGGCGATTTCCACCGTCTGCTTGACCAGCGCCGTTTCGTCGCACTTGGGCCACGGGGAGCGGAACAGCTCCGGCCCGAGGTTGCACAACTCGTTGATTTCCTCGGTGATATGCGGGGAGACAGGGTTGAGCAACTGGCAGAGGATGCGCAGTTCGCCGCGCGTAATCTGCCCTTTGGCGTAGAAGGCGTTGACCAGGCTCATCATCTGGGCGATGGCCGTGTTGTACTTCATGCGCTCATAGTCCTCAGAAACCTTCTTGATGGTGAAGTTGACATCGTAAGCCATATCCGAGGAAACCTTGTCGGAATCGACGAGCATCTCCATCAGCCGCCACACACGGTCGAGGAAGCGGCGGCAGCCGCGCGCGCCCTCTGTGGACCACGGGATGGCCTGGTCGAACGCGCCCATGAACATTTCGTACATGCGGAAAGCGTCCGCGCCCAGCTCGTCCACAATCTGGTCAGGATTGACCACGTTGCCGCGGGACTTGGACATCTTCTCGCCGTCCGCGCCGAGAATCATGCCGTGGCTGGTGCGCTTCTGGTACGGTTCGGGCGTGGGCACCACGCCGATGTCGTACAGGAAGCGGTGCCAGAAGCGGGAATAGAGCAAATGCAGCGTGGTGTGCTCCATGCCGCCGTTGTACCAGTCCACCGGCAGCCAGTATTTCATTTCCTCCATCGAGGCCAGCTCATTGTCGTTGTGCGGGTCGATGTAGCGCAGGAAATACCAGCTCGAGCCTGCCCATTGCGGCATGGTGTCGGTTTCGCGCTTGGCGGGGCCGCCGCACTTGGGGCAGGTGGTGTTCACCCAGTCGGTCATCGCCGCCAGCGGGCTTTCGCCGTTGTCGGTGGGCATGTAGCTCTCCACTTCCGGCAGCGTCAGGGGCAGCTGGCCGTAGGGCAGGGGCACCCAGCCGCAGTGCTCGCAGTAGACCAGCGGAATCGGCTCGCCCCAGTAGCGCTGGCGCGAAAACACCCAGTCGCGCAGCTTATAATTGACCTTGCGCTCGCCCAGGCCCTTTTCCTGCAAATAGTCGATGATGGTCTTGATGGCGTCCTTCACCTTCAGGCCGTTGAGAATGCCGGAATTGACCATCACGCCATCCTGTATGTCGGTATAGGCGGCGTTCTGCACATCGCCCCCGGCGACCACTTCCACGATGGGCAGGCCAAATTTCTTGGCAAACTCCCAGTCGCGCTCGTCGTGGGCGGGCACGGCCATGATGGCGCCGGTGCCGTAGCCCATGAGCACATAATCCGACACCCACACGGGGATTTCCTGGCCGTTGACGGGGTTCACGGCGCGGATGCCCTTGATTTCCACGCCGGTCTTGTCCTTGTTCAGCTCCGTGCGCTCAAAGTCGCTCTTGCGGGCGGCGGCGTCGCGGTAGGCGGCGATTTCCTCGTAGTTTTCGATTTGCGCCTTGTGCTGTTCGAGCAGCGGGTGCTCCGGAGACATGACCATGTAGGTCGCGCCAAAGAGCGTGTCCGGACGGGTGGTGAAGATGCGCAGTTTGTCGCCGGTCGTGAGGGTGAAGTCTACCTCCGCGCCCTCGGAACGGCCAATCCAGTTGCGCTGTTGCACCTTGACCTTTTCGATGAAATCCACATCGTCGAGGCCGTCGAGCAGCTTCTGGGCATAGTCCGTGATGCGCAGCATCCACTGGGACTTGACCTTGCGCACCACCTCGCCGCCGCAGCGCTCACAATGGCCGCCGACCACTTCTTCATTGGCCAGACCGACCTTGCAGGAGGTACACCAGTTGATGGGCATCTCCATTTTGTAAGCCAGGCCCTTTTCAAACAACTTCAGGAAAATCCACTGCGTCCACTTGTAGTATTTGGGATCGGTGGTGGAAATCTCGCGGTCGTAATCAAAGGAGAAACCAAGGCGCTTAAGCTGGGAGCGGAAGCGGGCGATGTTCTTCTCGGTGACGATGGCGGGGTGGATTTTGTTTTTAATGGCGTAGTTTTCCGTCGGCAGGCCGAAAGCGTCGTAGCCGATGGGGAAAAGCACGTTGTAGCCCTCCATGCGGCGCTTGCGGGCGATGATGTCCATAGCCGTGTTGGAGCGCGGATGGCCCACGTGCAGGCCCGCGCCAGAGGGGTAGGGGAACTCAATCAGCGGGTAAAACTTGGGCTTGTCGTGCGATTTTTCGGCGGCAAAGGCGTGGGTATCCTCCCAGTGTTTTTGCCACTTCTTTTCCACGGCGTCGGGGGAATAGACGGGAATATTCTTCATGTTCGACGCTCCTCTTGTCCAAAATAGAAGCCTTCCGTCTACTCAAAGAGACGGAAGGCGTTGCCTTTCGCGGTACCACTCTTTCTTGGCCTTTCGGCCCGCTCTGCGCCCGGTAACGGGGGCGTCCGCGCGGCTCTCGCCGCGTCGCTCCGGGACGAGTTCAGCCCCTCGCGCCGCCGCCTTACACCTGCCGGCGGCTCTCTGCGGGCGCGGAAAAAGCCTACTGTTTCCCATCATTGCGTTGCAGGGAAATTATAGCCCATTTGCGGCGGGGATGTCAAGCAAAGTGGGTTAAAAGATGGTATCTTGCCGGCCGATGGGGAAAAACATGCCCCGGCAGGTGGTCTTACCAGCCGGGGCGGGGGAAGGCTCTATTGAAGCGTAAAGGTCACGCCGCCATTGAGCGATGCCTGGATCACCTGACTGTCCTCCAGTGTGACGGGCGTCGGTTCACTTCCCATGACGACATAATCATAGTTGCCGATGACGCACATGCCGGGCGCTGTGGTGTTATATGCGCCGGCGGGGATATCCACGCCGACCATAAAGTACCCCATCGGCAGCGGGATCGTGGAAATCTCACCGCGGCGCATGAGGCTGAGCTGGCAAAGCGTATAGATTCTGCGCAGGGCGCTTTCGCTCAAATCGTCCAATCCGAGCTGCATGGAAAGCTCGGGAAGCGGCTCGATGCCGTCAAAGGTAACGGTGTCGAGCAACAGGTCAAAGCCGTAAGCAAAGGATTCCTGATAGATGTCCTGTCCCACAAGCAGGAAGGTGTAGAGATCGTTGCCGTCGAGCAGGAACAGGCCTTCTGTGCAGCCGCTGGAAAGCGACTCTTCGGCGTCGGTGCAGGCGTAGCGAACGGCGAGACGGCCTTCGACCTCCGTCATGAGAAGTTTGGTCAGCGCCTCGTCCTCATTGGGGGTGGACAGGTAGCGCAGCAGGGCCTCCGGGTCTTCCACATCGGAATCCGGGAGCGTGCTCATCGCAAAGAGCAGCCTTCCACAGCTGGCAGCTTCCCGGTTTGCCTCCGTATAGGCGTAGAGGTATCCATCTTCCATGGAAGGCGTCCAACCGGGCGGCAGAAGGAATTCGACGTTGCCCACGCTCTGCACATCGTCCGTTGTGAGCGTGTTCATGTAAGGCGTAAGCAGCCCTGAACCAGTGACACTGACGGTCTCGCCCGCGTTCAATCCGCAGCGAGCGCTTCCGCCATCGACGCTGCCGAAGAGTTCGTCGCGCTCTTCGACGCTGAGAATGGCGATGGACTCGGCGTCCTCCGCGCTGAACACGTATTCCCCGGCCGGAATATCCTCGCCGACCACGTATTCACCAGCTTCCAGCGTGATACTATCTGCACCCAACGCTTCAATGACCTGGCTGCGCAGCGCGAGCACATCCCCGTCGCTGAGGTCGGCCAGCGGATCGTCCGCCTCCTGAGAGAGCGCGCTCGCCTCCGCCGCGCCGCCGAAGTTCAGAGAGGCAAACAGCGCTTCGTAGCCATCAAAAGCCGCGTCGCCAACGCCCGCGCCGATGAGCACATAGGCCGTCTGCCCGTAAAGGATGGCCACCGAGTCAACGAAGTTGTCGCCGCTCTGCATGGCATAGCGCACGGCTGTCTGGCCGTCAATGAGCGTCGAGGTGGAAGAATTCTCGGGAAATTCCCGCCCGATGGTCTGGAAAATGCTTTCAATGAGAACGCCCAGGTACATCTCCGCCATCATCGGCGTGTCTAAACCGGCGTTTGCAAGCATGCTCATATCCTGCGTTACCATCATGACGGAGCCGTTGTCGTTCTCTTCGCCGCCGTCATACTCGAGCAGCATCACGCCCTCGGCCGCCGTTTCCGTCCACCCCTCCGGCAGCGTATAGCGCAGGCCGCCGAAAGAGCTTTCCTCCGCGCTCGCGCAGAGGCCGCCCAGAGCCAGCAGCAGGGCAAGGCACAGGCAAAGACATTTCTTCATTTCATCCCACCTCATATATTTTTAATATGTCGAGCTTAATTATATATATAATTTGTCAAGATTTTTCGGGTAAATTTTTCAAATTCAGCATATATTCATGAATTTTTAATACATTAGAATTTCAGCGCCTTTTGCGGGCATTCCTCCACGCAGCGCAGGCAGAGGATGCAATCGGCGGCGTTCTCCCGCCTGCAGGCCGGGTCGCTGATGTCCAGCCCCATCGGACAAAGGCGGCGGCATTTTCCGCAGGAAACGCACGCGCCTTCATCCACGCGCACGCGCAGCAGGGCAAAACGGCTCGCGGGGCGCAAAAATACCGCCACCGGGCAAACGTATTTGCAAAAGGCGCGGTTGTCGCGCAGGGCAAACGCCAGCGCAACGCCCACGCCGTAATAGAGGAGGTTCCCAGCCAGAAATGCATACCACATGATCTGCGCCAGCCCCTGCGCGCCGAGCAAAAACAGCGCCGCCACGAAAATCAGCGATGCGGCAAAGGCGATATAGCGCACAACCCCCCAGCGGCGGCGCGGCCCCGTTTGCGCTTTGAAGGGGAGCAGGTCGAGCACCATCGCCGTCCAGCAGGCGTAGCCGCAAAAGCCGCGCCCAAAGACGAGCGGCCCGAAAATTTTCGCCACGGCATAGTGGATGGTAGCGGCCTCGAACACGCCGAGAAAGAGGTAATACCAGAATCCCTCGATTTGCATGTTCTCCTGCCCGAACACTCCCAGGTAGACAAACAGGTACAGACCGACGACCCATTGCACGGCGTTGCGCGCCCACTTCTTCCCCTGCGCATACAGCGCCATGCCCACGGCCAACCCTGTGCCAATATAGAGGAAGTTAAAGAGATAAAACACATTTTCCAATGCCAGCCATAGCCCGACGGCAATGGCGGCGAACAGCAGCCAGATCACGAGCGGAACCGCGTATTTCTTCAGCACCCAAATCAACTCCCCCAGTTCATTATAGCATAAAATCAGACAATCCTTTAAGAGGCCGCGCAAAAAACGCCAATTTATGCCACAGTGCGACAATTTGATGCAGGGGCCGGGGCTTTTGTGTGAAATGCGCCACCATCCCGCTGCGGATGTGGTACAATAGGCGTGAGGAATGCTTGTACAGGAGAGACAGTATGACATCGGAACAAAGGGAAGCCCCGCGCCGGAGACGCAGGCGCAGACGCGGCGGACATCTGCTGCGCCGTCTTATGACGTTTGTGGTATTTGCCGCGCTGGTTGCGGTCATCGTCTGGATGGCCCCGAGCGTCCTTTCGGAAAAGACCCAGGTGAGCAGCGAAACGGTGGAGATGGAGCTGAAAAACATCGGCGAGCTGGCCACGCACGCCGGCTATTATACCAACGTGCAGGTCATCAAAAGCTCGCGGCAAATCTTCGGCGTGGATATACCGCTGACGCAGAGCCAGTTCATCTTCAGCTACGATGGCGTGGTCAAGGCGGGTGTGGACTTTGCGGATATCGAGATTGGCGTGGATGAAGGGCGCGGGCAGATTGTCGTTACTCTGCCGGAAGTAAAAGTCCTCAGCAATGAGATTGATTTGGACAGCCTGGAGATCTACGACGAATCCAACAACATCTTCCATCCGCTGAATATAGACGACATCAACGTTTCTTTGATCGAGATGCAGGAGGAATCCGAGGCCAAGGCCATTGAAAACGGCCTGCTGGAAAGCGCCCGCGAAAACGCCGAAGCCCTGCTGCGGGGCATGCTCGCCGGATTCTACGATGCGCAGCGCTATGCCATTGAGTTTGTCTGACCATACGGAGGGATACAAATGATCAAGTCCTTGAAAAAGATACTTTTGCGGGCGCTGGCCGCCGTGGTTTCGCTCGTGGTTCTGTTTTATCTGGTGCTGTTGATCACGGCCTGGATTTGACGGTGCTGAAAAAGACCGGGGCGCTGCGCTGTGCGACGCCCCGGTTTCTTTCTATCGCGCGAAGCGGAACCCCGTTCCCGCCCTCGCCCGCCGGTCAATGCTGGGTGATGCGTAAAATGCTGTAAATGTGCGTTTGTGCGCTGTCCGGGCCTGATTCACAATGCTGGGAGCGTAACTCCCAACGCCTGCCCACGGCGGCTACAAGCGGACTCATTCTCAGCCGCGGAGATCGCATTCGCCCCGGCGGGGTACCGACCCGCTCACGCGGTTCATTCCAGCGATAGCTCCGTCGTCCAGTTCGCGTGTTGAATTTCATTGTCCAGACGGCGCTGTTCGGCGCTGAACGTATCCACGTCCTTTTGCAGGGCGCGCACGTCCACCGCGCGCACGATACGTATTTCCGAACGCCCCATGCGCTGTAAGCCCTGACTGGCCGCGTCGATGAGCTTCTGATAGGAAGCGATGCGCGCGCGCAGGCAGTCGCGGCGGGCAATCATCTCCGTGAGCGTGCGGCCATTGACGATGGTTTCGCTGTTGACCAGATTGATCCTGGCCATCAGCGCTTCCAGCCGCGCCAGGCAGCCATCCAGGCGCTTAAGCAGCTCCGCCGGGTCCTCGGCGGGCACTTCGCCCTCCTGCGTCACCGCGTTCGCCGCCAGCCGTGCGTTCAGCCGCGCAATCTGCCGGTTGATGTCGGCCCGTTCCTGTAATGCCTCTGCCAGCTTCATGTTCATCCCCTCCCGGTTGTTTTCTGGGAATATTATACCAGAGAGGGAATTGGTTAGCAAGTCGCCGCATGGTATAACAAAGGGACTGAAACCCGCGTTTCAGCCCCTATGTCAGCGCATGTTTTGCATCAGGGCAAAGATAAGCTCTTTTTGCTCGGGCGAAAGCGGCGCCCAGCGGCGCAGAAGCTCGCGCTGCTCGTCCGGCAAGGCTTCTGCTTCGCCATCTTCCAGAAAAAATTGACTCATCGTGATGCCAAACGCCCGGCACATGGCTTCCAGAGAGGGGATGGAGGGCTGTGTGTTGCGCCTGTACATGTTGGAAATGGTGGTTGGAGAAAGGCTGCTGCGCTTGGCAAGTTCATAGATCGTCCAGCCCCGCTCGCGCATAAGCTGCTGGATTTTTTCCTTTGCATCCATAACCCGTCACCTGCCCTGTGTCATAAAACCGCCGCGGAGAATCCTCCGCGGCGGCGAAAATGGTTTACACCAGCAATTCCGCAATCTGCACGGCGTTGGTGGCCGCGCCCTTGCGAATCTGGTCGCCCGCGCACCACAGCGCCAACGCCCGGTCGTCCACCAGGTCGTCGCGGATGCGGCCGACATAGACCAAATCCTGGTCGCTGGTATCCAACGGCATCGGGTACTGCTTGTTTGCAAGGTCGTCCACCAGCTTGCAGCCCTTGGCTTTGGCGATGGCCTCGCGCGCCGCCTCCACGGAAATCTTTTCCCGCGTGCGCACGCTCAGGCTGATGGAATGCGAACGCAAAACCGGTACGCGCACGCACGTGCACGTCACCTTCATTTCCGGCAGGTGCAGGATCTTGCGCCCTTCGTTTTGCATCTTCATCTCCTCGGTGGTGTAGCCGTTTTCGCAGGGCGAACCAATCTGGGGGATGAGGTTGAAGGCGATCTGATAGGGGAAGGTTTCCGCGGCAAGCGGCTTGCCCTCCGCGTAAGCGCGCACCTGCGCCTCCAGCTCAGCCAATCCGCCCGCGCCCGCGCCGGACACGGCCTGATAGGTGGAGGCGGTAATGGCCTCGATGGGCGAAAGCTCCTTCAGGGCGTGGATGGCCACCAGAGAGATAATCGTCGAGCAGTTGGGGTTGGCGATGATGCCGTTGTGCTTTTGCGCGTCCTCCGGATTGATCTCCGGCACCACCAGCGGCACGCCGTCGTCGAGGCGGAAGGCGCTGGAATTGTCTACAAACACCGCCCCCGCGGCCTTAATGTGCGGGGCCATGCGCTTGGCCAGGTCGTTCGAGGCCGCGCCGAGCACGATATCCATGCCCTGAAAGGAATTTTCCGTAGCTTCTTCCACCGTATGCCCGTCCAACACCTTGCCGGCGCTGCGGGCGCTGGCAAGCAGCTTAAGCTGGCCGATGGGGAACTTGCGCTCCATCAGCACCTTGTACATCTCGCGTCCCACCGCGCCGGTCGCGCCGAGAATCGCCACATTATATTGCTTCATGAAAACATCACATCCCGCTGATTTAGTATATGCCCGCCGTCAAAGTGCGTTCAGCGCAGGGCGGCGAAGAAGGTGGTATCGTCGATATGCCGGAGGCGCGCGGCCAGCGCGTGCATATCCTGCGTATTTACCGGCGCGGTGAGATAGGCGGCGCCGTTGCCCGCGCTGCCCAGCGCTTCGGCTTCGATTTCCACCGGCGCGGCCGTGCGCAGGTAGTAGCGCTTTGTAGCGCGGCGGTTGTCCATTTTCAGCGCCGGTTCGCCCGCGCGCAGGTGCGACCTGCCCGGGTGCCCCATCACGTCGCGCAGGTCCTCCACCACGGCGTAGGCGGTGGGGAATTTGCCCGCGCCCTGGCCGAAGAAGTGCTGCACGCCCACATATTCGCCCTCAAAGGAGATGATATTGTCGTTTTTGCGCACGGCGGCTTCCACCGCGTCTTTTTCCACCAGCACCGGTTCCACACACGCGCCCACAGCGCCATCTGCAAAGCGCTCGGCGCGGGCAAGGAAGCGGCATACGCGGCCCAGTTTTGCAAACTGCTCCACGTCCGCGCCCGTCAGGCGGCGGATGCCCTCGGTGGGCACTTCGCGCGTATCGGCCACGCCGCCAAAGGCGACGTTCATGGAAATGGTAATCTTCGAGCGCGCGTCGATGCCGTCGATATCGCTGGAGGGGTCGGCCTCGGCATAGCCCAGCCGCTGCGCCTCGCGCAATACCTCGTCAAAGCCCGCGCCCGAGGTCTGCATGGTATCGAGAATCAGGTTGGTGGTGCCGTTGACAATACCGCCCACCCAGAGGATGTTGTCCACGCGCCGGGCGCGCAGAAGGTTGTGCAGATAGGGAATGCCCCCGCCGACGCTGGCCGAAACGCGCACCGCCGCGCCGCTGTCCTTGGCGGCCTGGGCGATTTCGGCGTAGTGATGGGAGAGCATCAGCTTGTTGGCCGTGACCACGTTTTTGCCCGCGCGCAGCGCGCGCACGACGAATTCATGCGCTGGCTCCAGCCCGCCCATCAGCTCCACCACCGTGTCGATGGAAGGATCTTCCAATATATCTTCAAACCGCGTGGTCAGCTTGCCGCCCAGCCCGGGAATGCGCCGCAAATCCAGCACGCGCGCAATTTCCATGTCCGTCCGCTTGGCCACGATTTCATAAACCCCTGAGCCGATGGTGCCCATGCCCAGCAATCCAATTCGCATGTGTCCCGTCTCCTTCAGATTACGATACTTTTACGTGTCTACCCGGAAAAAACACTTGTATTTTTGATGAAAACACTATATCATAGTTTTGTCAGCTTGTAAAGCGAAGAAAGCAGGTGTTTCTGTGAAGTTCTATCAAAGTACGCGCGGCGGAGCGCGCGCGACCGCGCCGGAGGCCATCCTTCAGGGCATCGCGCCGGACGGCGGCCTGTTCACGCCCGAGGCGTTTCCCCGTTTGGATATAGAAAAGATGCTCCCGCTGGACGCGATGGGCATTTCCACCGCAGTGCTTTCCGCGCTGCTGGACGGTTTTTCCGAGGCGGAAATGGCGCGCATTGTGCGCGAGGGATACGCGGGCAAGTTTGAAAGCGACGAGCTTACGCCCCTGGTCAAAGTGGGTGGCGCGCATATATTGGAGCTGTTCCACGGGCCGACCAGCGCTTTCAAGGACGTGGCGCTTTCCCTGCTGCCGCGGTTGATGACCGCTTCGCGCGACAAGGTGGGCGCGAAGGAGGAAATCGCCGTGCTCACCGCCACCAGCGGCGATACCGGCAAGGCGGCGCTGGAAGGCTTTTGCGACGTGCCGGGCACACGCATTGTGGTGTTTTACCCCGAGGATGGCGTCAGCGACGTGCAGAAGGCGCAGATGCGCACCCAGCGCGGCCAAAACGTGCGCGTGTGCGCTGTGCGCGGCAACTTCGACGACGCGCAGACCGGCGTGAAGACTGTGTTTGCCGACGACCGCAAAAACGGCTGGGCGGCGCAGGCCAATACGCGCCTTTCCAGCGCCAATTCCATCAACCTCGGCCGCCTCGCGCCCCAGGTTGCCTATTACTTCAAGGCTTACATCGACCTTTTGCGCGCGGGCGAAATCGCCATGGGCGACGAGGTCAACTTTGTCGTGCCCACGGGCAACTTTGGCAACATACTGGCCGGTGATTTCGCGCGGCGCATGGGCCTGCCGGTGGCGAAGCTGATTTGCGCCTCCAACGAAAACAACGTGCTGACCGACTTCATCCGCACCGGCGTGTACGACCGGCGGCGCGCTTTCCACAAGACGGCCTCGCCCTCCATGGATATACTCGTTTCCAGCAATCTGGAGCGCTATCTCTATCTGGAAAGCGGCCGGGACGCCTCCCTCGTCGCTTCCCTGATGGCGGAGCTTTCCGAAAAGGGCGTCTACACGGCCCCGGGCAACGTGCGCGCCGCGCTGGATGCGCGCTTCTGGGCGGGCTGCGCAAACGACGCGGCGGCCTTTGCCGCCATTAAGCGGGTGTGGGAGGAACAGGGCTATCTGCTTGACACCCACACGGCCGTGGCCTGGGCAGTGTACGAGCAGTTCCGCGCCGGGGCGGACAACGGCAAAAAGACGGTGGTGCTGGCCACGGCCTCGCCCTATAAGTTCGCCGCCAGCGTGCTGACCGCACTGGGAGAGAACCCCGCCGGGGGCTTTGCGGCGCTGGACGAATTGCACGCGCGCACGGGCGTGCCGGTGCCGAAAAATCTCGCCGCCATCCGCGATTTGCCCGTGCTGCACACGGACGCGGTGGAGAAGGGCGATATACTCGCCTATGTAAAGGAGACCATCCGATGAAGCTGCGCGTTCCCGCCACCACCGGCAACGCTGGCCCGGGCTTTGATTCCACGGGGCTGGCCTTCACGCTCTACGCCCGCTTTGAAGCGGAACTTCTGGGCGCGGGCAAGCTGGAAATCAGCGGTTGCGAAGCGTGTTATCAGAATGAAGAAAACCTGGCCGTGCAGGCCTTCCGCGCCGTGGAAAAGCGCATCGGTGCGCGTCCTTCCGGCCTGAAACTGCATATTGATACCGATGTGCCCATTTCCCGCGGCCTTGGCTCCAGCGCCACGCTGCTGGTGGCGGGCGCGTTCGCGGCCAACGCCCTGTACGGAAATCCGCTTGACAAAGGCGCGCTGCTGGAGATCGTCACCGCCATGGAGGGCCATCCGGACAACGTCGCCCCGGCGCTGTACGGCGGCCTGTGCGCCAGCGTCGTGCGCGAGGATGGCCGCGTGCTGTGCGTAAACTACCCGGTCGCTCCCGCTGTGAAGTTCACGGCGCTGATTCCCGATTTTCCCCTCTCCACCGCCGAGGCGCGCAAGGCGCTGCCCAAGGCCGTGCCCTTCAAGGATGTGGTGTTTAACATCTCCCGCACCGCGCTTTTGATGCGCGGCATGGAGGAGGGGGACTACGACCTCCTCTCCGCCGCCCTGGACGACCGCCTGCACATGCCCTACCGAAAGGCGCTGATTCACGATTTCGACTTCGTGCGCGCCCAGTCGCTTGAGGCCGGAGCGGGCGCGCTGATTATCTCCGGCGCGGGGCCGACGCTGCTGGCGCTGCACGCCAATCCGGAGCGCTTCGCCCCGGAAATCGAAGTCCGGCTGGCAAGTCTCGCCCACAAATGGCGCGCCGTGCCGCTGGATGTGGACACGATGGGAACGGTGGAATGCTGAAACGGCAAAAGACAACATAAACCGGCGCGATGCTCCGCGCCGGTTTTATTGTATCCTTAAAGCCATTCTCGGAACGCATAAAAGCCCCGCCCTGCTTTCTTTGCAGGACGGGGCAAACTGCCTTTATTCTATGCTTACGCTGCCTTCAGCTTACAGCTGCGGGCCGGCGGGAACGAGGGCCTTGCCAGCTTCATTGTCCTCGTACTTGACGAAGTTCTTCTGGAAGCGGGAAGCGAGATCCTTGGCCTTGGTCTCCCACTCGGAGGCGTCGGCGTAGGTGTCGCGCGGGTCGAGAATCTTGGAATCGACGCCCGGCAGCTCGGTGGGCACTTCGAAGTTGAAGTAGGGGATGGTCTTGGTGGGCGCGGTCTTGATGGAGCCATCGAGGATCGCGTCGATGATACCGCGGGTGTCCTTGATGGAGATGCGCTTGCCGGTGCCGTTCCAGCCGGTGTTGACCAGGTAGGCCTTGGCGCCGCTGGCCTTCATGCGCTTTACCAGCTCCTGAGCGTACTTGGTGGGATGCAGCTCCAGGAAGGCCTGGCCGAAGCAGGCGGAGAAGGTCGGGGTGGGCTCGGTGATGCCGCGCTCGGTGCCGGCCAGCTTGGCGGTGAAGCCGGAGAGGAAGTAGTACTCGGTCTGGTCAGCCGTGAGGATGGAAACCGGCGGCAGCACGCCGAAAGCGTCGGCCGACAGGAAGATGACGTTCTTCGCCGCGGGCGCAGCCGACACGGGGCGGACGATCTTCTCGATGTGGTCGATCGGGTAGGACACGCGGGTGTTCTCGGTCACGCTCTTGTCGGCGAAGTCGATCTTGCCGTTCTCATCGAGGGTGACGTTCTCCAGCAGCGCGTTGCGCTTGATGGCGTTGTAGATATCCGGCTCGGATTCCTTATCGAGGTTGATGACCTTGGCGTAGCAGCCGCCCTCGAAGTTGAACACGCCGTTGTCGTCCCAGCCATGCTCGTCGTCGCCGATCAAGAGGCGCTTGGGGTCGGTGGAGAGGGTGGTCTTGCCGGTGCCGGACAGGCCGAAGAAGATGGCGGTGTTCTCGCCGTTCATATCGGTGTTGGCGGAGCAGTGCATGGAAGC
>DVFZ01000088.1 GCA_018712945.1 Candidatus Pullichristensenella stercorigallinarum | reverse complement strand
GGTTCCTCCTGGACAATCTCGAAAAGCAACGTATAGCTGCCGGCATAATTACCGATGCCGGTGACAATGGCGGTGGCCGTGCCCGGCTCCACATTGTCCTCGTAGCGCACGGTATAGTCCCTTCCCTCGACGAGACCCGCAATGCTTACGGGCGGCTCGACGGCGCTGCCTGTATAGCGCTGTTCCTCCAACGCTCCGGGTTGCGGCAGGGCAGCCGGGTCGATGATGAAGGTGTAAGCGGCGCTCTGTCCCGCCAGCGCACCGATGCCGCTGACATGGATGGTGGCGGTACCGGCGTTTATGTTGCGCTCATAACCGTCCACACGGTAGTCCAGGCCTTCGATCAGGCTGTCGAGGCTGATAGAAGGCTCGTGCGTGCCGCCGTTGTAGGTCCTGTTGGGAATGGGCAGCGTCGCGGGCAGGCTGGGGATGTGGCGCGCACGGAAGGTGAAAAGCGCGTCCTCGGGCAGCGCGTAGTTCAGATTGTCCACGCGCAGGCCGTAGAATTTGATGGCCGCGGGCACGCCTTGTCCAAGTTCGTTGTTGAGCAGGTATGCGAGGTAGCCATCGTAAGCCAGGTTGACATCATCGCCGTCGAGTGCGCCCAGCACGCCCAGCGCGCCTTGAATACCCTCAATGCGCGTATCGCTGTCCTGCACCTTGGTAATGCCATCGAATTCAAGGCCGCTGATATCCCATGTCAGTTGCCTCTGGCGTATGCTGACGGTAATCGGCTGTATGGAGAAGGTTTCGCCCATAGCGTTGACAAGGGCCACGGTGATGGCATATTCGCCGGCATCCTTGAAGCGTGGCGGATTGGCAAGCCATGTGCCGCTGATGTTGTCGAAGTAGCGCACGGTAACGCCAGTAAGGTCGCCGGAAAGCGTCACGCCATCGTGGTAAGCGCCGTCATACTCGCCGCTGTAACCGTGGACGACAACTGTGGGGTTGTTGAGCGGCAGTATGTTGATCGTCTCCGCGCCATATTCGGTATGGGAGAACACACCGTTCAGATAGCGTTCCACGCGATAGTAAACTGTGTACTTGCCCACGTCGGTAAACTGCGGCCTGACAGTGGTCTCCGCGCCGTTTTCACCGATACGGTAGTAGACAATGTCGCTTGCGGTGGGGCCGTAGAGTTCAATGGTGTGGGCCTCGCCGTCCCAGGTCCCTTCGTATCCCTCGCTGGCAATGCCGGAAAGGTAGTGCAATTCGATGGCGCCGTAGCCATAGTAGTCCTCATAGTTTGGCCCGCGCAGCACGAAGGGTACCTCGTAACTGCCCACGTCGCGGTATACAGGGTTATCCCTGGTCTCAACGCCATTGACGATGTAGAAGATTTCTACATCCTGCGGAATCCCTGCAACGGAAATGGCGTAGTCCCTGCCGTCCGCATAGCCATGCACGGTTTCGGCAGTGACGCCGGTAATGCGGCGCGGCAGTATGCGCACCTGCACGGGGATATCGAGCGTAGCGTTTTCGCGCGTCACGCGCAGCACCACGGCATAATCGCCCGACTCGGTAAAGGCCGGCAAATCTGCATAGCTGGCGGCGGGCACGAACGCACCTCCACCGACGGCGTATTCGACGCGGTCGCTCGTCCAGTCAATATCGCGCAGGGTCACGCCGTGGCTTGAGCCGTCGTAAGTGCCCGTCCAGCCGCCGGCAGTAACCGTGAAGGGGCGAATCTCCAGCACGGCGCTGCCAAGGTAAGTCTCAATGTAGGTTCCCTCTTCGCCGGTCAGTTCCCGCTGCGCTTCGAAGTAGATGGTGTACACGCCTTCCTCGGTGAAGGCAGGTTGCACAGCGACCGGCGTGCTGTCCACGCTCGTCCACCAGGAGAGCACTTGCGCGCCATCGAGGTTCTCAAGTTCGATGGTGTGCTCCTTGCCGTCGTAGAGGACGCTCTTGTCCACGCCGACGACGGTATTGCCACTGAGCAGGCGCAGGCTGGCCGTGGCGGTGAAGGGCTTGAAGAGCAGGCTGCGTTCAACCGTGTAGGAAACCTGGTACGCGCCGGTCGTGGAAAGCAGCGGTACAAAGACCGCGTCGTCCGCACCCACGGTCACGTCCGCAAGGTCGCCGAGGGAGACGTTTTCCAGACCGGGCACGGCGATGCCCTGCTCGTCAAATACGGTGATGACCACGCTGTCGAGCACCGCGCCGCCTTCCACGTTCAACCCGTGGATGGTAATGCCGTGTTTCCTGCCGTCCTCCAGGCCTTCGTAGCCCTCGGCGGACACGCCGGCAATCTCCTGATGGGCGCTGGCCCTGATGGTGAGCCGCGTTTCGCCGCTGTAGAATGGCGCGTAGAGGGGCTGCACGTAGATCAGCTCGCTGCGGAAGTCATCGGCGTCCGCAAAGGCATTTCTGGCGCGCATGGCCGTGGTGACGGAGCCGCCTACATCGGCGTTGCGCGAAACGGCGTAGGAAACCAGGTAGGCGCTGTCGCGCAGGGCGTCGCCGGTAAACGACGGCAGGACGTCAACCTGCGGGGCGTCGGGACGCGGATACCAATACGGGTCGTCCGGGTCGTAAACGATGCCGATGGGAGCGAGCGTGTCCGGGTCGAAGCCGACGATGTAGTAGAATTCCGTCTGCATATTGCCGGCGGGCTGGCCTGTCTGCGCGTCCACTTCCTGATAGTTTACTTCCAGAATGTCTTCTTCCTGCAGGCCCTTGAGGGGAACAGTGTGTTCGCGCCCATCGTAGTATACATGCTCGTCCGCGCCGGTCTCCAGCTCCAGCGGGGCGGGGGTGCGGATGGCGGCATAGTCGGTCGCGCTGAACAGTTGTGTGCCCTCGGCGTTGTAGCCGGTGTAGGCGACGCCGATGAAGTACACGCCGATACGGTTCATGTCTTCGATAAGCAGGGCCAGATCCTCAGCGGTGGTGCTCGCCGTGACGCTCATGCTGCCGGAGAGGAGGCGGTTCTCGCCGCTTTCCAGAACGCCGGCGGCAAGGTCGTCGTAGTCATAGAACTCCACCATCAGTTCCCAGTCGAGGCGCGCAAGGCCCACTTCCTCAAAGGCGCTGCCGAACTGCTTGTCCGAGAAGTAGGACTCGTAGCCGTCCAGCAGATAGGGGACGATGCGCAGGGCGTTGTCCAGATCGTCCGCGCCGCCGATGACGCATGTCGATCCGCTGCTTTCAACGCCGCCGCCCGGCCTCCAGTCGTGATCGAGCTCATACCTGGGCTTGTCGTCCATCGAAAGGTAGGGGCTATACCAGTAGGTGAGCTGCGCAAAATCCCTGAAGGAGAGCTGCGTGTGGTATTCGTCCAGCTGGACGAGGACTTCCACGATGTCCAGCCAAGCCGAGCCATCATTCAAGCGTATGTCCACAACGCCGACGTGGGATACGCCATCCTCATCAATGAAGGTCACGGTCAGGTCTTCAACGCCGAGCCGGTAATCGCCCCACGGCGCGATGGCCTGCACGTCTTCGAGGATGAGCATATCGGCGGTCTGCGGCGCATGGCCGTCGTAGAGGGCATTGTAGCTGGGGTATCTGGTACCCTCGTCCACATCGAGGCGGGCGGAGATTACGCTTGCAAGGTCGATCGGTAGTACGTTCAGCGTCACTGCGCCGCTTCCAGCGACGGGTTCGCCCCCGGCGGAACCGGTCATGCGGTAGTAGAGCGTGTACCCGCCTGGCTTGTCAGCGCGGAAGGCGATCTGATCGAGGGGCGCGAAACTGCCCTCTTCCCCTGTAAGGCTGAAGAGCATGTCCCCCAGGTCGAGCTGCCTGCCGTCGCTTACGTCTGTCAGCTCCAGGCCGTAGAAGGTGTATTCGCCCCATTCCTCGCCATACCAGGCGCTGACGGTGAAGGCGCCAGCGGCGGGATCATAGGCGTAGCCAAGATAGGTATCGTCCACCGTCTTGCCGCGCGTCTCGTCACGAAGGGTGAATTCGAAGAAGTCATCTTCGGCGTAGAGCGTCAGCGCGTAGGAATGGACGCCAGACGTCTTGTAACGGTTGCTCTCCAACACAATTTCCACGGCGTATTTGCCCGGCCCGAGGATAAGTTCCTCCTGCAGCACGCCATTCAGGATGATATTGCCTTCCCCATCCTTCACGGTATAACGCGCCGTGTAATCGTCAAGCCGCGCCTGCGCGTCGTCAAAGACGATGAGGCCGGAGAGGTCAGAGGCGCTGCCCTCGCGCACGAGGCGCGCGCCCTCGGTTTCACTGAGCCGCCAGGGCTGTTCTTCGCCCTTGACCACCTTCCATTCCCGATGGGTGGCCTGCAGGTAGCGATAGGGACTGTCGAAATAGTTCTCCCCGACCATGCCGCGCCAGCCCAGCGCTTCGGCCAGTGCCTCGCCCTCGTCCGAGAACAGCGCATAGGCCTCAATCCACATCTGCGCGTAAGCGGTTTCGTCCTCGGGGCTGGCGTAGGCCGGGTCGAAGAACTGCGTCTCGCCCGTGACCATCGCTTCGTCCAGAACATAGTAGTTCGAGAAGTTCACCCGGCTCTTGAGCCAGTAGCGCGTGCCCTGGAAATAGTAGCGCCACATTTCGTCGGTGAATTCGCCCTGCTGAGTCTGTACATAATCGCTGCCATTCCACTCTCGGTAGCCATAACGCACGACAGGCCGGTCGAGGGCGATGGCATGGCTATATGGGATCGTCGATTCGTCGTAATCGTATTCTGCCTGGAACCAAAGGGATGTATCCGCCAGCACCAGCGTCACGGAGGCTTCGCCAGTGAAGGAAAGGCCGTCGCGCTGAAGGAGGTAGTACACGGGCAGCTTTACAAGACGCTCGCCGTCCGCAAGGTCGGAAAAGCCGAAGGTGGGAAGGTCGAGGCTGTAATCGTTCCCGTCGAGGCTGAACAGCAGCGTGTCACCCGGCAACAGGCCGCTGACCAGCGGGCCGTAGGTTTCTTCGCTGTTTTCCACCACGAAGCGCGTCACGCTTTCCACCGTCACGCCGGTATCGCCGGAGCTGTAAATGTGGTAGGTGACGGTATCGACGCTGCCTTCTTCGAGGACGCCGATATTAAGCGTGAGTTTCGCGCGGTACGCGCCCGGGTCGCCCAGCGTGGGCGCGGCGGTCACCGGCTGCCATTCGCCGTTCGCGTCCAGCTTGAAGAAGGTGAAGGAATAGTCGGAGGGCGCGAGCGTCACATACCGGCCGTCGGCCAGCGAATAGGCAACGACATCGGGCGTCCATGCCTGGCCGCTGCCCGCTTCGGAAGCGGCGTTCTGCGCCTCGATGCGGATGATGTAGGCGTCATCCGCCAGCACGCGGAAGGCGACGCGCGTCGCGCCCGCGGCAGCCGCGGCCAGGTCGTGGCCGAGCACGGCGTAATAGTCCTGCGCTTCGCCTGAAGCGGTGGTAATCTGCGTGCGCACGGTGTTGTCGGTCGTCACAGCGGCGTCGTACTGCCTCCATACGGCGGTTTCGCCAGAGATGCGCGCCTGCGCGCCTTCCTGGGCAGCCGGGGCATGGAGCCTGCCGGAGAGCAGGCGCGCCGCCACGCCGTCCGCGTTGTCAATGCTCACACCGGCAACCGAGAGCGTGCCCCCGGCGACGAACACCAGCGGTATATCGCCGCCGCTGCCGGCGAGCGCGCCGCCGGTAAGGAGCAACGTGCCTTCGCCGCTGAGAGCGACGGCGGCATGAGCCATACCCGCCTCGGTGCGCAGCGTATAACCGTTGAGATCCAGGATAATGCTCTCATTCGCGTCCAGCAGCATGGAAAGGCTCTTGGAAAGCGTGACATTGCCCAGCAGCGTCACGGTGTTCCCTTCAGCGCGCGCCAGGCCCAGCGCCTGCACCAGACTTTCAGCGCCGGTAATGTAGCCCAGTTCGCCGGGATCGGCGGTGGCCGAGAGCGTCAGCGCGCCGCCGTCCACATCGGCGAGCAGCACTTGCGCGCCGTGGCCGATTTCGCGCAGCTCCACGGGGGTAATGCCGTTTGTGAAGCGCAGCAGCACAGTTTCGCCGCCGGCGGTTGCAATATCGCCATGGCTCTCGAAGGCAAACGAGCGCGCTTCAAGGCTGTGGGTACGGTTGCCTTCATCGTCCGCCGCGTCGGAAACGGCAATGCTTTCCAGGCCGCGGAGGGCGATGCTTCCCTGTGCCTCGGCGCGTTCGAGGCGCAAAACGCCCTCCGCCGAGGCCATTATATCGCCGGCAGGCGCGAGCAGCGCGCCGGTGAGCAGGTCGGTTCCGGCGGCGATGGAGACGTCTCCCGCCGCGCTTTCGATGGTCACGGCCTTGCGCGCCGCTTCGCCGCTGTCTTCCTGCAACTCCAACCATGAGCGGTCGTAATACAGCGCCCCGAGCGCGCCGCCGGCGGCGATGTCTATATCGCCGTTTGCCCGCAGCGCCATCGCGTCGCGCGTGTCGCCCTCGTACGCATCCGGTTCGGTTGTCGTAAACGTGAGATCGCCGCCAACCGTGATATTGAGATTGCCCGCGTTGGCGTTGAATCCACCAAAGAGGGTGGCGTCCGCGCCGGCTTCGAGGGAAAGGCTGCCGGATTCAACGTCGGCGAACAGCCAGAGCGTACCACCGGCGCGCATCTCCACAAGGCCGTCCGCGGAGATGAAGGGCAGTTCATCGTACGCCGGGGTATAGGCAAAGTAGAAGTCGGACGTGAGGTCGCCGTCTGCGTGGAGGCGCACATTCTTGGCGGCGGTAAGGCTGGCGGCGCGGTCAAGGGTAATCGCGCCCGCCTGGGCGTCGATGTTCTCTGCCTGCGCCGTGCCGCCCAGCGTCAGCGCGCCGGGAACGCGCACGGTCACATTTTCAGCTTCCAGCGCCGCCAGCAACCGTAGCGCACCCGTTTCCGCGGTCTCTTCGATGTAGAGCCCGCCGTCGGAACGCAGTTCGCCCGAAAGGATGCCAACGCCATCCAGCAGCACCCGAACGCCGGCGTCGTGGCCGATATAAAGCTGCGCCCGGGTCGCCGCCACGCGCGCGGTCAGTTCTTTCCCCGCCGCGGCGAGCAATTCCATGGAACTGATGTCGGAAGCGCGCAGGTCGATCTCGCCCGTCCCGGAGGAAACGCGCGCCCGCTGGTTTGCAAAGGCGGTGAAAGCGCCGTCCGCTTCCAGCATGACGCTGCCCTGTGCGGCGATTTCCTTAATGAGCAGGCCGCTTACGCCGCCGCGCACGTGGATATCCGCCGCGGAATCGAGCGTCAGGCCGCGCACGCCCTCAATGACGAGGGGCGCTTCCGGCGTGCCGATGCCGCCAAGGGTAGTGGTGATGGAAATGGTCTGGCCTGTAGCGTCGATGACGCCGCCCAGCGCGCCTGCCTGCGTAATATCCACGCCACGGCCACGCACGGTGAGGTACACATTGCCCGCGCCCTGCTTGTTGAGCGTGAGCGGGTCGCCGCCCGTCCGGTCGTAGTCCAGGTAGAGGTCGCGCGACCAGATGAAGTTTTCTGTGCAGCTGTTGGGGGTCCACGGCTTCGTGACGACGAACTTGAGCGGGGCCTCGCTGCTGCCGATGTCGAGGCCGGCGCGCAGCTCAATGTCGTAGATGCCGGCGGTGTAGATAGCGTGCACGGTGTCCACGAGCAGCGAGCCGGTCTGCGCTTCGAGGGTGAAGATGCCGCTTTCGATGTTCACGTAGCCGGCGCGAAAGTCGCCCTCGGCGATGGTGAAGGTCAGATCTCCGTCGTAAGTTCCGAGGCTGGCGATCGTACCCGCCTGCCGCGCGGCGCGGATGTCGAGCGTGCCGGAGCTGTAGCCGCGATAGTAGAAGTCGTTTACGGAGAACTCTTCGTCCGCGACGATGCTGCCCGCGCCGCCGAGGGTGAGGTTCGCGCTGCCGAGGCGGATGTCCTTCGCCCGCACGTCCATGGTCTTGCCGTTGCCCTCGAGCGCGCCCACGGCGAATGTCCCGGCCACATCCACAACCAGCGGGGCGCGGAAGGCCATCTTGTCCTCGATGGTGAGGTCGCCCGTGGCGCTTATGCGCAGCGTGCCCTCGTTCCCCATGAGGTAGCCGCTGTACTGAAGGGCGCGGACGGTGGCGTTGCCGGTGAAGTTGAGCTGCAGATCGTAGAGCTGGGAATTGTTGTCGATACTGCCCAAGCGGATTTCGCCCGCGTCGGAGACGAGGTCGAGCGCAAAGCCAAAGGGGCTGTCCAGGAAGACCGTGCCGTCCGTGGAGAGGTCGATGTCTTTGCCCGCGTGGATGCGCGCGGTCGTCTCATAACCGGAAAGCGTGCCCGGCGTAAACCCAGAGAGGCTCAGGGAGCTGCCAGAGCGCATGGTCACGCTGCCCTTCGGGGCTTCGATGGCGAATTGGCCGCCGGTAGCGAAGATGTAGGCGTAGTAGGCGTCCACGTCGATATTCCCGCCCGTGGATTCGAGGTAGAAGTCGCCGTAATCGACGATCATCTCGCCGATGGAGACGTCTCCGGCGATGGTGATACGCAGATCGTGATCCACCTGCGCTGCCCTGCGCCGGAAGTGGAGCTTTTCAGCGGTGAAGGCGCCTTGCGCGGTCAGCTCCGCCGCGCCGCAGACCCAAACGCTGCCGGCAATGATGTCGCCCGATACGTCGATGGTGGTCTGGTGCCTGCTGACGAGGTCGTCAAGGTAGACGTTTCCGCCGGCAAGGACGGTGAGGTGTCCGGTCGGCTGCACGTCCGTCTGGCCGTGCAGGTATGCGTCGCCGCCGGCCTGCAGGGTGACGGGCGTAAAGGTGGTAAGGCCGCTTTCCACGGTGAGGTTGCCGTCCGCGGCGAAACGCAGGTCGCCCAGAACGATGCTGTTGAGCGATATGCTGGCGATATGCAGATCGCCGCCGGCCCAGACGTCGTAGGTCTCGGTCTGAGAGGCGAGGGTGATGTTGCCGATGGCCATATCGCCGCTGGCTCGCAGTATGGCGGCGTTGGCGGAGATGTCGCCGATGGTGAGGCTGCCGTTTTGCACGTTGATGTAAAGCGGCACGTACACCGACCACAGCTCCATGCTCGTGGGCGTGGCGTCGAGGTCGCCTTCCGGCACTTCGAGGAAGATCCTGAAGTCCGCGTCGACAATGTTGCCGTTTTCGTCGAAGGCGGCGGCATGGAACTTGCCGCCGACGGAGACGGCGAGCGGGTCCTCCTGTGTGCCGATGGCGGTGAGTATGGAGACTTCGCTGAGGTAGATGGAAAGGTCGTTCGCGGCGTCGATCTCCACCGCCATGCCGTCCTGCGCACCGATGAGCGACAGGTACCGGTCCAACCACAGGGTGATGTTGCGGCCCGCGAGCCGCTCGAAGGACACATCCTGCGAATAGGCGTAGGACTGGGAACCATTGATGAATTCGATGTTCACATCGCCCCCGGTCTCAATGACGCCCATGGGCGCGACCGCGTAGCCGGAGGCACGCAACGCCAGGGTCGCCCAGATGTCGAGCGAGGCTTCAAGGGCCTCCACGCCGTCGGGGAGCACGGAGACGTTGAGCCTGTCCGTTTGCGTACCGATGTTCGCGGCATTGCGGATGGCGAGATGGTCGGTGTAAATTTCCGTGCCTGCCTGCTGGATAAAGTCGCCAGCTTCGCCGTTCCAGATGGCCTCGAAGCGCCTGGTGGTCACGTTGCCGCGCAAGTACAGATCGCCGCCGGCGTTGTTTACGACGCGGAAGCTGGAATCGCTGGGTTCAGTGATGACCTGATAGTTGTTCTTGCCGATGTACTGGACAAACGAGCCGTCGCCAAAGCCCGCGCCTTCGAGGGCGACGTCCTTTGCCGTGTTGTTGGTAATGGTGACGTGGCTGCCGTTGTAGATAACGTGCTCAAGGCAGTTTTCCAGCAACATTTGCCCGCGGATGCTGACCACATTGGCGGCATTTTGCAGTATATTTCTGAGCGTGTAGGCATCCGAAGAAGCGGCGATCTCCACAAGCTCGCTGCCCTCGCCTTCGCGCACATACTGGCCGTCGCCGTTGATGGTGATGTTGATGTCGTTCTTGCGGCCCTGATAGAGGCGTCCGCCCTCGAAGCCCCACCAGGAGGTTTCTCCAAAGAGGGAGTAGAAGCCGCCCGGCACGTCGGGGTGGCTGATCCGCTGGGTGATGTCGCCCCAGATGTAGAGGTCGGTATCGCGGCCGGAGACGATCTTTACCGAGTTGGTGCCCTGCACATTGCCCGTAAAGGCGATGCCGTTTAAGATGATGTCCGAGCGGCTGCGGTTGACGATGATGATGTCCTCAGGCAGGAAGCTCTCGCTGACCGCGCCTTCGTTGACGGCCATGACGATGGGCTCAAAAACCCACGCGCCGGCGGCCTCGTCGTAGGAAGCGCGGATGATGCCGCCCGGATCGCCGGTGACGGTCACGCCATCGTCGCTAACGTCCACGATTACCGGACGCTGCGCGAGCATGGCCCCGATCTCCAGCCAGGGGAAATCCTCATACGAATGGATGAGGCTGTTGTTCACGCCGTCGCCGAAGGAATTGAAAACGCTGTACTTGAAATTGTCGTCGCCAAGCAGCGTGTACTCGATGTCCGAGCGCCGGAGGATGCCGCCGTTTTCTTCTCCCACGAAACCGGTCGTCGTGGCGCAATGGTCGCCGTCGGAAAAGAGGTTGCGGGTCTTGTTCGTGTAGGTGTGAACGCTGCCCTCGAAATTTACCCATGTGCGCTGGTTGCCGCCTTCGATCATCGCCCGCAGGGCTGAAAGGGAGAGCAGCGGCAGGTCGATGCGCGCGTGATTGTCAAAGCGCATGCTGCCCGGTTCGTTGTAATCCTCGTGGTAGCCGAGGTTCAGATAACGGGAGCCGCCGTTTGCCACGACCTTGGCATACCACACGTCCAGCAGCATATCCAGGTCGACAAGCACCGTGTTGGTGGGGAAGATGCTGCCGGAGAAGCCGTCGTTGCGAATATTCAGTTCGTTTTTGACATCCATCCCGTTGAGCCAGTTGAGGAACCAGAGGTCCCGGCCGATAAAGACGAACTGCTCCGGTTCGGTGCCCTCGTCGTTGAAGACGATATGCGTGGTGATGTCGAGCGTCGTTTCCGCCTTGCCTGTCTGGGAGGCGTAGGCGGCGCTGGTGTGGTTCTCGGCGTAGTTGTCGATCTGTCCCGCGCCCGCCGTAGCGACAATGAACACATCGCCGGTGAGGTTTTCGATATGCAGCCCGGGGTAGAGGTCGATATACTGTTTGGTCGTAATGGTGGTGTTTGCCCGTACATCCGAGATGCCAAACAGTTGCGCCGCGGAGTCGAGCGTCCTGGTGGTAATGCTGTCGTTCTGGCCGGAGGTGACACGCACGTCGATATTGCCGCCCAATGCATAGAGGGTGACGTTGCGGCCAATCTCGGCATGCAATTCGCGGCTGACGGCGTTGCGGGATTTGAGCACGCCCTCGGTAAACACCCCGCCCTGGTCGGCGTCGGTGACAGCGGAAAGAACGGCGTCGGAAACGGACTCAATGCGGATGCCGTTCATGGCCTGAATATTCGCGCCCTCGCCGACGGCGGCTCGCAGGGCGCTGACGGCGATGTTTTCGGCGAAGTAGTTGTCGGCGCTGACGCCGATGCCGATGGAGGAACCGCTGGCGCGCGTAGAGGCGTTGGGTTTATCTTCGGCCAGCAGCGTAAACGCGCCGATGGCCTTGATGTTTGCGTCCTCGCCGACGCTGGCAATCGTTTCCAGATATGTCTGCGTACCCGCGCAGCTCACCGTAACCGCGATGAGGCTGACGTTGAAGCCGTTGTCGATGACGATTTCGTTTTGCGCCGGTTTGTTGGCAGCATGGATGGAAATATTTCCGTCGTAGACGTTGAGCGCCGTCCCACTGCCCACCTGGGCGCGCACGCTGTTTTTCTCCGCGCCGCTTTCGCCGCCGATGCGGCCCTCGACCGTGGCGATGTTGGCGGAAATGACGCTGACATTAACGCCCGGAAGCTGGCTGAGCACATGGAGACTGGGCGTATCCTTGGCTGAAACATTCACATCTCCGGAAAGCACGTCTACCTGCCGCGCGGTGAGTTCAGCGCTGGTCGCGCCGCGCACGGTGCCATCGGCATGGAGGTTACCCACACCGAGGAGATTCACGTTTACGGTGGACGCAAGCGCCTCAGCGCTGGCTTTACCTGCGCTGGTTGCCAGAACGTTCAAGCCCCCACGCGCAGTAATGGTCATGCCGCCGTTGATGACGGCGCTGTTTGTGATACTGGCCGTGGCGTTGGCCACATTGGTATTGACGTTTCCAAGCAGGCTGACGCTGGCGCCGCTGCCCATTGCCAAACCGCCGACGGTGGCCTTTGCACCCTCGCCCTTGTATTCGCTGAGCACTTCGAGCGCGCCTACGTCGTAAGCGGCGTTACCCTCGATGCCTGCCCGCAGGGTTTCCCGGGCGTTGGCGACGGCCGTATTTACCGTAATGCGCAGGGCGGTGACGTCCACCTTCACGGTGCGGCCTTCAGCCGTGGCCCCGCCCGCGCCTGTGGCGGTAACGCTGGCCTTGCCCGAGGTTGTGAGCTCGCCGTTGCCGCTGATGACGGCCTGCGCGGTGGTATCTGCGTCCGCCACGGCGGTATTGGCCGTAACGCTGCCGAGGGAGACGTCTGCCGCCGATCCGCCGGGCGCAACCATGGCCGTAGCGTCGTCATTGTAGCTTACGCGCACGGTCAGCGTCTCTGCCGTCACCGTGGCTCCGCCCAGCTCAAGCCGGGCGCTGAGGTCGGCGCCGGCGTCGGCGATCGTCTGCATCAGCGCCACGTTGACAAGCGTTACCGTGGTGCCGCTCTCCACATCCGAAATGGCGCGCACCGCACCAAGCGTTTCGATAACGAGGTCGCCGGCAATGTTCAGCGCGCTGGCGGAAACCTTCGCGGCGCTTTCCTGCGCGTTGCGCGCGATGGCTGTATTCGCGCCCACCCCGGCAAGTTCCAGCGTCACGTTCATTCCTCCGGCTGCCCCTACCAGCGCCTGCGCGCCCGTGCCGCCGTCCTGATTGGTATGGGAGATGACGGACATAGAAGGCGCAGTCAACTCCACATTTTCCACGCTGGCCAGCTGTGCGCCATCCAGCTTTGCCGAGGCTACGTTGACGGCAATGTTGACCGTATTGAAGGTTAGACCGGCCGTCGTCACGTTCGCGTCCACGCCGGCATTCAAATCCGCCCGCACCCGCACGGCATCCTCCGCGCCGGCGCCTTTTCCACTGACAACAACCTGCGGCAGCGAGCCGTCGCCTGCGCGTTCGATGGAGGCGGCTACATGGGTGCTGACGCTGGCGATTGCGATATTCACCTTAACGTTTGCGGCCACCAGGCTGACGCCGCCCAGAGACGGTTCCACCACCGCGTCCGCATGTACGACTGGCTCGGCAGCCACGTCCACGCTGCCCGCGCGCAGCGTCGCTCCCGCCGGCAGCGAGAGTTTCGCCGTAAAGCTGCCCTGCGTGTAGGCGTAGCCGGTCATCACGCCCACGGCGATGCCGCCCATATCCACTATATTGGCAATATTCGCCTTGGCATTTGCCGTTCCATCCGAGAGCACGCGCAGCGCGCCGTCAATTTCCATTGTCTGAGCGCCGGCGATGGCGGCGTTTTCCACACGAGCGTAGGCCACTGCCACGTTGACGCCGACGCCGACGAGCGAACCCGCGCCCTGCCAGAAATCCACGCTGGCGATAGACGCATTATCTGTAGGATCCACCTGCGCCTTTGCCTGCAATTCCCCTGCGCGGATCGTGCCGCCTTCCACCGTCGCGAGGTTCCGGGCGCGGTTCAGGGAAACCAGCGTGCCCACGCCGACGTTGGCCGCTCCGACGTTGAGCCCATACAGTTCCACAGGCGCGCCAGTGGTCAGCCACGCTTCAACAAAGACGCCGCCATTGGCCGTAACCGTGCCCATGCCGCAAAGCTTCGCCTCGTTGCGCGCGTCGTTGTCGGCAATGGCCACGTTCACCGCGCCGGAAACTGCGCCGACATCCGCCGACATGGTGGTCGCCTCGGCAAGCGCCTGACTGCGCTTGTCCTGCGTGCCCGCGAATACGTTGATATCGCCCCCGGCGTCGATGTTCGCGCCCGTGGCGTCGATCCACGCGCCGTTGCCCGCGCGCATCTGCGCATAGGCCACGGATACGCCCGCGGCAATCGCGCCGGCGCCCGCGTGATAGAGGTCGGCCTTGGCCAGCGCGCCGGCAAGCGTCGCCTCCACAGCGATGTCGCCGCCCGCGCTCACATTGACCTGATGGATAGCCGCCACCGCGTCGCTGCGGTTGAAGGCCAACAGCACATTGACCGACGCGGCCACCGCCCCGCCCGATACGGCGAGGATGAGCGGCTCGGCATGGGACGAAATTGTGTTGCGCACGCCGACGCCATCTGTGGCCTGCACAGTACCCTTATCCCCAGGCGCGCTACCCGCGACGGCCTCGCCCTTTGGCGTAGCGCCAATGTACGTATAGATGTTCGCCTCGTCGATGGCAATCGCAACGCCTGCGCCCGCCGCCACAGCGCCGCCATTGACGCCAAGGAGCGCAGCGCGCGCCGAGGTTTCGGAATTGGCCGCCACTTCTACATCGCTGGCCGACACGCTGACGCCCTGCCCAATCAACGTATGGCTGGTCAGCCGGTTGAGGGAAAGCGGAATGGCAGCGTTGACGCTCACCGCGCCGCCGCCGAAGGGCGCCGCCGCCGCGAGGTTTCTGAAAATGAGGTTAGTGGTTACGGAGACTGTGCCCGCGGTTTGGATGTCGCCCGTGCCCGTAACAGCATTTTTCACCGTGCCATTCGCGCGCACTGCCGCTACAGGCACGCTCACGGCCACGAAGCCGCCGCTGGCCGCGAGCGTCGCCGCCAGCACGTTGCTATGGTCGAACGCAGCGCGCAGGCTGACGTTAGCGGAGCTTGCCACGCTTCCCGCCAATTCGGCCGTCAGCACGTCGTCAAGGGCAATGACCGCCGCCGATACCGACACGCCAACATAGCCGCCGCCCGCAGTCACCGATAGGGCGCGCACGCCATAGGTTTTAAGGTTTTCTCCCAGCTCTTTGGCCAGGCCTTCGGTAATGCCTTGCGCCTGCTGTGTCTGCTCATCCGGCTCTTTCGATGCGGAAGAAGCCTCGACGATCACATCGCCGCCCGCCTCAAGCGTAGCGCCGTTTCCAACCGCCGCCGTGACATTGGAATAAGTAACGATCACAGCGACGCCAGCGCCGACGCCTGCCGTACCGGACACGCCCATTGTGCCGGTAATCATATCCGCTGTGAGCAGTTGGTTGGCCGTGACGCTGATGTCGCCGCCGGCAACCACCACGCTGCCCGCGCCGATTACCGCGCCCGTGCTGCTCATGGGCGCATAGTCGCGCGTGACTTCGCCAAGCTCTGCCGCAGCGTTCAGGTCGCCGTTTGCGTCGCTTTCGACGACGAAATTCTCGCCTTCACCCGTCTCCTTATCGCCGGTGGCATTGTTGAATTCGTCGGAGAGATAGCCCTCGGTCACATCCACGCCGCTTTCGCCGCCCACCTGCATACCGGCGGCGCTCTGGCCGTCGCCCGCGAGGTCTTCGGCAAGCGTCATGCCCTGCAGCGCGCCGTGCGCGGCGGTGTTGCCGGTTTCGAGGGTCTGCATGAGCCCATCAATGTCAAGGCCGCCGGAGGTACGGTTGCCCTGTGCGTCGTACTGCATCAGCAGCGCGTCATGGGCATCCTGCTGCAATTTGTCGCCAATAACGGTGACCATGACCGTCGCGCCCACCGCCGCCACACCGGAGCCGGAAACGCTGCCGGCGTAGCTGCTTACGTCGCGCTCGGCCCCGGCCGCCAGGTTTACATCGCCACTGAGGGCATAGACGGTATTATTCGCGCCCAGGCTGGCTTCAACGCTGTTTTTCAACACATTGACCATGGCCGTGACGCCCACCGCCGCCGTACCTGAAGCGGCAATGGTAGCCGCTTCGCCAAAGAAATCGTAGATATCTTTGGCAAGTATGTCCACGTTTGTGCCGCGCAACGTCGCGCCGTCGAGGACGCGGGCGCGTGTCTGCCGCTTGGAGACGGTAACGGATACCGTGCCGCTCACGGCCGCGGTCGCCGCAGCGCTGACGCCGTTGGCGGCAGTAACAATATTTTGCGTAGAATCCGCGGCGATTTTCACCGCGCCGCTTCCCGCGTCGAGAACCGCGTTCGCGCCTACGGTGGCATCGGAAGCGCCATTGAAATAGGTGACAATCGCGATGGGGCTGACGGCGGCATTGCCCGCGCCTGCGAGCGCCGCGCCGATGTTGTACAAATCTGTATTGCCCGCGGCGGCGACCTCAATGCCGCTTCCCGCGGTCATGCTGCCGCCGGCGCTGGCGGAAAGCGTGTCGTTGAACACCAGGGCGTTCGCGCCCGGGCTGACGGCCGCCGTCCCGGCGATGCCGAAGGAGAGGCCGGCCAGGGCTACCTGCGCGTCCGAACGCGCCGAAACGCGCATCCCGCCGCTGGCAAAGGCAACGCCGCCGTCGCCAAGCCTGGCCTGAACGCTGTTTTCAATGACCTGCACCACCACGGTCGCTCCCACGCCCACGGCGTTGCCGATGTTCAGCGCGCCAGCAAAGTGGTATAGATGCGTTTCCCCTTCTGCGTCAACGCTTACTTCCTGTTCCTCGCCCGATCCTTCCGCCTGCGCGAACTGTCCTTCTGCCGCGCTGACGCCGCTTTCGTTGCCGGAAGCGTTGATTTTCGCGCCATCGTCGATCTCGGCGAGGATGCGGTTTCTGACTACTGCCGTGCTCACCACGCCGGAAACAGAGGCCGTGCCCACGGCGAGCGCGCCGCTGGCCGAGCCCATATAGAGCTGCATGTTTCCGCCCGCATACACCGCGACGCCCCTGCGCCGCTCCTCACGGTTGGGAATGGCGATGCCCGCCTGGCCGCCGCCAGAGGGCGAAGGCACAGACGTTGCGGCCAGACCGATAAGCTCAGAGAGCTTTCCAACCCTGGCGGTGATGGCGTTTTCGACGATCATGGTATGCACGGTCGCGCCCGCGCCCACCGTACCGACGCTGACCGTTCCCGCGCCGCCGACCGCGCCCAGCGTGCCGGAAGCATCGGCGACCACGCCGACGGAATCGCCGGCGCGCACGGTCACTGCTTCGCCCAGCTCGGCGGTGGCCTGGGTGCGGCTGACGGTGGTCAGCACAACGCCGGAGAGCGCCGCCGTGCCGCCCGTGCCTGCGCCAGCTACGGTTACATCAAAGGATCGGTTATTGGCCAGCGCCGAAAGCGAGACATTGCCCTTCTCCGCCCGCAGCACGGCACGGTCACAGGCGCGGGCAATGACCGACTGCGTAAACAGATGCGTATTGACGCTCGCGCCGGCGGCAGCGGTCGCATTGCCCGCTGTGGCTGCCAGCATACCGGCAATGAACTGCGTATTATTCCGCGCGTGAATCCGCACATGGCCGCTCTGCGCCGTAAGCGCGCTGCCCTCCAACGCCTCGGCACGGGTCTGCGACGTCGTGATGGCCACGCCAATGGTGCCCGCGGCGGTAGCAGTAGACGCGCCCGCGCCGGAGGCCGAAGCCAGTATGTTGAGAAGCGCGTCGTCGCTTTCAGCCTGAATGAGCACGTCGCGCGCGGTAACAGCGCTTTCCCTGCCCGCCTCGGCGACGGTACTGTTTTCGTCGACAAGCACGGCGACGGTGCCTCCCGCGGCCACGGCTGCGCCTGTTCCCAGGCCCACGTCGGCAGAAATGAGAGTAAGCTTCGTATCGTTGTGCGCGGTGAGTTCGAAAACGCCGTCCGCGGCGATGGTCGCGCCATCGCCCAGCGTTGCCTGCACGGCGCTGCCTGTGACGATAACATTGACGCCGCCGCCGATGGCCGCTCCACCCGTACCCGTAGCCACCGCGTCAGCCGTTGTCACGGCCCAGACGTCGTTTTCGGCGTCCGCCTGAATGAAGACGTCGCCCGCGGCGGTCACATTGCTTGCGCCGCCCACGCCCGCGTTCACACCGTCGCGTTTTTCAGCAACGGTGACGGTCGCCCCTACGCCCGCCTTGGCGGAGGAGCCGGAGATCGAACCGGCGATCACGCGCGCTGAAGCCGAGCTGCCCGCCTCTACGCGCAGGCTCTCGCCCTCGTTCTCGCCGAGGTTCAGTACGGCGTTTTCTCCAACAACCGCCTGCACATCGTTTTCCGTCAGCAGCAGCGCGACCGTACCGGCCACCGCCGCCTGACTGCCTACGCCGGCCTGTATGCTTCCGGAGACGGCCTCGACGTAGTAATCGACCGTGGCCAGATAGTTGATCATATCCAGCACGTCCAGAATGTTGTCTGTGCTGATGGTCGTTTCAAACTTGAGGTCTGTGATGTTGCTTATATCGCTGTCGATGGTGAGGTTGAACAGGCCTTTATCCCTGTCTTCTGTTGCATTGACCGTAAAGAGGTCGGAAATATCGAAGGGGAACCGGTATTGGCTCTCGTCAATGCGCTCGCGGCGGGCGATCACCTTAAGGGAATCCGCCGTAACCTTGGCCCCGTCGCCCACCAGCGCATGGGCCGTATTGCCGGCATACAACAGGGCAAAGGAAGCGCCAAAGCCCACCGTCTGCCCGCCGCCGATGCCAAGGCCCCAGGCGCGCACGCCGAGCTTGCTCGCATCCTGCGCGGTAACGGCGACATTGCGGGCCGTGATGATGGCATTTTCCGCGATCTTCGCCATGGCCTGCGCCTGCGCGGAGAGCACGGCGACAGCGCCCGCGACGTTGAGCGTTCCGCCGGGGCTGGCGGCGACGGTCGGGGCGACGGCCTGCGCGCCCAGATAGGCGATATAGTTGCCGTCAAGGTTCTGGGTGGTGGCGGCGGACACATCGAGATTGCCCTCCGCCTCCACAGTGCCGGAGACGGTGGCCTCGGCGCTATTGCGGTTGACGGTAATAGCCGCGGCCGTGCCCACTACGTTGGCGATGGCGGCGGTCGTGGCAGTCGCGCCGCTGGCGCGGGTGCGGAAGTTGGCGCGGTTCTCAGCGTGCGCTTCCACATCGCCGCCGGAGATGACCTTGCCAGCAATCTCCGCTTTGGCAGCGTGGGCATTGTAGGCCACGCCAATGGCGGCGGCGATGTTGAGCGTACCGGAGTTCATGGCAATGTCCTGCGGCTGGGCCGCGCCACCGCTCTGAGCATTCGCCACGGCGGTCGCCGAGGAGGCGGGGGCTGTGGCGCGCTGGGTGGCGGCGTCGAGATCAACGTTGAAAACGCGCAGTATGTTGCTGGAGAGCGGCAGGGAATCGCTGGCCTGTTTGAGGCCGCTCGTGGCCTTGCCGACCAGCGGCGTGCCTTTTTCACTCAGGGCAGTGGCAACCTTGCCGCTCAAATTGCTGGGGCCCGCGCCGGGGCTGACGTAGTTGAGGCCGAGGCGGAACTTCTCCAACACGCGGTCGATGCTCGCGCCGATGCTGGTGGCCACGGCGTTGACCTCGTCGGCGTTCTTCGTCAGCGCGTAGACGCGCACGCTGCCCGCGGCGGTGGTGTCGGCGCGCAGGGCGGCGAGCACATCGCTGCTCATCAGGCTGACGGCCACCGTCGCGCCTACGGCGGCGCGGGAACCGGCGGAGAAGGCCTTGCCCTCGGCGTAGGAATCGCCGCTTTGCATGGCCTGCACCGCCACGTTGGCGCGCTTTGCGCCCTCAGCACCCTCGTAGAGTGTCTCGATGGTATCCGTGGCGTTCGTCGTTTTCACCGTCGCGCCCGTGTCCACCAGCGCCTGCACCGTGCTTTCGACGATGGCGAGGGCCACGGATGCATCGGCGGAGATGCCCTTGGTATTGGTGCCGGCGTTGGCGGCTTCGGCCTGCGCCTTGATGGCGGCGGCGTTGCCCGCGTTGCCCAGCGTAGGGATGGCCCTGATCGCCGTGTCGCGGCGGGCGATGGGGTCGCTGCCGGCGACGGAGATGGTGTCCACATCGTTGCGCAGACGCGCGAAAACGTCCAGCGAGGCGGCGGTGAGGTCGCGGCCCGCGCCAAGCGCGGCGCGCACGTCCGTGGTGAGCAGGTTCAGCGCAAAGGATGCGCCCACGCCCACGGAAGTACCGGGATTGTTGATGGTGCGTATCTTGGCGGCGTCGCCGAGCACCTTGTCCGCCGAGCCGCTGGCTGTGGTATAGACCTTCTGCGCCTCGTCGGCGCGGATGGCGGCCTCGCCGGTAAGGGCGATGGCGTTGTCCTGCGCGGCGACGGTGGCCTCGGAGCGAGCGTTCACGACGGAGATGGCCGCCGCGCCCGCCACGCCGACGCTGGAAGCGCCCACGCCGGAGATGGCCTGCGTAGAAATCCTGTGGCCGACGCCGTCCAGCTCCCCGCCGCTGCCAAAGCGCGCGGCCAGCAGCTCAATGAGCGCCGTATAGGTCTTTTCCGTGGCCATGATCAGCTCCGGGTTCGGCTGCCAGCCAAGGGTGTATATCTCCAGCCACGCCTGCGGGTCGGCAAGCGCGGCGAACTGATCCTCAAGAAGCGTCGCATAGGCGGCGGGATAGACGGAGGCCGACGAAAGGGCGCTCTCCTCCCCCGTCATCTGGGCCACGGCCTCGTCCACGATCATCTCGCGGATGGCCTTCATATTCTCCGCGTCCGCCTCCATGCCCAGATATTCATTGAGGGCGGCCTGGTCTTCGCTGGAAATCGGCTTGCCCTCGGCGAGGTCGCAGGCGAGGTCGAGCATGCGCTGCTTATGGGCCTGTTCGGCGCGGTAGGTGTCAATGCCGGCGATCAGCTCCGCGACGAGCGGCGCGCAGAGGCCGCCGTACAGGGAACCGTCGGGCGCGGTCTCGTTCGCGTAGTGGGCCCTAAGCGCCTCGCGCACGTAGCTCTCCATGGCGTAGGCGTGGTCGCGCGTGAGGGGCGCGCCAGCGTAGCCCGCTTCCCAGGTGGAAAGGATGAGGTCATCCACGCGCTCGCGCAGCGTCATCTCGTCCCCTTCCTTCCAGAGGGCGCGGTCGGTCAGTTCGTCCACATACTCGGCGATGCGCGCGCGTTCCTCAGCCGTCCAGCCGCTCTTTTTGAGCAATTCGTCGAGCTGATGGGCGGCGCTGCTCTCGTAGCCGCGCGCGCGGATGAGGTCGATGAGCTCATCCATGGAGCCGTTGGCGGCAATGAAGTTGACGAGATCCTCAAAGGCCCGTTCCAGCGCCTGCGCGTCTTCCTTTTCATAGATCTCCGCCGCCACGGTCAGCGAAGCGCCCGAAACGCGGCCGGTGCCGAGATAGGCGATGTTTTCATGGTTGACGGTATTGACGGCCACCGCCACGCCGACGCCATAGAGGCTGTCGGTGGCGCTGGCGTTGGCGGCAACGACCGCGTCCGTGTCGTTTCGGGCGATCACGGTAATGTCGCCGAGAGCGAGCACGTCGTTGCCGTCGAACACCTTGGCACGGGAGAGGTTATCCTGGATGTTGACCGCCATGGCCGCGGCGACTTGTATGGAACCTTCCGAGGTCTGCGCGCGCTGGCGCGAGGCGGAGGCGCTGGAGACGTTCTGCGTGTTTACGTTCTTTGTATTCACGTCGCCGGCCAACTTGCCGCCACGGGCAAGGGCTTCGTCGGCCTGCTTGTCGGCCTGATCCTTAACGTCCGGGTTGACAGTGACGCCAGAGGGCTCAGTCTTGCCGCTGAGCACGTCGTCGCGCTCCTGCGTAGTGCTGGAAGGCGTGGAGCCGCCCGCGCCTGTTTCTGCAGGCAACGCGCCGGTGGTGGAAGCCTTGACGTTTTCATCCAGCCGGCTGACACTGTCCGCGTTTACGAGCACGTTGCCGCCAGCGTCGAGGCCGCGCAGCACGTCGGCCGTGGCGCTGTCGTTAAACACGCTCACCGCCAGCGCCGCGCCCGCGCCCACGCGGGTGCCTGCCGCCGCCGCGTCCGCAGTCAGCGTACGCTCGATACTGCCACGCGCCGTGACGGAGATATCGCCGCTGACATTGGCCGCTTTGCCGCCTTTACCGAGGTACGCCTCGACCATGATGCCGGAGATGTCCGTAGCGGCTACAGGCGTGGCGGAAATGCCGCCGGACGCGCCCGCCGCCGCGCGCAGCTCTTCCGTACCGGCAAAGGATGCCGCCACACGGAGGCTATCGAGTTGATTCTTATTATTGAAGTTTACGCCGTCCTCAATCACGGCGGAAACATCTACGCCGATGACGCCCACAGCAATGCCCGCGCCGACGCCGACGCTGTCTGCGCGGTAGGTGGGCGTGTCAATCAGCGGGATGTCTATGGGGCCCAGCGGGAGCGCTTTGCGCACGCGCTTGCCGCTGGCGTCGCCAACCGTCTCAAACAGGCCATGGGCAATGACGGATTCCACATTGACCGCGCCTTCAAGCGCGTAGCGTGCGGCGTTGGCAAGGCGCGCCTCGTTGCGTACGGAGGCGATATGCACCGCTACCGCACCGCCCAGGCCGAAACTGGACGTGGCGGGAATATGGCCAGCCTTGGAAACAACAGAAGATTCCACGCGGCGGCTGTTGGCGGAAACATCCAGACCGCCGCCGGCAACCACCGTACCCTTCTGAGCGATGGCGCTAACGTCGTGGCTGAACACGCCCACGGCCACGCCAACCCCGGCGGCGTTGTTGCTGGGGTCAAGCGTACGCGTGACCTGGCCGACGCCAGGCAGCGTGACAAGAGAGGCATTTTCATAGAGGGAACCGTCGGCGCGCTGGCGCGATGTGGTATCGCCGTCGGCGCGCAGGGACAGTCGCTGCGCCGCGCGGACGCTGCCAGTAGTATTGATGAGGGCGCTGACTTCATTATCAATGGCGGCGATGGAAAGCGCGCCGACGAACTGCGTGCTCGCCTGTGTGACCGCGTCCTTGGGCGGCTCGGTACCGGAATTGAACTTGAGGGCAAGGCTGTTGCTGCCGGTAATGCCGCCAATCAGTTTCGCCTTGACGCTGTTTACTTCCTTGGGCACGTGGCCGAGAATCTCTTCAACCGTGCTCACGAGGCTGAGGACGGTGGCCGTTTGCGTGGCCTTGACCGGCTGGCCGTTTGCATCCATGACCGGATTGCCATCTTCGTCGACGGCGTAAACGCTCACGGGTGAGGAGATCGCGTAGGTGCGCGTATGAAGGATGCCGTCGGCTTCGACTGAGGCATTGCCCGTCCGGCTTTCAAGGGAAGCGGCGTCCAACACCTGCGCCATGGTTTCGGCGAAGGCAAAATTCGCGCCGAGGAAGATGCCGCTGCGCGCCGTGGGCATGACCACATCCGTGGGCACGGCCATGCTCACCGCGTAGGAAGCGGCGCGGCTGCGCGCGTCCACGCGCGTATCGCCCCCGGAAACGATACTCGCATTGCCCGACACAATGGTTTTGGTGTCCGCAGTGACGACGTTGCCCGCCAGGGAGACGTTGAACTTGGGGAAGCTAGCGTCGTCGTAGGTATCGACATAGACGAACGTATCGCTCATCAATCGCGCGCCAGCGCCGGCGCTGATCCGCGCCTCGCCGCCGAGCGTCACTTTGGCCTCTACGTCGCCCATGCCGAAGGAGAGCGGTATGAGCGAGAGCAAATCGCCCGTGTCAAACTCATTGCGTGCGGAGGCCAGGGCGTTGACAAAACCCTTTTGCGCGGTGATGTCGCCGAGGATGTCGATGTTTGCCGAGCCGAGCTTCACCACCACGAAGTGCGGAATGTCAATGGATTCATAGATCGAGGGATCAATATAGCCCCCGGTCTGCAGCGTGCGCGCGCGCAGGTCGACAAAGCCGCCCGCAAGGATGGACGCGCCTTCGCCTACAGAGATGGACGCCGTTTCCTTCGCTTCAATAAAGTCGAAACCAAACTCCAGCGCTTCGCCAGTCAGTTCATCCTCGACAATGGTGACGGAGGCATCCAACGCCTCCGAGTTCAGCGACTCGGCCACGAAAATGACGTTTTCACCGGAAACCTCGCCGCGCACCTCAATCTGCGGGGCGATAACAAACACGTTCAAGCCGTCCGCCTTCAGCGTCTCAATGGCGAGGCGGTTTTCCCCGGCGCTCTCCGCCGCTGTAACCAGCAGGTTGGAGAGGAAGCCGTCGCCCGCGACGGTGACCGAGAAGGCGACCTCGACGTCCGGATTCGCGGAGAGTATGTAGTCGGTGAAGGGCTCAACCGAGAGGTGCGTCTCCGCGCCGGTCAGTTCGACGCTGGCCTTGTTGTCCAAAAGGTCGGTGACGGCTTCGACGCCGCTCATGGCAATTTCCAGCGGCTGACGCAGCGCCAGCGCCGCCGTCACGGGGTTTTCGTCGGTGAAATGGCCGAGGATGTCGTCAAACACCTGAATTTCGGCCTGCGTCTCCAAATGGAGCTGGGTAAGGCTGCCGGCGATACGGTCTTCCACATCCGCCATCTCGGCCAGCTCGCCAGTGAGATGCATGCGGTCGAAGTCCGCGCCTGCGTCAATGCGCACGTCCGCGCCGAGAAGGTCGTAGTAAGCGGCGGTGGTATCCACGGCGATGGTGTCGTCGCCCGCGCCGCCGGAGATGACGATATGACTGCCTTCAACCACCGTATCCAACTGTTCCTTCGCAAAGTCGATCACGGCTTCGATGGCCTTGCGGCCATAGAGCATGCTCATGCCCCCGGAAACGTTGACTTCATCCGCACCGTCGCCCAGGTCGATGTCCACATCCGTTCCGCCCAGGTCGAGTTCAAAGCTATATGCTATATCCGGGTTGGCGTTGGGATCGCTGGCAGCCTGCTCGCCAGCGCTGAAAGCCAGAGCGTTGACGATTTCCACATTCGCCACGTCGTCGCCCGCACCGGTATGCACAGTAACCTTGGCGCGCTTGCGTTCGCCGGATCCGGAAACGCTGTTTTCCTTGATCTGCGTGACCGTGTCATTGACAAGCTGCTCAAAGCCCTCCTGCGTTGTAACGCTCTGCGTGCCGCCCGAGCCGCCGGCAGTAACGTGTTCAATGACCTCGGTGATAATGATATCCTCAATAGCCTGGGGATCGACGCCCACCTGCACGGTCGGCTCCTGTTTGACGGTGAGATCCACTGTGTCGTCCCCGTCGCCGGTATCGACAGTCACTTCGCCGACGCTGTCGATATCAATGTCCACATCATCGTCTTCCCGCGTGCCATAGTAGGCAAAGCGGTCGGCATTGGCGGCGCTGACCTTGCTGTTCATGCCAATGTAGATGCCCGCCAGCAGCGTGTTAAAACCGTCGAAGATAAGGTTGCCCTCAATGATGGCCTTGCCGTCGGTATCCGCAGTCGGGGTCGCATTGCCGCTGTTGTCTGTTTCCATGGCGTCTTCGGCAACGATGGAAATATTGGCGATGGGGTCTTTTCCGCCGCCGGTAAGGCCGAGTGTCTCCAGCAGCTTCGTGCGCAGCGAATCTTTGTCGCCTGCCCCAAGATCAACGCCCCCCTCATAGGTACCCGCACCGACGGTGACGATGATATCGACAATACCGCCAGGGGCTTCGGGCAGGTTGGTTTTGAGATGATCCACCGCGCCAAGCAGGGCGTTGCGAATGGCGTTGTTGGCCGTATCATTGGTATATACGGAGCCTTCGATGCGCACGCCGTTAATCGTCAACGTGGCGCTGCCAGCGTTGACGGCATAATCCTCTTCCATTTCCGTCTCGCCCTCGTCTACAGGCGGTACACCCTCATCCGGGGTTTCGCCGGCCTGCGGAGCGGCGAGGGCCAGCAGCGGCGTTTCGACCGGTGCCGGGGTACTGACGGCGCTTTCCAGCGCCGCAGCCATTGCGGACGCGGCGGCATCCATTTCCAAATTGTTTACTTCATTATTATTATTGCTTTCTTCCGGCGCGGTCTCAAGCTCCGCCGTTTCCGTTCCGCTCGTTGACTCTTCCGCGTTCGCCTCTTCACCGCCATCCACAGCGGCAGGCTCTTCTCCCTCCGCTCCTTCCGGCGCGGTCTCAAGCTCCGCCGTTTCCGTTCCGCT
>DVFZ01000087.1 GCA_018712945.1 Candidatus Pullichristensenella stercorigallinarum | reverse complement strand
GAGATACGCAGGCGCGGACAATCCGGCAGGCGCTACTACACGCCGCATTGCTTTTCCGGGCGCATCTTTTGCGACGAGTGCGGCAGCGTCTACGGAAGCAAGGTGTGGAATTCCGGCTCGAAGTATCGGTCGCAGGTCTGGCAATGCAATGGCAAGCACTACGGCGGCCAGCATTGCAGTACGCCGCCCATACGCACGGAGACCTTGGAAGAAGCCTTCGTGTTGGCGGTCAACCGCGTGCTGGGGAACAAGGGCGAGATCATAGCGGTTTGTGAAACGGTGATGACTGAGCGCTGCGAAGTGGAAACTCTGAATGAGGAGAATGCCAGACTGCAAGCCGAGCTGGAAGTGACGACCGGCCTAATGGAACGGCTGATTGCTGCGAACGCTGCGATGGCGCAGGATCAGGAGGAATACAATCGCCAGTTTGCGGAGTATGAAACGCGCTACAATATGCTGCGGGAAAAGGTCGCAGAGGTGGAAGCGGAACGCGCGCGCCGGATCGCCCAGCGTGGCACGTTGAAGGAATACCTCGCTACGCTCAGCACACAGGGGCCAATCACATCTTTCGACGAAACGCTGTGGTATGGCACAGTGGAACAGGTGCGCGTAAAGGCCGACAACCGCCTGTGCTTCATCTTCAAGGATGGAAAAGAAACCGAGATTTAGGGCATTGGAAAGCGTGAAACCATGCACACCCTCTGTTCGGGCTACGGGCTATAAACCCACAGACGCAGGGGGTGTGCATCGTCGAAACGAATCAAAAACAGCGCTGGATGGCGGAAAACGTGAAAGCAAGCCCGTTCGTGTGTTCCTGCAAGGAAAAACCATTTACACGACTTTCGTTCACAGATTTGCAGGTATAGCAAAAGACCCGCCGCAATCGGCGAGTCTTTTTATACCAACTAATGTCGGTATTCATGGTGCCGGTGGTGGGACTCGAACCCACACACCCTCGCGGATAACAGATTTTGAGTCTGTCTCGTCTGCCAATTCCGACACACCGGCATTTTAAAATTGGAACTTTAACAGCCCCAAAGCGGAACCACGCTTTTTATTATACACCATATCGCCGCCAAAATCAAGCCCTATGCAAAAATTCAATTTTCGTGTATAATAAAATGGGCAGGAGAGGAGGTACTTGCGTGCAGATGGATGAGAAGACCCTGATTGAACGCGCCGCCAAGGGAGATGGGCAGGCGTTTTCCGAACTCATGGCTGCGCAGGAAGGCCGCATGTATGCGGTCGCTTTGCGCATGTGCGGCCACCGGGAAGACGCGCAAGACTGTCTCCAGGAGGCGATGCTGCGCATCTATCGTTCGATCTCAAGCTTTAAGGGTCAATCCTCTTTTGCCACATGGGTATACCGTATTACCATGAACACCTGCCTGGACGAACTTCGCCGCGGCAAACGCCGCAAGGCATCTTCGTTGGATGAGCGCATTGAGGCTGGTTGGTCGCCAGTGGAGGATATGGACACCCCTGAGCATCACGCCATGCGTTCAGAGCAGCGCCGCGCTCTCGACCGAGCCATTCAGGAGCTTCCCGAAGATATGCGTTCCGCCGTCGTGCTGCGTGATATACAGGGCTGCTCCTATGATGAAATTGCCGATATTCTCAACACCAACGTCGGCACTATCAAATCCCGCATTAGCCGTGCCCGGGCAAGGCTTCGTGAAATTCTTTCCGCACAAATGGAACTTTTTGATCGCACGAACGTCTAAATGGTTGAAAACATAGAAAGGAGAGTGTGCGCATGAACTGCAAAGAGTTTTTGGAACGCCTGGATGCCTATATAGACGGCGAGTTGACGCAGCCTGAGCGCGAAGCGTTTCTTAGCCATGCGCAGAACTGCTCCACATGCCGCGAAGCGCTTTGGGAAACCGAAGCGATCCACGATGCGCTTGCGCATATGAATGATGGCCTGCGCCCGCCGCTCGAGGCGCAGGCGGGCTGGCGCGCTGCAGTCAAACGCGAGGCGCGGCGGCGTAAAACGCGGGTGTTATACCGGGCAGTTTCTGCGGTAGCGGCTGCGTTTGTGTTGCTTGCCGGTACCACTGCCGTGTTCAGAGCCACTGGCGTGCTTGATTTTGATGCCGATACTGCCCCGGCGTCAGGCGTACATATCGCCACCAGTGCGCCCAGAGCCGAATATTACGATGCGGATCCGGAAACCTATAGCGTTTCTGACGATCCAACCTTGGCGCGGCATGCCTTGGTGGAAGCGGACGGCGCGGCGGAGAACAGCAATGCAGTTATTGCTGGCGATGGCCAGTCGCCGGCGCCAGCTTCGGCGGGTGCGGGCGCTTCCGCATCTGCTCTGACAAGCGAAGCCAGAACAGAAGATACGGCTATTGAGGAAAACGCTGATGAGTCTTCTTCCGAAGTGGAGACGGCAAAGAAGCGCTTATTTGCGCGCAGCGCCGTGCGCGAGCTGCACAGCGATAATTTTGACGCTACCCATCAGTCAATATTGGATTTGGTTGAAGAGTACAATGGTCATGTTGTCTCAGACACGCGCAGCGGCCAGGAGGGCGCGCGCAACGCGACCATTGCGGCGGATGTGCCTTCGGACGAATTGGACGCTTTCTTGGAGGCCTTGGATTTTGTGGCGGATGTCGCCTATCAGTCCGTCAACAGTGAGGATATTTCCGATAACTATTACGATGTCCAGGGACGCTTGGAGACGCTGCGCCTGGAGCGCGATCGCCTCAACGAGTTGATTTCCTCCGCTGCGGATGCGGACGAATTGGAGGCGCTGGACGCTCAGCTGGAAGAAGTATACACGCAGATTGATACCTTGGAAAGCAAGTTGCGCAACTTTGATAGCCAGTTGGAATACGCGCGTGTAGACATCGTCCTGCGCGAAGGGGCGCAGCTCGAAGCTACGGCGATTACTGGCGGCACGACGACGGGCGGCACCGCCGAACAGGGCTTAAACCGTTCTTTGGAATCGTTGGGCGCGTTTTTCAGAGACATGGGCGTTTCTCTGGCCGTGATTGCCCCCTATGCCGGTATAGCTGTAGGTGTGGTCGCCCTGATTGCCTTGGTATGGGCGGGTATAACGCTGATTAATCGTCGCCGCAAGCACGATTGAGCTTTCAAAACGCATTATATTTTCTCCGGAATAAAGCTGCAAAGAAGTTTTCGTGACCGCCACGCGCGCCACGCTTCTTTGCCGCTGCCCGGCGAATGCAAATTGTTAAAGAAACGGGAGGGATTTGAACGATGAAAAAGCTGTTTGCACTGCTGATGTGTGCCGCCCTGCTGGCGTTGGGAACTGGGGCGGCGTTGGCCGAGGAAACAAAACTGACTGTGTCCGGCAGCGGCACGGTGCTGGTCGAGAGCGATTTGGCGATTGTCACCATGGGCGTGCGCGAGGCGGCCTCGGATGTGCTTGAAGCGCAATCTACCGTCAATGAGAAGATCGCCGCCATCAAGCAGGCGCTGCTCGACGCCGGCGTACAGGAATCAGAGATCAACACGGATTCTATCAATATCTACGCCAATTACGACTATTCCGGCAGCACTGAGGTCATCGTTGGCTATACCGCTTACAATTCCCTCTCTGTGCGCACCACGAATATTGACGGCGTGGGGGCGTTGATCGACGCCGCCTTTGCCGCCGGTGCCAATACGTTGGACAGCGTGCAGTTTACCGTGCAGGACGATACTGAGGCGCAGGAGCAGGCGTTGACGATGGCCGTGCAGGACGCCCAGCGCAAGGCAAACGTACTGGCCGCTGCCGCGGGCATGCAGATATCATCTATCGAAAGCATTTCCGAATCCGCAGTCTACACGTACGACAGCATGCGCAATTTTGCTGCCCCTGAGGCGAGCGCGGCGGACAGCGGAGCCGGTACGCTCGTACAGGCGGCGCTGGTGAGTGTGGACGCATCGGTTACGATGGAGTTCGAGTTGCAGTAGGATCATTTTGAAGGCCGGCGCATGCCGGCCTTTTGTTTTTCTGCAAAAAGCTACAGAAGTATGAAAAACCGCATGTTGTAGGTTTGTCAAACAAATTGGACGCAAAAGGAAGAAAGAATTTGGCGAGGGGAGAGCCAGTTCAGAGGGCGCATGGGGCGGTCGTTGCTCCGACCTTGGCAGGCAGCTAGCTGCCTGCCAAAGTCGTCGAGGGACCAGAAGCGGTGGGTGGCATAGAACCTGCGCTGGTCTTCCCGGTGGCTGCGCTCCACCTTCCCGTTGTGCCGCGGCGTATACGGCCTTATCA